>NZ_QTQD01000052.1:0-33128 GCF_003858025.1 Burkholderia sp. Bp9004 | reverse complement strand
AGATCTACACGTGCCGCGATTTCGACGGCCCGGAACGCCGGCACGCGGATGAACGGCTCGACGCGCAGTTGCGTTTGCTCGGCTGGCCCGGCTATCTGGCGTTGCTCGAGGCCGGGCAATACGTTCACGCCGACGGGCTCTTTTTCGGCGGACAGCAGCCGACGTGGTCGAATCGGACGCTGCGCGAGATCGTCGCGCAGTACCTGCAGCCCGCACAGGTCGCGATCGCGTTCGACCTGCACACCGGCGCGGGGCCGTTCGGGCATCCGATGCTGATGGCGATCGCGCAGTCGCGCTATCCGGCGCTCGCCGATGCCGAAAAACTGTTCGGCCCGTGGCTCCATACGCTGCTGACGGCGCAGGATGCGGCGGTGAGCGACACGGGCGTGGCCGCGCGTGCGACCGGCTATACGTCGCAGGCGATGCTCGATGCGCTGCCCGATACGCATCTGATACAACTCGTGATCGAATGCGGGACGTTTTCCGCGGTGCCGATGCATGCGGTGCTGCGCGACGACCACTGGCTGCATTTGCATGGCGATCCGCGCGATGCCCTTGGCAGGCGGATCAAGCGTGCGCTATTCGACGCGTTCTTGCCGGCCGATCCCGACTGGCGGGAGATTGCGTGGGTGCGTACATGGCAGGTGCTGAATCGTGCGTTGAGCGGGTTGCCGGAAATCCGGCCGCGCCGCGAAGATTGAGCCGTACGTGCCGCGTGATCGGCGGGCATGCGCGCGAATCGCCTGCGTGGTGACGCGGTGACGGTCACGAGGCGGCCCGCCGGAGCACGTTGATTGCAGCCACCGGAGGCCCGGCGCTATGATGCCGCATCCGTCCGATGGCAGTGACCCCTCGATGTCGAAAACCCCGCCCGTACCGCCGCTGCCGTCCCGATCGCGTGAAGGCATTCATGACCTTCGCATCGTCCGGTACGGCTTTTTGCTGGTCGACGACTTCTCGCTGATCGCGTTGAGTGCCGCGATCGATCCATTGCGGATCGCGAACATGGTCGTCGGGCGGCGCGTCTACGACTATCGACTGATCGGGCCAGGCGACTCGGTCGTCCGGTCGAGCGACGGCATCGGTGTCGTGCCGGACGTGTCGCTGTCGGACAGCGGCACATTCGACGTGGTGTTCGTCGTCGGCCCCAATCCCATCCCGCGCCGACGGACCGGCGCGATCATCGACTGGTTGCGTCGGCAGGCACGCAACGGGACCGCGCTCGGCGGCCTCGATACCGGCAGCTATTTCCTCGCGCGCGCCGGGTTGTTGAACGGCTATCGCTGCACGATCCATTGGGAGGACCAGGACGTGCTGATGGAGCAGTTTCCGAAACTGACGGTGTCTACCCGCCTCTACGAAATCGATCGCGATCGCTATACCTGCAGCGGCGGCGTCGCGCCGCTCGACCTGATGGTGCATCTGCTGGCGGCCGCACCGGGCAGCCCGGCCCTGGCCGCGCGCGTGCTCGAATTGCTGGTCGCGGAGCCGCGCAGCCGCGAATATCGGCAGCAGACGTCGCTGCGCCAGTACATTGGCGCGGAGCACGAGAAACTGGACGAGGCCTTGCAACTGATGGAAAGCAACGTCGAGGAAACGCTTTCCGTGCCCGAGATCGCCGTCCATTTGCAGGTGTCGCAGCGACAGCTGCAGCGGTGGTTCCAGGATCGCCTCGGCAAGTCGCCCGCGCAGGCGTATCTGGAGATTCGCCTGCTGCGTGCGCGGCAACTGCTTTACCGCACCGCGACCTCGCTCGAGGAGGTGTGCGCGCGCACCGGATTCACGTCGACGACCCATTTCGCGACGCGCTACAAGGAACAGTTCCAGATCTCCCCGATCGCCGATCGGCGCCGCTACCAGAACGCGCTGTAGTCCGGCGGCGATCGCTTGCCGGGTTCGACCGGCATTCATTCCCGTACCGAAGATCGTCCTGCCGATGGACAGGCCCGCGCTCGCGCGCACGACCGGCGGTGCCGGATTGGTGGTTAACCCGGAATGGCCAAATCGCGGATTGTGATGTCCATTCCGGAAATCTTCGAATTTGTCGAACTTCTACCATTTGCTCACACCCACCACGCCTTTTACCGAGGAGCGAGCTCATGAAGATGGAGAACCTGATTCGAATCGAGAATGGCGAGAAGGTGAAGCACACCTTCTCCGATGCCGAATATGCGAACCGTCAGCGCAGGCTGCGCGAACTGATGGCGCGCGAGAACATCGACGCGGCGCTGTTTACGTCATATCACAACATCAACTACTACTCGGACTTCCTGTATTGTTCGTTCGGCCGGAAGTACGGACTCGTCGTCACGCCGAACAAGGTCGTGTCGATCTCGGCGAACATCGATGGCGGCCAGCCGTGGCGGCGCACGGTCGGCGACTACAACGTCGTCTATACCGACTGGCAGCGCGACAATTTCTTCCGCGCGCTGCAGGTCGAGATCGACAATCGGGGCCGCGTCGGCATCGAGTTCGACCATGTGCCGCTCGAGATGCTGTCGAAGCTGAAGGCGGCGCTGCCGTCGGTCGAGTTCGTCGACATCGGCGCACAGACGATGCGCATGCGCATGATCAAGTCCGACGAGGAGATCGCGCTCATCAAGCATGGCGCGAACGTCTGCGATGTCGGCGGCGCGGCGCTGGCTGCCGCCGTGCACGAAGGCGTGCCCGAACACGAAGTCGCGCTGGCGTCCACGCAGGCGATGGTTCGCGAGATCGCGCGACGCTTTCCCGAGTCGGAGCTGATGGATACGTGGACGTGGTTCCAGTCCGGCATCAACACGGACGGCGCGCACAATCCCGTCACCACGCGCAAGGTGCAGAAGGGCGACATCCTGAGTCTGAACTGCTTCTCGATGATCGCCGGCTACTACACCGCACTGGAGCGCACGATGTTCTTCGACCATTGTCCGGATGAACATTTGCGGTTGTGGAAGATCAACGTCGAAGTGCACGAAGCGGGGTTGAAGCTGATCAAGCCCGGTGTCCGCTGCAGCGACATCGCGCTCGAGCTCAACAAGATCTATGCGGAATACGGGCTGCTGCAATACCGCACGTTCGGGTACGGCCACTCGTTCGGCGTGTTGTCGCACTATTACGGACGCGAGGCGGGGCTCGAACTGCGCGAGGACATCGATACCGTGCTGGAACCGAACATGGTCGTGTCGATGGAACCGATGATCATGCTGCCGCAGGGCCATCCGGGCGCGGGCGGCTATCGCGAGCACGATATCCTCGTCGTCGGCGAGCACGGCGCAACCAACATCACTGGCTTCCCGTACGGCCCGGAACGCAACATCATCAAGTCGTGAACGACATGTCGATGCGCGACGTCCGCCGTTGCGGCGGCGGACGTCGCATTGCCGGATGACGGTATACGCGGCATCGAAGGAACCATGCAGCCGACGGAGGGTGATCCGCCAGGATCGTCCACGTCGGCTGTTTCGTTGCACGAAGCATGTCGAGCCGATCGCGGAACCCGTCCCGATCGATGCGCGAATCGGCAGGCATGCGCTCATCTGTCTTTGCGAGCTACGGCGATCCGCCGTTCCGTTTGCTCGATCCTGCATCACCCTTCCCATTCCCAAGATTTCCCGGCTTCACATCACCGACGGCCAGGCAGCCGGTCGACGCGCGTTCCCTGTCTCATTTCATCGACGGCCCTCGACGGGCATCCTGTCCTGCCCGGCAATCACGTGCTTCCGCGTTCATGCACCGCGATGCGTCGCCGTTTGTGCGATGCCGGCTTCCGGCATAACTTCGACTTTTTCGACCCACGATCGCTACCGCCGCGTGCGTGCTGCCCGACGGCCGGCGGTGTTAACCCTCGATGTCGAATTCAGAGAGTCTATTGTCGAAAAGGAAAATCTTCCTGGGGCTCCAACTCCTACCATGCGCTTGAATGGTCGCGATTCGGCACTGCGCAGTGCATTCACCGCACGATCGAATCACGGATGGCGGCCATGACACCGCAACGTACTATTCAGTTTGGAGACTGAGCATGGGTACCAGAAAGGTAATGTCGGGTCGGTCGGCGGAGGCCGGCACATGGTTGCCGAGCCAAGGTGGCGCCGTCCGTTCGAGTGACGGCGCGTCCGCGCGCGGGGAGGCCGATACGCGGCTGCTCAGGCGGGCCGCATGTGCGAGCTTCATCGGCAACTTCGTCGAATGGTTCGATTACGCATCGTACGGGTATCTCGCGACCGTCATCGCGGTCGTGTTCTTCCCGAAGAGCGACGCGATGACGGGGCTGCTGGCCGCGTATGGCGTGTTCGCGATCTCGTTCGTGATCCGGCCGCTGGGCGGCGTGGTGTGGGGGCACTTCGGCGACAGGGTCGGACGCCGGACCGCACTGTCGCTGTCGATCCTGATCATGTCGTGTTCGACTTTCCTCATCGCATTCCTGCCGACTTATGCGCAGGTCGGGATGGTCGCTCCGGTCTTGCTGCTGCTGGTGCGGGTCGTGCAGGGCTTTTCGGCGTCGGGCGAGTATGCGGGGGCGTCGGCGTTCCTTGCCGAGTATGCGCCGGAAGGCAAGCGCGGGTTCTACACCAGCATCGTGCCGGCCAGCACCGCGGCCGGCCTGTTGTTCGGGTCGGTGTTCGTCGCGGTGATGCACGCGGCGCTGACGTCGCAGCAGTTGCACGACTTCGGCTGGCGTCTGCCGTTCCTGCTGGCTGCGCCGTTCGGCGTAGTCGGACGCTATATCCGTATTCGTCTCGAGGACACGCCGAAGTTCAAGGCGCTCGAAGGCGCGCACCATGTCGCGCAGGCCCCGGCCACCGAGCTGCTGACGCGGCATCGCGGCAGGATGCTGATCGCGTTCGGCGTGACGTGTCTGAACGCCGTCGCGTTCTATCTCGTGCTGAGCTACATGCCGACCTACCTGTCTACCGAGATGGGTGTCGGCGAGACCGAGTCGTTCATCGCGGCGACGGTTTCGCTGGCGGCGTATATCGGGCTGATCTTCCTAATGGGTGCGCTTTCGGATCGGGTCGGGCGCAAGACGATGCTGATCGGCGCGTCGGTGTTGTTCGCGGTGCTGACGGTGCCGCTGTTCAAGGGGCTGGCCGGCGCGAGCTTCGTGACGATCGTGATGATCCAGATCGCGTTCGGCGCGCTGCTGACGATGAACGACGGGACTTTGCCTTGCTTCCTGTCGGAAATTTTCCCGACACGCGTGCGTTACACCGGCTTTGCGTTCTGCTTCAATACGGCGAATGCACTGTTCGGCGGGACGGCGCCGTTGGTCGCGACGTGGCTGATCGGGGCGACTGGAAACAAGCTCGCGCCGGCATGGTATCTGGTTGGGGCGGCGGGTATCGCGCTGATCGCGATGCTCGCGAGCAGTGAGACGTCGAAGCGGCCGCTTGCGGACGATTGACGATGCGATGAATCGTTTAGCCGGTTTTCGCTCCGCTTGAACCGAAGCGCCGTGTGGCAGTGTCGAATGTCTGCTGCGCGGCCTTCGCGTTCTCGGCGTTCGTGATGACGTCGCTCGCGCGGAGCGCGCCGCAGGCCTGCGTGACCGCGATGAATTGCGGTGAGGTAACGATCGCGATTGAGCGCCGATCCTGCATAACCGAACCGGTTCGACGACCGCTTTTTCCGTAGTTTCCCTTGAGTCCCTTCGTCGGGATTTTCCGCCAGGGAAACGCTGATTTATCCATCTCGATGGTCATCGCTGACGCAGCCGAGGACGTTGTAGAGGATAGCCCGCGGAACGAGCCCACCACGATGGAACGGCAAATGAGCTTTGCGGAAGCAGAAAGCGCGGGCAAGAAGCGAGTGACCGTTCTTCGGGTGGGCAGCCGGTCTGTGCGTCAAACAAGGCTGGCAATGCGCCAGCCTTGCGATTAGACAGATTTAGCCTTCTTGCGGTTTGCGCCAGTCGTCGGAGGCTTCCGTGCCGGCGATGGCGTGGGTCCAGGTGATCTTGCGGTACGCCATCGCGACCTTGATCAACTGGGTGTACTCGGCCTTGCTCGGGTCCTGCGCGTGCGGCAGCGCGGCATTGATGTTGACGATGGTGGCGTCTTCGAGCTTGGTGGTGAAGAAGTGCTCCTGCTTGCCTTCGGTCGAGGTGCGGTACCACTTCACTTCCACTTCGGGGAGCATCTCGCCGGAGGCCAGCGCTTGGTACAGCAGCGGCGTGGCTTTGTTCAGCGGCGCGGTGAACGTGAACGGCTTATGCACGCGCTGGCCGGACGGCTGGCCGCTCTGCGGATCGGTCGGCGTCGCGATCAGGTGTTCGATTTCCTGGACCAGGATCTGGTCTTCGTGGCCTTCCTGGTAGACGTTGCCGACGGAATCGGCGGTGAAGGCGCCTTTGGTGATGTTGCCTTGGGTCTTGCCCTGGATGCTGATATAGGCGGGTGTAGGCATAGCTTTTATTACTCCGTTTTGTGATGAAAGGCCCGTGGCCCGATGCGCCATCAGTGATAGCAACAACCACAACGCAATCGCTGTGCCAGGTTGCCGTATTTCACAAAATAAATATGTAAATCAATGGTTTATGTTTCGATTCGGCTTGCGCGGGCGCGCATCGGGTCGACTAAGCCAGCCAGCAGCGCCTTGCGGACGGGTCAAAGTTGACTCGTTAGGCGTCAAGCTATTGAAATCAAAGAGAAACCCCCCGGGTCATTGTTGACCTGGCCGGGTCAGCAATGACCCGGCCGCTGGAGAGCGTCCGGTCCGTCAACGGAACTCCCTCCGTGATCCGCCTGCCAGCTCGACGTCGCATTGGAGGCAGAGGGATACCTGCACACACGGGATAGGCGCGATACGCGCGCCACCGGACAACTGTTGGCACGGTCATCACTGCAGCAACGTACCTGGCAGCGCGAAACCATGAAACAAGCGCTGGGTGAACGGGTTGTTGCTCTTGTCGGCAGTGATTCGGTAACGCATGCCGCCATCGCTCGCCGTAAAGCTGAGGTCGACGGTGGTAGCCGTTGCGCCATTGAGTCGTGCCTGACTCAGCAAGCGGAATAGCGACCATGAGCCCTTGTAGACCAGGCTGCTGCTGTTGCCATCACCATTGACCAGCGTCATGCGGCTTTCAGGGCTACCGCCGAGTGTGTTGGGCCAGATGACACCGACGGTCTCGCTGGGCCCGTGGTTATAGGTGATGAGTTGTCCTTGAAGATTCAATGTGCTGCTCCGCCGAGTGGGTGCCAGGCCAAGCGGCTCGAGCGTGAAATGCACGGCCATCGCACCGCGGCTGTTGAAGAACGCATCGCGGATCCGGTCGGCTGCCTCCAACTGCTTGGGCACATCGGTGCGCATCAGGTAGCCCCCGCGACGCTCCGAATAGAGCGCTTCCAGGTTGTCATCCAGGAACAGCTTCAGATATTTGTCCTTGAAGTCCTGCAACTTGCCTTGCGGCCCGAAGAAGGCTGTGAAATCGTCGACGGAGGCATCGGTGCGACTGTTCGGGTTGAACGGGTAGTAGTTCGCCAGGCGCTGGCTGTAGAAGCTGAAGACCTCGGCATTCCAGCGCTTTTCGAGTTCCCGCAGCGCCTCGATCAGCAGCACGTCGGAGGATTCGTCAGCCAGCTTCTTCACCTGGCGATTGAGGGGCTCAGGCAGGCCCGTAGCCACCCGATGCAGATTGCCGAACGGATCGGTGCCCCGCAGCGCAAAGCGGTCCAGCATCACCGCCAGCGCCGCCTTTCCCCGGTCCGGACTGTCCTGTACCTTCACCAACACATCCTGGACGCTGCCGATAGCCTGCATCGTTTCGTCCAGATAGGAAGGCTTTTCGCCCTTGGCTTCAAGCAACGCCGTCAGCGGCGTGAATGCCTGAGCAATCTTGGCGATATCCTGGGCCTCGCTGTCGGGACCACTCTTTGCCGCGGTGGCAGTGCCTTCGGTCCGCGTCGCGTCAGACGTCGCTTTGGACGTCAGATTGGTGTTGTCGCGCACGGTTTCCAGAAGCCTGCGCAGGGGGGCCGCCGGGCTGTTGACTGCACCGAGTACGTTGGCTGCGGCGCCGATATCGTCGAAATTGGCGACCTCAAGTTGGTTGAGTCCGCGGCGCCAGTTCTCGATGAAGTCACGGCTGTACAGCGCACGAACACGCGCGACAAGCGCCTGCTTGTCGGCTTCCGAATAGTCGACATTCCGCCGTTCTCCCAGCACCCATTGGTCAATGACGGCCAGCGCGGCGACATCCTGATTGCGCGGCTCGAAGTAGTTCCGATAGCCCTTGGCGGTCAGCAGCGCGTCGATGCGCGTGCCCGGGTTTTCGCCACCCTCGGCTGCCGCGGTTGTGGATTGGTAGACGATGTCATAAGCCGGACCGATCTCATTGCGTAGATCCAGCGGTGTCCGCAGGACGTCGCCTGCCTGGCTGCGCATCGCCATGTAGATGCGCTGCGGCAAAGGAATCTGCCGCAATTGCTGCTGCACATCGGAAATCCGGGCGGCGTACTGCGGGAGCGACACATCGGCATACTTCAGCGCGTAATCGAGATGGCTCGACAAGGCGCGTTGCACCGGCGCCTCGCCAGGAAATGCTGCCTGCCACGCCTTTCTCATCCAGTCTTCCACGAAGGGGGCGCGGCGGTTGGCCCGATCCTCGATCATGCGATACACCCGAAGGGCGCTGAGTTGGGTATCCGAACCGTCCGCTACGGCGTTCAGTTGCGTCATGACCCCGCCGGCCAATTGCGGCAGGAAGCGTGTCGAAAGCAAGCGCAGATAGGCTTCGTCCACCTTCGGGCCGATTTTGCGTCCTTGGTACAAACCCATGCCGGACACCAGCGGCCACGCTTCCCGGTAGTCGCCGTAGACGGCCACCGCATCGCGAAGCTGGTCCAGCGGCAGCAGCAGATTTCGTCCGGTCGGGTCCTGACCGCCGTCGATCGCATTGCTGGCGAACGTTCGGCTCTTCTCCAGCACACTCGCCACCTTCGCGCGGTTCACGTTGTAGTAGTGAGTCCAGCCGCCGATCACGACCGCGCTGCCCAGTGCCGCGACGCCG
Source organism: Burkholderia sp. Bp9004 (assembly GCF_003858025.1). NCBI lineage: Bacteria > Pseudomonadati > Pseudomonadota > Betaproteobacteria > Burkholderiales > Burkholderiaceae > Burkholderia > Burkholderia sp. Bp9004. The sequence goes on along the minus strand of NZ_QTQD01000052.1, from coordinate 24,142 downwards.
AAGCCCACGGCCAGATTCCGTTTCTTGTCGGCCAGCACCTTCAGGTTGTCGCCGGCCAGGCCGGCTTCCGGGTAGATGACCCGCTGGAATACCTGCTGGGCAAAGTACACCATGGAGCGTCCCGCGGGCTGTGCCATGGGTACCAGCGTTCGCACACCGTAGGTCTGCGAGGCATTGTCGACGAAAGCGTTGTGCAGCAACCCCTGTTGGTGAACCGAAGAGAAATACACGCCTCGCGGCAAGGCGGGGGTGCCGTAGCGATCGCTGCCCAGTACGTCGTCGAGGAAATTGAAAAGCACGGTGCGCATGCCGGCTATCTGTCCCGCAAAGGAGAACAGCGCTTCGCGTATCGGCAGCGACTTCGCATCGTTCAACACATCGAAGACCTGATTGTTCAGGCCATCGATGAAGTCGCAGTAGCGCTGGCTGAGTTCTGTCTGCCAGGCGTCGTACTGCCGCGCGGAATCCAGCGTGAAGGTGAACCCGAAGATGTCCTCCCGCTCCGCCTTCGGCAGCCTGGCGAAGAATTGCTCGAAACCCTCCAGCAAGTCGAATTTACTGAGGATGACATACAGTGGAGGACGCGTTCCGAGATGTCGGCTCAGCTCCGCCAGACGCGTACGCAACAGGACGGCCAGTGCCTTGCGCTCGCTGGCGCTCTGGCTCAACAGCGAGGGCAGATCGACGATCAACACCACACCGTTGAGTGGTCGCCGCGAGCGGTTCTTGCCCAGCCAGTCGATCAGATGCTGCCAGAGGCGGGCCCGAGTCTCGGGCGGCTCCCCGAGCTGCTCGGGCACCGGCGCTTCTTCAGCGTCGGTCGTCGATGCTGTCGCGGGAGCACTGTCCGAGTGTTCCCCTGCAGGAAACTGGCTGATCAACTCTCCGGGCGGGTCAATCAATACGGCCTGGTCGCCCATCCACCAATCGGTCCGGTAGATCAGGTCGGGGTCGACGAACGTGCCATGACCTCCAGCCTTGATCTCGCCCGTGAGCGAGAAGTTCTGGCCGCTACGGTTGATGAAGCTGGTCTTGCCGGCGTCCTCCTGCCCGAGCACGAGATACCACGGCAACTGATACAGGCCCTGGCGGCCTCGCAGGTGGGCGCGCAGCACCGCCAGGTTGGTGTCCAGGGACTTCTCCTGGGCGCGGATATGCACAAGCACGGGGTCTTCCTTCACGGCGCGGGCTTGCTGGCGCTCGGCCTCCAGCCGGCGGTTCCTTGCACGCAGTACCAGGGCCCAGGTCACCACGGGAACCATCAGCAGGGCAAGGGTCAGCCCGACCCGAGCGCCCAGGCTTGCCAGGGGATGCCGATCGCGCCAGGCCCACTGCGGCCCCAGCCACCAGATGGCTATCAACAGGAATAGCAGCCCCAGTACCAGCAGCAGTGGCATGCCGCTCTTGACCCAACGCAGTAGGGGGACGGCATATCGTTTGAGCAACGACCAGTATTTCATTTCTTCTCTCCTTGCGACTGGCTTCGTCTATGTTCGTTTTCCTGATGCGCAGGGACATGTTTGGCGAGGTGTTGGAACAGTTCAGGCTCCCATTGATCCACCGTGACGCCCTTCATCAACCGGCTGGCATTGGCATAGAGTTCTTCAGCCAGCCAATCCAAACCTCGCGACTTCAGCAGGTCAGCCGCAATCACGGTTGCGTGGCAACGATGACGCGGGCCGTTAGACGAGGCCTGGTGCGCCTGCAACCGGCGGAGCACCGGCTCAACGCCCTCGGTGTCCAACCGGCTGGCCAGCTCCTCGCGTAAATCCACGAACTCTTGCGGTGCACCGGCATCGGCAGACCGTGCTTCGGCGCTGCCGATCCAACCCAAGGTGTCGCTGTCGACGAAGGGCCGGCCATCGGCGAAGTGCAGGTCGCTCAAGCCCGGAATGCGCAGCAGGAAGCGTTCGGCTGCGTGACGGATGGCCTCCGCCACAGCCGGCATTTCCAGACGGGCCGCCATGGCCGCCGCAAAGAAGCTGCCTCGCAGCCAATAGGGCGAGCTGGTCACGCTCTTTTCCACGCGCCGCAACAACATCGGGCTGACCGAATTGGTCGAGATCGCCTCGCGATAGCCCTCCTCGGTATCGACCGGCACGCACATCAGTTCCGTGAGCTGGTCGCGCTTCGCGGGCGGTGCCGCGCGCAGGTGCGCCCATAGCGCGAAGCGCCGCAATTGATAGCTGGTCGGGTCGTATATGTCCTGCTCGTTGATGAAATCCGCCATTGCCAACAGCGTTCGGCGCCCCTCGCGTTCATCGCTGGACTTCGGCATTTCGCTCGGCTGGAAGAAGGCGTCGCTCAGCGCGTGCCCACCTTGCTGACCGTCACTCGGCTTGAGAACCACTGGCTCCGGGAACAAGGTGCTCTCGACATGCCGGTGCATCTGCGCTTCCAGCCGGGACAGCATCGATACATCCAACTGCGCAGCGACCGCTTTGGCCTGCAATCGGTCGAATGCCTGTTGTGCCTGATCCTGCAGCCCGGGGGTGTAGGTCTTCTGATCCAGCGTTTCCAATGCCTGGCTCAGTCGCTCCGCCAGCAAGGTGACCAGCTTGCGTTTGGCCAGCAGGCCACGCGGCCCGGGCTTCGGCTGGCCGCTTTCCCAGTAGCGCTCGACCATGCCGGCCAGCACCGACGTTGCTTCGGTCCAGTGGGGCCAGGTGCGGGGGCGAAGGCGGGCCGTGACCAGATGCCCCGCCACGCGGAAGTGCTTGCACCGGGTGCTCAGGTATTGACGCGAGGCTTCATCGACATAGGACCAGTCGATACTGGCTTCCTGCAGACTGCCGAGCTTGATCATTTCATGCTCGATGCCTTGATACGTTTCGTCTTCCTCATCGAATACACCGGCCGGTTGTTTGGCATCCAGCGGGCCTAGCAATGCGTCCAGATCCAGGTGAGGCAAGTTGATCACCAGTGACAGGCCTCACGCTGTTGTTTCATCAAGCTATGCAGGTTGGTTGCATCGAACAGCAGCCCGGAGAACGGCGCATAGTCGCTCTCGACCTGCAAGCGACCGCCGGCCTTGACCAGGTATCGCAGTTGTTCGATGGCGACCAGGCCCCGCCCCGCGTCCACGATCGTGCCGTCTTCCAGTACCTGCCACGGCACCGAGGCCGAGATGGGTTGCCCGTCCAACAGCAGTCGGATGTTCATCCGGTTGGGCGTGATCGGCTGGCTCTCCAGCAGCTGCAGACGCGAGATGTTCGACAGGCAACTGATCGCCAGGATCGGCGGCGCGGTAGCGCCGCCCAACGCCGGGGTGGACATCACCACGCCCCACCGTCCCGGTACAGCTTCCTCTGTGCGCAACAGCCGGAATCCCGTCTCGCCCGCGGCACGTTTCGCCTCGTTGAGGCGGACCAGTTCGACGATCGTTGGCGGTTTCGCCGGTTTCTGGCTGTCGGCCGCTGCTGGAGCCTCGTTCTGTTGCGTGGCCGGAGTCGCTGCGACCGGTGCTGGCGGCGTTCCCGCAAGCGCATCGAAGCAGGCCAGCCGCTCTATCGCGGACACAATGGAGGTACAGGTTTTCATGGCTGCTGGGGTCGCTGCGGACGGACCGGCGGCGGTCCCCTGTTTGCCGGCGTCACATCCGGCCACGAGCGCTGCACAAACCAGTGCGATGCTCAGTGATCTCATGGTGCAGAGTCCTCCTGAAAAATGTTCCAGCGCTGGCATCTACGCGCCAGCGTTCGTTTGGGAATGCCCAAACTCTGTGCGGCGAGCGCGCGCGAACCGTTTGCTTGTCGCAGGCGTTCGCTTATCAGGTGGCATTCGAAAGCCGCCAGCGCGCCGGGCAGGTCGTTGGTTTCCCAGAGATCGTGCAGCGGCATCGTCGATGTGGCGGGGAGCGGGGGAGTTCGTGGGGCAGGGGGGCGCAGCTCGCGCAATGCCTGTGGCGCGATGGCCTTGCCGCGTTCGGTGCGCTCGGCTGCCACCAGTACGAGGTTGCGCAGTTCTCGGACATTGCCTGGCAGCGGGTGCATCTGCAGCATGCGCAACGCCTCGGGGCTGATGCCGGGGATGTGCCTCTGTCTCTCGCGGTTGTACTGCAGCAGCACGTGCTCGGCGAGAACGGGAATATCCTCCGGGCGCTCGCGCAGCGCAGGCACGTGCAGGCATTGCTGGCGGATGCGAAAGTACAGGTCCTCCCGAAAGCTCCCTTCGGCGATGCGTTGAAGCAATGGCTGGTGGGTCGCGCATATCAAGCGGAAATCGGAATAGCGCTCCTGCGTCGCGCCCACAGGGCGGTACCTCTTCTCGTTCAGCACGCGCAGCAGCCGGCCCTGCAGTTCCAGGGGCATGTCGCCAATCTCATCGAGGAACAGTGTGCCGCCGTCGGCCTCCGCCACGAGCCCTGCGCGCGCCTGGCTGGCGCCGGTGAAGGCGCCTCGCTCGCTGCCGAACAGCTCCGCCTCGATCAGATCCTTGGGGATGGCCGCGCAGTTCACCGGCACGAACTTGCCTTGGCGGCTTCCTGCCTGGTGGATGAGCCATGCCGCATGATCTTTGCCTGCGCCAGTTTCGCCGGTGACCAGAATGGCCAGGTTCGAATCCGTCATTCCCAGCATGTCGCTGCGCAGTTCGCGGACCGCCGGGCTCACGCCGACGAACTCCGCCGCCAATAGCCTGGCTGCTCGCTCGCGTGTGCGGGTATGCGCCTGCGCACGCACTGCGTCGGCTGAGCGGGCCCGCGCCGCATCCCCCTGGTTCTGCTGAAGTCCGGAGAACAGGCGCTCATGGATTTGCAGCAGCGCCTGCCAAAGCGCTGACTGGCGCAATGCGTGCAGTGTCAAGGGAGCGCCGAGCAGCGCCAAGACCGCGAAGGCATGCTGATTGGTGTCGCGCAACGGCAGGATCCAGGCGCCGTCTCCAGGCATGAAGTGCTCGCGCAACCGCTCGAAAGCGCTGCCCACGCCGACCATATCGGTGATGCGCTCGACCTCGCAGGGGTGGCCACTTACCAGGCTATAGACCAGGGGGTTGTCTAACTCGTCCATATCCAGATCCGGCAGAGCAGACGCGTTTTCCGGCACGCAGGTCAGTGGCCGCAAGCAGTCACTCGTCTGATCCAGGCGATAGCACATCCCCAGGCGCAACAAGCCGCTATCCACAGCCGCTTGCAGGATCACTGTTGCCAGCTCGTCGGGGTGTGCCGCCCAAGTCATGTCGCGCGCGATGCCCGCGACCTCGAGCGGATTCAGTTGCCGCGGTGGCGTCATTCCACGACGGCCTCGAAGGCGCTGCCGCTCCACGACAGCTGGGCACGCCGGAAGGCTGCGCCCTCGGCGAGGCGCTGCAGGACGGACAAGGACAGTGGCGGCAACAACTCGCCGTCGATGCTCGCATCCAGCATGCGTGCACCGTTCTGGTGGCGGGTGCAGCGCTTGCGCAGTTCCTCGCTGGCGCTCGCGGACACCGACAAGGTGGCGTTATAGCGCTGGACGAACTGCGTCATCAGCCGTTGCAAGCGGCTTTCCACGATGTCCCCGAGCACGCGATCGTCCAGATAGCGATAGGGCACCACCTGCATTCTCGCCAGCAGTGCCGGCTTGAAGAATTGCGAGAGGCGCTCCCGAAGAGCGGCCTCGTCCTGGTCGGTCAGTTCGTCTTCCGGTTGATCGAATCCCAGGTTCGAGGTCAGGAAGAACAGCACATTCTTGCAGTCGATCAATCGCCCCTCGCCGTCGGCCAGCTCACCTTTGTCGAAGGCCTGATAGAAGATGTTCAGCACGTCCGGGTGGGCCTTTTCGACCTCATCGAGCAGGACCACGGAATACGGCTGTTTGCGGATCGCCTCGGTCAGCACGCCACCCTCGCCATAGCCGACGTATCCCGGCGGCGCGCCGAGCAGGCGTGACACGGTGTGCTTCTCCTGAAACTCGGACATGTTGATCGTCGTCAGGAACTGCTTGCCGCCGAATAGCGCATCGGCCAGGGCCAGTGCGGTTTCCGTCTTGCCTACGCCGCTGGGGCCTACCAGCAAGAAGGCGCCGAGCGGCGTGCCAGGCCGCCGGAGGTCTGCCATCGCGGTCAGCAGATGCCGGTGAATGTGCTCGATTGCGGCGTCCTGCCCTTTGACCCGTTCCCGTAGCGTCTCCGGCAAGCCTCGGAGGCGCGTCATCTGATCGCTGCTGATGGTTGTCGCCGGAATGCCGGTCCAGTCAGCGATGACCTGCGCGACCTGCTCACGGCCTACCTCCGCGTGAAGCAGCGCGCCCGCGCGTTGCAGCGCCGCCAGCTCCATCACCTTGGCGGATAGTTGTTCGGAGCGCTCATCATCGTCCGGGGCGTCGTCGGCCGCCAGAGACGACCGCAGCGTCCGGATTTCGTCCACCAACGGCTTCTGGCATGACCATGCGGTTTGCAACGCATCCATCTTGCGCTGAACCTCACGGCGCGCGTTGTCCAGTACCTCGAGCCGTTGCGCGTCAGTGTGCAGGCCGGCACGCTGATCCCGTTGCAGCAGCGTCGACTCCGTGTCGATCTGTAAGAGCTCGTGCTCCAGCACCCGCAATTGCCTGGGCGACTCGGCAAGTGCGGTTGCTACCCGCGCGCACGCCGTGTCAAGCACGTCGACGGCCTTGTCGGGCAACTGCCGTCCCGACAAGTAGCGCGCCGAAAGCCCGGCAGCGGCCTGCAACGCGTCGTCGGAGATGTAGACCCCGTGAGCGCGCTCGTAGGTGTTCCGTAGCCCCCGCAGGATGTGGACGGCCGTCTCGGGGCTCGGCTCGTCGAGCTTGACCAGCTGGAAGCGTCGGCTAAGTGCCGCATCCTTCTCGAAGAATTTCTTGTATTCCGACCAGGTGGTGGCCGCGATCGTGCGGAGTTCTCCCCGGGCCAGCGCCGGCTTGAGCAGGTTGGCGCCGTCGCTGCCGCCAGCCGCATTGCCCGCACCGATCAGCGTGTGTGCTTCGTCGATGAACAGGATGATCGGCGTGGCGGCGGTCTTCACTTCGTCGATAACCGCTTTCAGCCGTTTCTCGAACTCGCCCTTGACCGACGCGCCGGCCTGTAGTGCGCCCAGGTCCAATCCCCACAGCGTGACGGAGCGCAGCGGCTCAGGCACGTGCCCCTGGACGATGCGCAGTGCCAGGCCTTCGATGACCGCGCTTTTGCCAACGCCGGCATCGCCCACGACGATGGGGTTGTTCTTGCGGCGGCGCGACAGGATGTCGATCATCAGATCGATTTCTCCATCGCGGCACAGCACCGGGTCCAGGCGTCCCTCACGCGCCTGGGCGGTGAAATCATGGCCGTACCTGGCCAGCGCCGAATCGGTCGCCGCGACGATGGGTGACTGGACACGTTCCGACGCCTGGGGTGTTTCCCCCGAATTCGCGACCAACGACAGGAATTCCTTGCGCCAGGCTTCCCGGTTGACGCAGTCGAACAGACGCACGGCGGACAGCGGCAGATAGCGACCCGGGTTGAGCAATGCGGCCAGGAAGAGGCTGCCGCTACGGATTGCGTCCTGGTTCCATTCCAGCGAACCCAACAGCCATGCCTCCTGCAACAGTTCGACCAGCAACGGCGAGAACGCGGGGTATTGCCCTCCCGTGGATGCCTGGTTCGGGAAGTTGGCTGATAGCGCCTGACGCACGGCGCCCAGATCCAGCCCGGCCTCGCGCAATAGCGATCGGACATCTCCCAACGGCAGGTCCACCAGCTTGAGCAGCACATGCGGCACCGTGACTTCGGCGCCTTGCTGGCTGATGCAGAGGCTCGCGGCCTCTTCCAGGGCTTGTCGAGCGGGGGGATTCAAGCGGTCGAAGACTGCCGAGAGTTCAATTCGGATCATGAAGCACAGCCCATCAAGGATGGTTGGAAACGAGGCGTGCAACGTCAGGACCGAAGTTGCACGCAGATATATCAGCGGTGCGGGGAATGGTTGGCCCATTAAGGAAACACAATATTGCCAATTAGTAAATGAGAAATTTATTTTCTTGTGTGCGGAGAATTATTAATAAATGTCACATTTTTTCTGTCTCGTTATTTGGGGTTAATTTCGTGATTGATCTGATGGAAATTTCGGACAAATCTTATTGACGGTGCAATGGGGCAGGCTTAATTATTCAGGCGGGCCGCGTATGTCTGAATATGTCTGGTAAGCGCTTCTGGGAGCCATGTTTTCTGAGGGGCATGGAATATCTTGGGGCGATTCCCCAAGCAGATCTCGAACCAGGTTGGTCATGCTGCGGTTTACGGCTGAGAGCGAATTTCCAGCATCCTCAAGAGAAAAGGATAAGGAGTATTTATGGCGAAGAGCACGGCATCGGTAGCCCCGAAGGAACGAATCAATATCAAATATGTTCCGGCAACAGGTAATCAGCAGGCGGAGATCGAACTGCCTTTGAATATGCTGGTGATTGGTGATTTCAAGGGGCGCGAAGAAGAGACTGCTATTGAAGACAGGCCGGTGGTGCGTGTGGACAAGGACAACTTCAACGATGTGCTCAGCGAGGCGGGCGTGGCGTTGAAAACTGCCGTTCCCTTGCGCCTCGGAAATGCCAACGCTGACGACACGCTGACCGTCGACCTTCAGTTCAAGCACATCAGGGATTTCAATCCTGATTCAGTCGCCCAGCAGGTGCCCGAGTTGCGCAAGCTCCTGGAACTGCGCGAGGCGCTGGTAGCCCTCAAGGGGCCCATGGGTAACGTGCCCGCATTCCGCAAGCAGTTGCAGGCCCTGCTCGGGGATGAGGCGGCGCGGAACAAGCTCGCGCAAGAGCTGAGCCAGGCGCTCAAGGGCTCGTCCGACTGATGCGCCTCCTGCGGCACATCACACCTTCCCATATCTCCGCGGCTTCAAGGAAACGAACATGAAAACCGAACGCGCTGTTGCCCAGGCTGAAGCGGCCCAATCCCAGGGGCTGCTCGAACAGATCATGGCGCAGACGCGCATCGAGCCCAATCACGAGGGCTATGCCGTCGCCGAACGCGGCGTTGCTGCGTTTATTGCCGAAATGCTCAAGACGGATGATCGCGAGCAGCCCATCAGCAAGCTGCTGGTGGACGGCATGATTGCCCGGATCGACGAGCAACTCACCGTCCAGATGGACGAGATTCTCCACGATCCGTCGTTCCAGAACCTGGAGTCCCACTGGCGCCAACTCAAGCTTCTGGTCGATAACACCGATACACGCGAGAACATCAGGATCGGCTTCATGCATGTCGGCAAGGCCGAGTTGCTGGATGACTTCGAGGGAGCCGGCGATATCACCCGCAGCGGCCTCTACAAGCATGCCTACACCGCGGGTTATGGCCAGTTCGGCGGTGAGCCGGTGGGCTGCATGGTCAGCAGTTACACCTTTGGCCCGTCGGCGCCGGACATCAAGCTGCTTAGCTACGTGGCAGCGGTCGGCGCCATGGCCCACGCGCCGTTCCTGGGTGCTGCCGGTCCCGAGTTCCTGAATGTGGAGAACTTCCAGGAGCTGCCCAACCTGAAGGAAATCAGCGACATCTTCGAAGGCCCTCGTTTCGCCAAATGGCGTAGCCTGCGCGAATCCGAGGATGCGCGCTACCTGGGCCTGACCTTGCCGCGCTTCCTGCTGCGCCAGCCGTACGACCCGTTGGACAACCCGACGCGTACCTTTGTCTACCGCGAAGGCGTCGACGGTAGCCACGCCAATTACCTGTGGGGCAACACGTCGTTCCTGCTCGCCAACCGCATCACCGACAGCTTTGCCAAATACCGCTGGTGTCCAAACATCATCGGCCCGCTGTCCGGCGGGGCGGTGGATGATCTGCCAGTCCATCTGTATGAATCCCTCGGCCAGTGGCAGGCCAAGATTCCCACTGAAGTCCTGGTGTCGGACCGCCGCGAATTCGAACTCGCCGAAGCCGGTTTTATCCCTCTGACCATGCGCAAGGACAGCGATAACGCTGCATTCTTCTCCGCTAACTCGGTGCAAAAGCCCAAGCTTTTCCCGAAGACCGAGGAGGGCCAGGCCGCGCAGACGAACTACAAACTCGGCACGCAACTGCCGTACATGTTTATCGTCAACCGGCTGGCGCACTATCTGAAGGTGCTGCAGCGCGAGCAAATCGGTAGCTGGAAGGAGCGCCAGGACCTTGAGCGCGAGCTGAACAACTGGCTCAAGCAATACATCGCTGACCAGGAAAGCCCCTCGGCTGACGTGCGCAGCCGCCGCCCGCTGCGGGCGGCCCGCGTGATCGTGCAGGATGTGGCCGGCGATCCGGGCTGGTATCAGGTGTCGCTCGCGGTGCGTCCGCACTTCAAGTACATGGGTGCCAGCTTCGAACTGTCCCTTGTCGGCAGGCTCGACAAGGAATAACGAGAGCCTAGGCCATGCCGAGAACGCTCGGACAGGGAAGTTTGTTCGAGCGGCTCGATCCCGATCTCGCGCCGCGACGTCTGCGGACGAGCCAGGATCTGGCCGCCGAACGCATCCAGGCTATCAAGCGGCATCTCGAGTGGGTACTCAATGCCCGGCAAGGTTGTTCGTCAAGCAGTCCTGAATTGGGGCTGCCCGATTTCAACGATGTCGCGGTCGGCAGCGCCGATCTGCGGCATCGTTTGGGCGAGCACATCCATGCCGTGGTCAGCGAGTTCGAGCCACGGGTCAAGGTGACCCGCGTTCAGCCACTCACGGATGCCATGCGCCCGATGGATTTGCACTTCCGGCTGCACTGCCTGGTGCCGGTTCGCAACGCACACGAAAGCATCGAGCTCGACCTGGTACTTCAGCATCACAACAGGATCGCGCGGTTCACCTGACCCGCCGCGCGATCCGCAATGGAAAGTCGTTGCCATGACATTACGCCGCAAGTTCCGAGAAGAGCTCGACTACTTACGTCGCTTCGGCCGCGAGTTTTCCCGTGACAATCCGCAACTGTCCCGCTTCCTTGGAGGGGAAGGCGCCGACCCCGATGTCGAGCGCCTGCTCGAAGGATTCAGCTTCCTGACCGCCAAGCTGCGGCTAAAAATCGAAGACGATCTGCCTGAGCTGACTCACTCGATGCTGCAACTGCTGTGGCCGAACTACCTTCGGCCGCTGCCGAGCTCGACCATCGTCTGCTTCGAGCCGGTCGAAACCGCGATCACGCAGCGGCAAACCGTGCCCAAGGGAACCGTTGTGTTGTCCCGCGCGGTGGATGGCGTCCAGTGCCGCTTTCGCACCTGTGCGGATGTTCACCTGTTGCCGCTCAAGATGACCCGGGTGAGCGATGCCCACTCGCGAGAAAAGTCGATCCTGACGGTCGAGTTGTCGTTCCTGACCGATAACCCGCCCAGCCTCATGGACTGCGATCAACTGGATTTCCAGCTCAGCGGCGATGACACCACGGCGCAGACCCTCTATCTCTGGTTGGCCCAGTACCTCGACAAGGTCAGGGTAGACCTTGACGGCAAGGCATTCTCCCTGCCCAACCGACAGGTCGAGTTTCCTGGGTTCGCCCAGGATGAAGCCCTGCTGCCGTATCCGAAAAATGCCTTCGACGGCTACCGGATATTGCAGGAGTACTTCGTTTTTCCCCAGCGCTTTCATTGTTTCCGGTTGAGCGGCTTGGCGCCGTTCTGGCCGTCCACCAGCCAGGAGACCGTCCGGATCGAGTTCCACTTCAGTCGGCCGATGCCACCGGGCATTCGCCTGCGCGATGGCGACCTTGCCCTGTATTGCACCCCCGCGGTCAACCTGTTCGCCCATGACGCCGAGCCGATCAGGATAGACGGCAAGGTCGCGCAACAGCCGGTTTATCCAGCGGGGCAGCGGCCGCTAGCCTACGAGATTTTCAGTATCGACGAAGTCCGGGGCCTGCGCCGCGACGCTGATGGGCGGCGTGGCGATCGGCTGCGTACCTTCCGGCCATTCGAGTCGATGGCGCACGAAGTCGAGCATGCCGAAGGTCGTACCGCGATCTACTACCGAACCCACATAGGCAACGCGCTTGACGGCAGTGGTCTCGACCACGCCGTTTCCTTCGTGCGCGCCGACGAAAGCGAGTATGTGGACCAGACCGAAACGGTTTCGCTGTCGATTACCTGCACCAATCGCGACCTTCCGCTTGCACTGGACGTGGGCGATATCTGCGAAGGATCGGAAAGGGCGCCATCCTACAGTCGTTGTCGCAACATCACGCGTCCGACGCCGTCCTATCGCCCGGTGCTGGACGGCGATCTTCAGTGGAGCCTGATCTCCAACCTGTCGCTGAATTATCTGTCACTGCTCTCGGCCGAACCACTCAAGGCAGTCCTGCGAGCCTACGACTTCGCCGCGCTGCATGACATCCAGCATGCGCGGGCCAGCAGCAAGCGCCTGGCGGGCATCGGCGAGGCCGAGACCAAGCCGATGGACTGGCTCATGAAGGGTCTGCCCATCCGTGGCTTGAAGACGGTGCTGCACCTGGATCAAGACGCCTTCCTGTGCGAGGGGGACCTCTATCTGTTCGGCAGCGTGCTGAGCCACTTCCTGGCGCTCTACGCCAGCATCAACTCCTTCCATGTGCTGGAAGTCATCAACACCAGCAACAACGAGCACTACCAATGGCCATTGCAGATCGGCAAGCAACCCCTGATCTAGCCGTCGCCGATGCCGTGCTCGCCAGCGCGAAGGCCTACGACTTCTTCCGCTTGCTGGAGCAGTTGCATGCGCTGCACGGTGACGACCTGGAAGCGAGCGATCCGCTCGGGGATGCCCATTGGCGCATCCGCCTGAGCAGTTCGGCGGGACTGGCATTTCCGGCGTCGGACATCAGCTTCGCCGCGCGTATGCCCGACGGCTCGGCCAGCGACTACCAGATACAGGCCAACTTCTTCGGGCTGCACGGCTCTGACTCGCCGCTGCCGGGCTACTACCTGGACCGTCTGGCCTATGAGCATGGGCAGGGTATCGGCATTCGTCCGGCCTTTCTCGACTTCTTTCACCACCGTCTGCTCACGCTGCTGCACCGGGCATGGCGCAAGTACCGCTATCACATCCGCTTCCGCAGCGAAGCCAGCGATGGCTTCTCCCGCTATGTATTTGCCCTCGTCGGCCTGGGCAACGACGACTTGCGCGGCGCGACACCGTTGCCCTGGAGCCGTCTGCTCAGTTTCGCCGGCTCCATCATCAACCGCAGCCGCTCCGCGTCGATGGTCGCGGGCATCGTGGCCGATTGCTTCGCGCTGAAATCCGTGCAGGTGCGCGAGTTCGAGATTCGTTACGTCGACATCCCGTCAGGTCAGCGTTTGTCGCTGGGCAAGCGCAATGGCGAGGTCGGCGGCAGCTTCGTGATCGGCAAGCGGGTGCGCGCCTGCCACAACAAATTCACCGTCGTCATCTCCGATCTCGACCAGGAGCGCTTCCGCCACTTCCTGCCCAGCGGGGAGGACTTCGCACGCCTGCGCAAGCTCATGGAATTCCTGCTGCGTGACCCGATGGCCTTCGACCTGGAACTGCGACTTCGCCCGGCGGAAGTCGAGTCCTTCAATCTGAGCAGGGCGCGCGGCTCGCAGCTTGGCTGGACCACTTTCGTCAACGGTGATGACGCCACTCGAACCCCCGTGCGTATCAAGGTGCGACTATGAACACGCCTACTCCTCCAACAAGCCAGACGTCGGCAGACACGCAGCGCCTCGAGCTCATCGTTGCCAATACCCATGCCCTGCGCGCCGGCAGCACTGCACGGCATCGCTTCGGTCACGCGGGCGGCACCATCGGCAGCCGCGGCGCCGACTGGCTGCTCGATGACGGTCAAGGCCAGGTGCAGGCGATTCACTGCGAGATCGCCTGGATCGACAACAGTTACTGCGTGCGCGACCAGAGTGGCGCCACCCGCGTCAACGACGCCGAGACACCGTTGCGGCGCGGCTCGGCCGCACGTCTGCGCGACGGCGACATGCTGCATATCGGCGCCTACCAGGTCACCGTCCATCTTCAGACGTCCGAGCCGCATCTGCTCAACAGCCAGCCGCTGCAGCAGCGTTCGGTGGGTGAGTTGCTCAACGAGCCAAGCGCTGGCCTTCACCCGGTGGCCGACGCCGACAGGCTGCTGGACGCGGGGGTGCGCAAGCCCGATTTCAGCGCCTTCGATGACCTCGCGAGGGAGCACCGTCCCGCGGACGAACGCGACCCGCTGGCCGCCCTGGATGCCGAGCAACTGCGGCGCGAGCCGGGATTCGGCGTCGCCCCGCTGGACCCTACGAACTACGGACTCAGTGCCAGCCAGACCCAGGCCAACCACGCCCGTACCCGATTCGAAGCCGTGTCCGGCTCACCCAAGACCTTATCTGGAGAATCCACGATGCCGCAGTCCTACTCGCGAGCCGTCTCGACCGGCGACGCCAATGCCCTGATCCAACCCTTGGTGGAAGGGCTTGGGGCCTCGGTCGGCGTGGTCGATCCTCAGATGGGGCATGCACTGTTGCAGGAGATCGGCAGGACGTTGAGCGCAGTCATTCACGGTATCACTGCCTTGCAGCATGCCCAGGACGGCAAACGGCGCAATCTGGCACCGCTTGCCCGCACGCTCCAGCCCATCGAGGACAACCCCTTGCGCCTGGGGCTGGGCTACCCGGAGACCGTACGCGCATTGTTCTCCAGTGAGCGCAGCGTCGTGCACCTGTCGCCGTCCGCCGCCGTGGAGGAAAGCCTCGCCCAGGTTCAGCGGCACCAGGCCGCGCTGATCGAGGCCATTGAGGCCAGCCTCCAGGCCCTGTTGCGTGCCTTCTCGCCGGAGCAACTGCAGCAGCGTTTCCAGCGCTATCGGCCGGCCCAGGTCCAGCCATCCGAGGGAGCGGACTGGAGCTGGCAGATGTACACCCACTACTACAACGAGCTGGCATCCTCTCGCCAGCAAGGTTTCGAGAAACTGTTCTGGGAAGTCTTTGAACAGGCCTACGACCGAGCGCTGCGCCAGGAGCCGCGATGAAGCGGCTCGTCTGCGCGCTGATGCCACTGCTGATGCTCACGGGATGCAGCACCGTCGGCAATGTTTTCAAGAAAACGGGGCAGGTGCTGATGGACCCATCCATCCAGGTGGGCGTCGATGATGACCAGCCGACCCAGATCGGCCTCAGCCTGTACGCCGACCACGACGTCAATCCCAATGGGCAGCATCAGGTGCCCGGGTTCGATGCGACCGATGAGCAGGATGCGGAAGACGGCCCCTACGCGGTGCGTTTCGTCAGCGCCAACAAGCCCGAGCTCCTCGAAAACCTGCAACTGTTGCTCGAGCAGCTGCGCACCGGCGCCGATGCTTCCACCTTTGTCGCGAGGCCCGCGGCCGGTGTCGGCGCGCCGTCCGCGCATCCGAGAGCCGGGCAGTCGAGCGAGCAGGTGATCGTGCCTCCGTTACCGAATACGGGGATCGTCGGTCCGCAGGGCCTCGAACTGGGGCAGTACGACGCCAATGGTCGCCGTCACAGCTTTGCGCCGTCGACCGCCCGGTCGAGGTTGGCCAAGCCCCCCGGAACCCCCATCGCCTTCAAGGTCGTGCAACTCAGGGACGACTCCGTGCTGCTCAATGCAGACCCTGATCAACTGCGCAAAGACCTGAAGAAGACCCTGGGCAGCACCTACCTGGCCGCCGACGACTACCTGTTGTTGCCTGGACAGTTCAAATTCGTGCCCTTCGGCGAGGTCCGCGACGGCACGCGCTTCATCGCCGCAATTGCGGACTTCCACGATGGGAACGCGGTGGCCTGGAAGCAGGTCATGCCGATCGAGCCCAAGGGCCGCAAATATTCCTTGCTGGTCAAGTTGAGCGAAACGCGCGTGAGCCTGACGCGCGAGGGGCGACCCGCGCTACCCGCCACCCCCGTACCGGCTGCCTGCCCCGTGCCTGCCGCACCCATCGAGAAAACCGCCAGGCGGCGGCCTTCGAAGTTGCCGGCAGCGGCGGCTGTCCCGCCGCTGCCGGCGGAGCCGTTGCCTGCGCCTCCGGCCCTGCAGGCCGCTTCCAACCCATCCCGAATCCAGGTAACGCCATGACCTCACGCAACGCCGTTCTCTGGGGAGAAGGACTATTCGTCCAACCCCAGCACTTCCAGCAGCAGGCGCGAGCCGCCGAGTACCACGCCAACCAGCGCCTGAACAGCGTCAGCGACCATCTATACGGCTTCAGCGAGCTGGAACTCAACCATGAGTACCTCGCCTTCGGCAAGGTGGCCATCGTGCGGGCGCGTGGCGTGATGCCCGACGGTACCGTCATCGACATTCCCGGCGAGCAGCCGGCGCCAGAGCCCCTGGCGATCACCGACGCCAGCGTGGCCAATCAGACGGTCTACCTTACGTTGCCGCTCAAGCAGGACAGCGGCCTCGAAGTCCGCTGGCCCGATACGTATGCCAACACGCGCTACGTGGCCCGCACGGAGGCTGTGCGCGACACGCACAGCCTCGAAGGCGACCACCAGCCGGTGGACCTCGTTGTCCCCAACCTTCAGTTCGCTCTGGAGCAGCAGGACCGAAGCGCCTTCACCGGCATCGCCATGTGCCGCATTCTCGACCGCCGCCCGGACGGTAGCCTGGTGCTGGACGACAACGGGTTCTATCCCACCAGCCTGTCCGTGAACGCCATCGCGCCGCTGCATCGCTTCGTCGGCGAGGTGGCCGGGCTGATGCGCGAGCGCGCCAAGAACATCGCGGAACGCATCGGCTCCGCAGGGCAGTCGGGCGTGGCCGACATCACGGACTTCAACCTGCTGCAAGTCATCAACCGCCTGCAGCCCTGGTTCAGCTACCTGTCGCGCAAGCGGCATGTCCATCCCGAGGATCTCTACGTGGCCTTCATCCAGGCCTGCGGTGAACTGGTCACCTTCACCGACGAGGGCCGTCTGCCACAGGAGTACCCGACCTATCAGCACGACGATCCGCGTGCGTCTTTCCGCATCCTCATGGATACCTTGCGACGGACGCTGAGCACCGTGCTCCAGCCCCGCGCGGTGTCGCTGCCGATTATCGAGCAGCGCTACGGTTCGCTGACTGCGGAGGTGCGCGATCGCACGCTGATCGAAGGTGCGGAATTCGTGCTCGCCGTGCGTGCGCGGATGTCCGCGGACGACCTGCGTCAGTTGTTCGTCCAGCAAGCCAAGGTCACCTCCATGGAGCGCCTCGGCGAACTGGTCAGTCTGCAACTGCCCGGCATCCCGCTCAAGCAGTTGCACGTTGCGCCTCGCTATCTGCCGTATCACGCCGGTTTCATCTATTTCGAACTCGATCGTACGCATCCGGCGTGGCAGGTCATGACGCAACAGACATCCGGCTTCGGCTTCCACGTCGCCGGCGACTTCCCTGAACTGGAAATGCAGTTCTGGGCCATCCGGAGCCAATGACATGACCACGACCGTTCCCCTCGACGACCCGCGCGCGCTGCGTTCGCGCCCGGCTCCCGGCCATGCCGCCGCGGACGAGCTCAGCAAGACTGTCGGCTACCAGCGAATCGAACAGCTCAACGGCGACCCGGACCTGAGTTTCCAGTTGCGCGGCCATGGCTGGAATCCTCTGGTGGACGGCGCGCAGCCGCTGCTGGGCCTGGTGATTCGCCTGCGCCGGCTGGAACGCTGCGACGACATCGGCAAGCTCTATCAAACCGTGCGTGACCAGATCAGCGCGCTGGACGAGGAAATCCGCCAGCACAGCTATGACAGCGCCACTCAACTGGCTTTCCGTTATGCGTTGTGCGCCTTCATCGACGAGGCCGTCATGGCCACCCCTTGGGGCGGCGCCGATTCGGTATGGGCCAAGCGCTCGCTGCTCAGCCACTTCCATAACGAAACCTGGGGCGGCGAGAAATTTTTCACCGTGCTCACCCGCATGCTCGTGGAGCCTGCCAAGTACCGCGACGTACTGGAGTTCAAGTACCTCTGCCTGTGTCTCGGTTTCACCGGAAAGTACGGTATGCGTAACAACCGCGATGAGTCGCTCAACAACATCATCGACCGATTGCACCACGTGTTGCGCGGTTTGAGTGGCGACGTCCCGGAAAAGCTCACCGATGGCGGCCGGAATATCGCCACACGCCGCTACCGGCTCGGTGGGCAACTGCCGTGGTGGACACCCTGGGCCTGCGCGCTGGTGCTGCTGTCCGGCGCGTATGCCTACTTCAGCGTTCAGTTGGACAGCAGCACCGGGCAGGTGCTGCGCGCGCTGGACGCCACTCTCAAGCGCTAGTTCCAGGCACCCCAAGGAGGATCGCAATGGTCAGGACGTGGAACCGTTACGGCGGTATCAAGACGGATGACGTCGATATCGAAACGCACCTCGCGGCTGGCGTCATGGCGGCCCACGGGTTCTGGATGGCGCGCTACGCCGAGCGCGAGCAATGGCTGCGCGTGCAGGTCCGCCACTGTCTGACTGATTTTCTACCGGGAGATCGAACGCGGCTCGCTGCGGTCCATTCCGGTGACTTTTCTACCGATTGAGGAGCACACCCATGCCTCGACAATCCGATATGCGCTTCACCTTCAAGGCGGGGGGCCTCGAGTTCGATGTGGTTTCGTTCGAGCTGGAGGAAGGACTGAGCCAGCCGTTCATGCTGTCGGCCGACCTGACCAGCACCGATCCGTCGATCGACTTTTCGGCCGTCCTCGATCAGCCCGCGCAGCTCACCATCTGGCGCGCCGACCAGCCCGTGCGCTACGTCCACGGCCTGGTCAGTGACTTCGAACAAGGGGAAACCGGCTTTCGCCGCACCCGCTACCGTGCCGTGGTTGAGCCCAAACTTGCGCGCACCGGCCTGTGCGCGGACTGGCGCATCTTCCAACGGCAGAGCGTGCCGGACATTCTGTCTGCAGTGCTCAAGGAACACGAGATCACCGACTACGAACAGTTGGTGACCGAGACGCATCTGCCGCGTGAATACTGCGTACAGGCAGGTGACAGCGACTTGCATTTCCTTGCACGGCTGGCTGCGGAAGAGGGCTTTTATTACGCCTTTTCCTTTGCCGATGCCAGCCACCACCTGGTGCATGGAGACAATCTCTACATCTTCGGCTCCATCGACGGCGGTCCGGTCGAATACAACGCCACGCCAGGCGGCGATCAGCCCACGCCGGCGCTGCGCCGCTTCCGCTACAGCGAGCGCGTGCGCACTGCGCGGCAAACCCAGCGCGACTACACGTTCAAGCACCCGGCCTATAACCAGGAGCATCAACACGACGGCGTGCAGCTCGACCATCAGGGCAAGGACTACGAGGTCTACCATTTCCCCGGCCGCTACAAGGAAGACGCGGCGGGGCAGCCCTTCACCCGGACCCGCCTGCTCGGGCTGCGCGGCGACGCCCGTACCGCAGAAGTGGAAGGCGACGACGCGCGCCTGGTGCCCGGCCTGGCTTTCGACCTCACCGGTCATCCGCGCGCCGACCTCAACCGCGGCTGGCGGCCCCTGCGCATCAAGCATCGCGGCGTGCAGCACACCAGCCAGGCCGAGGAAAGCGCAGACGCGGAACTGGGCACTCACTACAGCTATACCGCCGAGCTGATTCCCGATGATGTGGAATGGCGTCCTCAGCCGATAGCCAAACCGCGCATCGACGGCCCGCAGGTCGCCATCGTCGTCGGCCCGCCGGGCGAGGAAATCCACTGCGACGAGTGGGGCCGGGTCAAGGTCCAGTTCACCTGGGACCGGCAGGGCAAGTCCGACGAGCACAGCTCGTGCTGGATCCGCGTTTCGCAGAACTGGGCCGGTGCCACCTGGGGACACATGGCCATCCCGCGTATCGGCCAGGAAGTGCTGGTGGGCAATATCGACGGCGATTGCGACCAGCCTTTGATTATCGGCAGGACCTACATGGCCCTGCAGTTGCCGCCGTACGAGCTGCCGCGGCACAACATCCTCAGCACGATCAAAAGCAAGGAGCACAAGGCCGGACGCAACAATGAACTGCTATTCGACGACACGAATGGCGAGATCAGCGCCACACTGCGCAGCGACGAGGGGGCCAGCGCCCTCAACCTGGGCTACCTGGTCCATCCGCGTCCGGGTGGCGGCAAAGCGCGCGGCAAGGGCTTCGAGCTGCGCACCGACGAGCACGGCGCCGTGCGCGCCGGCGCCGGCCTGCTGTTGACCACCGAGCCGCGCCCGCACGCCAGCGAGCACCACAAGGACCTCAAGGAGACCGCCGCCCGTCTGGACGTGGCTGGCGAGCAGCAGGAGGGCTTCGGCACCCAGGCACGCGAAGTACAGGCGCAGGAAACGGGCGACCAGGATGCGGTCGCCAACGCCCTGCAAAAGCAGCACCAGGGCATCCTCGGCAGTGGTCCAGGCGACCCGGCCAGCAACAACTTTCCCGAGTTCGCGCAGCCGTACGTCGTCGTCGCCAGCCCGGTGGGTATTGCCACCAGCACGCCTGGCTCGACCCATATCGCCAGCGGCGAACACATTGCGCTCAGCAGTACGGAACATATCAGCCTGACCAGCGGCAAGCGGCTGCTCGCCAGCGCCAGCCGTGGCATGCGCTTGTTTGTACAGAGCCTGGGCTATCGCCTGGTGGCCGCGGCGGGGGACATCGATATCCGCGCACTGAAAGACAGCATCAACCTGCTGGCCAAGCTCAACATCACCCACACCGCTGACCGCATCACGCTGAACGCCAAGACGGAGCTGGTCATCAACGGCGGTGGCAGCGCAACCGTCTACAACGCGGGTGGGATTACCCACCAGACCAGCGGCCGTTATACCGGCCACGCGGCCCAGTTCAGCTACACGGGCCCGAAGAATCGCGCGGCCAGCTTCCCGGCGCCGCCCAAGCCCAGCGAGGGCAATCTGGAACTGTTCAATCGATACATCAGCCGTTTTGCCAATGGTGTCGGCATCAGCGAGGGGACCTACGAAGTGGAGGACGCCACGGGCAAGGTTTTCAAGGGATCTCTCGACAAGGCCGGGCACAACGTGGTCGCAGGTGCAGTGCCTGGACCCGCTCGCGTGCGGTTTGGCGCGGATCCCGCCAACACCATGTCGGTGGCCAACTATTTCGGTACGGCAGCCTGGCCTGAGGCCGAGGTTGCGGGAAGCTCGCAACGGTCGATTGCCTTGGCAGGAGGGGTGATTGCAGCCAAGGGCGCCGCAGAGCCGATCTCTGCCACTGGCCTCATGGGCAGCGTGGGCACAGGCGTGGCTAGCCTTATGGTTGCTGGCGCGAAACTCGCAGGCACGCTGAAGTCCGCGCCTGGCCTGGGTCAGATTACGCCTGTTCTGGGCCAGCTCGCAGGGGCCAGGAACATGTTGTTGAGCGCCGCAGGCAGCAAGATCCAGGACTGGGTGCCTCCGCTTGCTGAAGCGGATCGCTGGCTGACCGGTGCCGGTGCCACCCCAGCCTACGTGAAAACCACGACGAAGGCGCGCGACCCGATGGCGATGATGCGCACGCCGGGAATCCGCGCATGAAGCGGCCGAGTCTTTTCACGTTCTGGGCCGCGATGGATCTGCTCTACCTTGCGCGCTACCTCTGGCTGAACGTAGTGGAAGGCAAGATTCCGTTCGTTGCGGACATCCTTCGTCTCCAGAACCTGGAGCAGCCCACATGGTATGCCCCTCTGACAACTAGCTTGTCACTGGGGCTGACCTGCTTCATCGCGGTGACGGCTTATCTGTTTCTCACCAACAGCTGGGCAGCACGGCCGATGGCTTATGTCCAGATTCCGTTTCGTCTGCTGCTGGCCGTGCCGTCGCTGTCATTCATTCCCTGGCTGCTGAACCTGTTCGGTTCACACAGCCTAGTGCTGAACATCGCACTCCTGATCGCCTCAGAAAGCGTGAAGGTGTTGACCCTCTATCGCAGCGGCCGCCTCGGTGGCCGTGCGAATCAACGGCCATCTTGAGGGAGCCCCATGCCGCGCCACCTCACTGTCTTCCTATGCCACGTGGCACTGCTACCGCGGTGCCGCGTCACGTTCAACCCCGTGAGTACACGTTGATGGATACGACCAGCAACACCGCATCCCCCGCCCGCGAAAGGCAGATTGCCGTCGTTCCGGTGAATCAGATCCAGCCGGCAGACGTCGCGCTCAG
The DNA here is from genome assembly GCF_003858025.1 of Burkholderia sp. Bp9004. Taxonomy (NCBI): domain Bacteria; kingdom Pseudomonadati; phylum Pseudomonadota; class Betaproteobacteria; order Burkholderiales; family Burkholderiaceae; genus Burkholderia; species Burkholderia sp. Bp9004. The sequence goes on along the minus strand of NZ_QTQD01000052.1, from coordinate 2,188 downwards.
TATCAAGGCCTTCGATGACTGGCTGGTCAGTATCAGCGGCGGCGCCGTCACGTTGGAGCGTCTGCGCAGTGCCGCCGGGAACGTGCCAGTGCTCGGCAATATCCTGTCCTTGGTCGATGGCCTCGGCGACCTCGTCACCTTGGTGCAAGCGCAGACACGCACCACCTTCGACTGGGCAACGCTGGGCATCAACCTCATTGGCCTGACTCCGGCGGCCGGCACCGCGCCGGCTCGCATGAGCCTGCGGCCGGCGTTGTTCCTTGTGCGCCAGGAACTGCGGCAGAGCGGTGGCCTCGGCGAGTCGGCTTTCAACACCCTGGCCACCCACCTCAATGCGAGCATCAAGGGCGAACTGAACGACTTCGTGCAACGGACCCAGGCCGCGTTGCCCGGGTTCATCGAGGAGGCCGCGACCCTGGGGCAGGGGCTGGTGCTGGACCTTGCCGCCGGCCTCGACGCGCTCGCCGTTGGCGTGCCGGTGGGAAGTGACGTGACAGGGCCAGCGCCGTTTACCACCGCAGGCGACGCTTGGCGCGATCCCACCCGTGTGTTCGCGAATGGCTACGATGCGGCGCTCCTCTTTCACAAGAGCGAGGCGAAGGCCCGCCTTGGCAAGGCTGGCGGCCCGTTGTCGGCGCATGCGCGCGGCGTGCTGCAGTCCCACATCGCGGCGCTGCGCCGCTTTGCCCCGGAACTCGCCGCGCAGATCCGGCGGTTGGCCGATCCGACCTTGGAGCAAAGCATCGGCTGGATCATTGCGCAATGGCAGCGCGCGCTCGCTGCAAGAGGTCCTCGCCTGGGGCAGAGCGCCAATGTCAAGCTCGATACCACCAGCATCAGCAACCAGGCGCGACCCGGGCAACCCCTCGAGGCACGAGGTGCCGAATGCAAGGCGGAGCAGGACCCGAGCGATTGCAAGAGCGGCACCTGCACTGGCACCGGCAGCAATATCAGCTTTGCCACGGGCAGCGAGTCGCTCACACATACCGACTTCATCCTGCCTGGCCCGTTCCCCATCGCCTGGACTCGCAGCTACCGCTCCAGCCAGGCCGCCTATGACAGTGGAGAACTCGGTGCGCGCTGGACGACTGTGTACACCAAGCGCTTCGACTTGGCAGGGGAGCGCCTGCGCTATCACGGCGCCGATGGTCGCAGCCACGATTACCCGTTGCCGACGGTAGGGCAACACCATGAGGACCGCATCGAAGACATTACCCTGGTGCGTGTTGATGATCGCACGCTCGTGTTGTGTCGCGGCTATGAGCGCCGCGAGACCTATCGCCGCGATGCTGACAGCTTCCAGCTGGTGCAGATCGAGTTGCGCGGAGGCGCTGGCATGCTGCTGGCTTACGAGCACCGTGTTGGTAGTCGCGCGGTGCTGTCGGACCTGATCACCTACCAGGACGACCCCAGTCAGCCGCACACCCACCTGGGCACTCTGGTGGACGAGGCTGGCCGCATCACCGGTCTGTGGCTGATGGGCGAGCACGAACCACAGCGTCGCCTGAGCCTGTACCGATACGACGAAGCGGGCGACCTCATCCTGGCCCAGGACGAGAACGCTGCCGCATGGACCTACCAGTACCAGCATCACCTGATCACCCGCTACACGGACCGCACCGGCCGCGGCATGAACCTGGTGTGGCAGGGAGAGGGCGCGGATGCTAAAGCGGTGCGCGAGTGGGCCGATGACGGCAGTTTCGACACCCGCCTGGAGTGGGACGAGAACATTCGCCTTACCTACGTGATCGATGCCCACGGCCAGGAGACCCGACACTACTACGACAGCCTCGGTTACACCTACCGCATTGTTCACCCGGACCAGCGCTCGGAATGGTTCTTCCGTGACAGTGCCAAGAACGTTGTCCAACACATCGACAGCGCAGGCCATGTCAATCGCTTTGCGCACGATGAGAACGGCAACCTGCTGGAGCACATCCGTGCGGACGGCACCACCGTGCATTACGCGTGGGATAGCAAAGACCAGCTCATCAAGATCAGCGACGCCGAGGGCGGCCTCTGGCTGCGCGACTACGACACCCGCGGCCGCCTGACGGAGGCCATCGACCCGCTGGGCAACAAGACGGAGTATGCGTACAACTTGATGGGGTTGCCGATCGGCATCACCGATGCCAGCGGCAAGACCAGGCAGCTCGAGTACAACAGCAGCGGCCAGCTCACCCGCTAC
>NZ_QTQD01000051.1:0-35679 GCF_003858025.1 Burkholderia sp. Bp9004 | reverse complement strand
TGGAGGATCGACAATATCGCCGCCAAGGGCATGCGATATTTCATCGTGATATCGCCGAATCCGATGTTCCGGTATTCGGGTTGGCGTCGCGTTCGGGACGTAGTCATGGAAGGATCCGGATCAACCGTTCATCGAAGGTGTGGCGGCCAGTAGCGACAGGCCTGCCACACTCGTCAACAGGCACCGCAACGCGAAATACCAGGCCGGAATGAAATCCTTTCTCCACAGGACGCCGTCGACGGCCGCGCAGGCGACGAGCACGATCGCCATTCCCGTGAGCCGCGCGCCGATGCCAGGCATCATGAGCACGGCCCACGCCATCAAGGCGGGAATCACGCTCCACCCGTAGAGAACACGCTGGCGGGGCGGCGATTCGGCTGCACGCAGCGCGACACCCCAATGCACGGCGCCGACGAACGACGCGATACACGCGGCGTAGTTCAGCAGCGCGTGCACGTAATCGTCACTGGCAGCCGACGCGTGGACACTCAGCCACGACAGCGCGATGAACGGCACGAGGCCGGCCAGCGCCAACGCTGCGGGCACGCGGTAACGACGCAGGACCGCACGCATGGTCATGGCCTCGGCGGAACGATCAGCGCGCCCTGGCCGCCATCGACGCCGAATTGCTGGCCGGTCACCCATGATGCATCGTCGCTCAACAGGAACGCCGCAAGCGCGGCGGGATCGTCGCCGGCGCCGAGCCGTCCGAGCGGATTCGCGTCCGCGAGGCGCTTCGCGACCTGCGGCGCACTGGTCAGACGCGCGGACATTGCCGAGGCGATCAGGCCGGGATGAATGCAGTTGACGCGAATCCCGCGCGCCGCGTAGGTGGCGGCCGCCGACTGCGCGAGCGCGGCCACCGCGGCTTTCGCGCTGGCGATGGCTTCATGGTTCGGGAAGCCGGCTCTCGAAGCGACGCTGCCGAACAGCACCGCACTGCCCCCTGCCCGAGCGGCGAGCAACACGCGGACGAACGCGCGCAATGCGTTCCATGCCGAGAAGTAATTCGCCGCGAACGCGTCGTGCAGTTCCGCATCCGAAGTCGAATGCATCGGCTTGACGACGATCGAGCCGACGCAATGCGCGAGCCCGCCGGGCACGCCGAAGCGCTCGATGCCCGTCTCGAGCGCGCGATCGAGCGCCGCCGCGTCAGTCGCGTCGGCAGGCGCAACGACCACACGCTCGCGCGACATCGTCTCGGCAAGGGCGCCGAGACGATCCGCGTTTCGTGCGGTGAGCACCATTGAAACGCCCTTGGCGTTCAAACGACGCGCGAGTGCGCTGCCAACGGCCGCCGTTGCACCGCAGATCCAGACAAAAGCCATGGTGACTCCTGTTGCGAGCATCCGTCCCGTACGGCGACCCCGGCGCCTGCATGCGCGGCGCTCGACGACCGCCGCGCGATGCGCGACCGGGTCGCGTCATGCCATTGATTACGGACTTCATTCTATGCCATTTTTGTGTCGAGTGAAGCGACATTGCGACTCACTATACGAACATGACGCAGTATATCCGGGTCAACAGTCACGGAATCCAGCCGTGGGCGCTCGCATGACGTAGAATCCCGGTGTGAGCGCGCAAAATGTGCGCACTATTCCGCATTTTTTAAGATGAATCAGATGACTGCATTTTCCGACTCACCCGCCACCATCGCGATCGTCGGCGCGGGAATTGCCGGCTTGGCCTGCGCGCGCGTCCTCGCCGAAGCGGGTCATCGAGTGACGGTGTTCGAGAAAAGCCGTGGAGTGGGCGGGCGAACGAGTACGCGTCGCGCGGACGGCTGGCAGGCCGATCACGGCGCGCAGTATTTCACTGCGCAACATCCGGCATTCGCCGCCGAAGTCGCGCGATGGGTCGCCAGCGGCGCAGCCGCCCCGTGGGCCGCGCGCGTCGCATCGATTGGCTCGCTCGGGCCGCGGGAATTGCTCGCGCCAGCTCAGCGATACGTGGGCGTGCCGGGCATGACTGCACCGGCGCGGCATCTGTCGGCGGGAATCGAGACGGTGCTCGAGACCACCATCACCGAGTTGATGCACGACGAACAGGGCTGGCGACTGATCTCGGCCGAGCGGGGTGCGCTGGCCGTGCATCACGATGTCGTCATCGTTGCAGTCCCGGCGCCGCAGGCCGTACCGCTCCTGCGGCGCGCCGAACCGGGTCTCGCGGTGATCGCCCAGCGTACCGAGATGCGCCCGGCCTGGGCAGTGATGGCGCAGTGCGGCCATTTGCCCGATCCGGGCTTCGACGCCGCATTCGTCAATTTCGGTCCGCTCGGCTGGATCGCCCATGACACATCCAAGCCGGGGCGCACCGGCGTGAGCACCTGGGTGCTGCACGCGACGCCCGAGTGGAGCCAGGCTAATCTGGAGGCACCGCCCGAGCGGATCACGCGCACGCTGCTGGACGCCTTTCGAGACATCGTGGGCGCCACCGCCGACACGGCAACCGCCCATCGCTGGCGCTATGCCGAGCTGGCGCCGTCGTCTGTCGCGGCTCCCGGCCGATTTGCGTGGCGGGCGGGGCCGCGCATCGGACTGTGCGGCGACTGGCTGGGCGGCGGCAAGATCGAAGGCGCATGGCTCAGCGGCACCGGCCTCGGCAGCGCGGTGGCCGACACCCTGATCACGCACTGAGCGGCACCGCTCGGCGCGCCGCCGCATTGTGGCGGCGACCCGAGCGCGCCTTCGCTTGCCGGCGCGGGTTGCTGCGCTCGCGTGATGCCTCGCTGTTGAAACCACGTCCAAAGCTCGAACCCGCTTCGCTTCGCGAACGCGCAGCTCGCCGGCATCGCGCCCGCGGGGACCAGAGATCATTGGCGATCCGAAGCGAATGACGCACTCACGCCGTACGCGCACGCTTCCCACACGCCGTTTTCGACGAAGGCGGCCGATGACGGAACGGCCGACAGCGATTCGATATTCCGTACGACGCTGTCCGCCTGCATGCGAATCGCTTCGAGCGCCTCGTTATCGAAACGCGCGAGCTGCCGATAGACCATCGCAAGCCGATGGTTGTGTTGCAGCGCGTCCCTGTGCCGATCGAAAAAGTCCCAGTACAACGCGTTGAACGGGCATGCGCGCGCACCGGTTCGGGCATTGCGGTCGTACGCGCAGCCGTTGCAGTAATTGCTCATCCGATGGATGTACGCGGCGCTGGAAACGTAGGGCTTGGTTGCCATTGCGCCGCCGTCGGCGAATTGACTCATGCCGAGCGTGTTCGGCATCTCGACCCATTCGAACGCATCGATATAGACACCGAGATACCATTCATGCACCGCGTGCGGATCCAGCCCGGCCAGCAGCGCAAAGTTGCCGATCACCATCAGCCGCTGGATATGGTGCGCATGCGCGTCTTCGAGCGACTGCCGCAACGCATGCGACATGCAGGCCATTCGGGTGCGGCCATTCCAGAACCAATGCGGCAACGGGCCGCGATGACCGAACGCATTGCTTTTTTCATAGCCCGGCATGCGTGCCCAGTACACACCTCGCACGAACTCGCGCCAGCCCAGTATCTGCCGGATGAACCCTTCGACCGCGGCAAGCGGTGCTGCGCCACTGCGATACGCGTGCTCGGCCCGCGCGACGACTTCGCGCGGATTCAACATTTTCACATTGAGCGCGAACGACAGCATCGAGTGGAACAGTCGGCGAGCACTCCCATGCATCGCGTCCTGGAACTGCCCGAAAAACGGCAGTGCGTGCCGGATGAAGGAGTCGAGGCAGGCGAGCGCTTCGGCTCGATCGACGGGCCAGCGGAAGTCGTCGGCCGACGGCTCCCCGAAACTGCGCACCCCAGCCGCCACGATCTGCCGCCACAGCGCGCGATGATCGTGATGCGGACGCCAGTCGGCCGGTTCCGCAGGCGAGCCGGACCAAGCCTGGCGGTTTTCGGCATCGTAGTTCCATTGGCCGCCTGCCGGCTGCCCTTCCCCGTCGAGCAATACGCGATGGCGCACGCGCATGTTCCGGTAGAAGCGATCCATGATCCATGATCGGCCCGTTCCGAGCACCCGCCCGACCTCGTCGCGCGTCGTGTAGAAATGACCGGTATCGACCGCGCGAACCGGCACGCTCGCCGCTGCCGCATAGGCGCTCAGTTGCTGGTCGACACGCCATTCGTCGGGCAGCAGATACTCGATGCACGCTGCGCCGTGAAGCTCGGCGATACTGTCCAGGTTGGCGGGAATGGCCTGGCGATTGAGCGGGTCGTCGATCTCGATGTAGTGCACGCGATGGCCCGCATCGCGCAACAGCTTCGCGAAGCGACGCATCGCCGCAAAGATGGCAATCAGCTTCTGAGCGTGATGGAGCGTGTAGTCGGTCTCCTGCCGAACCTCCATCAGCACGTATATCGTTTCAGCCCGGACATCGGAAAACCAATGATGATTCGGGTCCAGCTGGTCGCCGAGGACAAGCCTTAATGTCTTCATGGAACGCTTCGCCATTGATGATCGCTGCCCGGGTTGTCGAGACACCTGCATCGCCGCCTCGCGGCACGCCCCACGCCAGAATCTGTCGCCGCGTCACGACCACGCTCGCCCGTCCGTCGGCGGCGCTGTCTGGAAACGCCCGCGTCATTGCGCATCGAACGAAATACCTTGCCCCTCCTAGCTAGCGCCCCGCACCGCGCGACCTGACTGACCTCGCGACACCGAGCGGTACCGCTGCGAAGTATTCTAGTCGGCTCGCACTTCGCGAACCAGCTTCCCGGGTAAAAATCCGCTTTTTGAATCACTTTCCTGCTTCAAATTTCAGACAAACTGCGTACAATCCTGAGACAACAGTACGTCGACTTTAGGAGAGCAACGATGCCCCCTCGCAAGGATCGCGATACTCCTCACCGCTACCGCAGCGGCGAGGCCGCGCGTCTGGCGCGCATGCCGGCAGCAACGCTGAGGATCTGGGAAAGGCGCTATGACGTGATTGCTCCACCCAAAACGCCGTCCGGACAAAGGATGTACTCGGACGACGACGTACAGCGAATCCGTTTGCTGAAAGCGCTCGTCAATCAGGGCCATGCGATCGGCTCGATCGCCAGCCTGAGCCGCGAGGAACTCGAGGCGTTGTCGCTGACGAATACGCATGGCCCGGCGCTTCCCGAGGCGGGTGTGAGCCTCGCGGTCATCGGTGCGCTTTCGATTTCGGAAGCCGCGGTAGAGCGAATGGGAATCCGGATCGCCGCACGAATCGACTCGCTTGACGACGCGAGCGAGCATGCGAGTACGCCAGTAGACGCCCTCATCGCGACGACCACGTCGCTCCATGAGGATGTCGTCTCGCAGCTCGCTGCCTTGGCGCAAAAGCTCAACGCGCATGCCGTGGCCGTCGTGTACGCGTTCGGCACCGCAGAGGCGGTCGAGCTGGCCCGTCTGTCGGGGTTCGAGCTTTTCCGGTCGACGGAAGGCCAGACCAACCCCGCATCCATCATTTCGAGACTGGCGCAAGCCGTCGTCAAGGCGCGCCAGTCGAACGAGGCGGATCGCGGGCTTTGGCTGCGCACGCGGCGACGCTTCGACGAAGCGACGCTCGCGTCGCTCAGCGGTCTGTCCACCACCGTCAAATGCGAGTGTCCGCGTCATCTCTCCGAATTGATCATGCAGCTCGGTGCGTTCGAGCGATACAGTGATGAATGCGTGTCACGATCGCCGGCCGATGCGTTGCTGCACCGCCACCTCGGAGACGCAGCAAACCGCGCGGCCGAATTGCTCGAGACGGCGCTTGCCATCATTCTTCGCGAAGAGGGATTGGGCGGAACGACGCCGGAGCTGAAGGCGCTGTAGCGCGGCAAGCGCCGCTGACTGTTCCGACCTGCCCGCGACGATGGGTGGCGATGCTGCGCAGCACACGTGTCAAGCGCATCGTCGCGCGCAATGTGCCGGCAACGAGTGCCGCCCTTTTGCGACGCGTTCGTCGTTGAGCGGCGACGCCGCGGGTTTGTCCGACCGCACGACAAGCCGTCGATCCAGGACCGGCACACTTGCGCGTGCAACGCAGGGCTTTCCTCGATCATCGAGCCGAAACCGAAGAACGAGCCACCGCGGCAGGGGTTGTCGGCTGCCCGCTCGCGGTTCCAGCATTCGACGCCTTCGCGACGCGATCCGCGAATGCGGAGAGATCGTCGAGCACTGACGCCACCCCTCTCAACGGCGCGCCCAGAACACCGACGATCGACGCATGGCTCACGTTCCCGTAACGCATGACCACGACGGTGTCGCCCATGTCTTGCAATGCGCGCGCGAAGCGGTACGTGTTGCCGGGCTCGACCACCGTGTCGTTCTCCGCGACTGCCAGCCACATCGGCGGCTCTGTACCCTGAATGAATCGAATCGGCTGGCTCGCCGCACGCGCTTCCTGCGGGAATATCTTTTCAAGCGTTGCATCACGCAGCGGCAGGAAGTCATAAGCGCCGGCCAGACCAATCACACCGGCGATATCGCTCTTCTGCATCTCCTGTGCCGCCAGATAGCGGCCGTCGGTCGCAAGCAATGCGGCAATCTGTGCGCCCGCGGAGTGCCCCATCAGAAACAGGCGACGCGGATCGCCGCCGAACGCAACTGCGTGCTCGCGTGCCCACGCCACCGCCTGCGCCGCATCGTCGACGAAACCGGGAAAGGTGGTCGCCGGATACGTCCTGTAGTCGGGCAACACGGCAACAAAACCCCTCGACGCCAGTGCCTCTCCCACGAAGAGATAGTCCTTGCGCTCGCCGGACTGCCAGCTTCCGCCGTAAAAGAACACGACCACAGGCGCGCCCGCATTCGCATCGGCCGGCCAGTGATGCAAGACGCGCGCGGGCAAGTAGACGTCGAGCACTTGACGCTCGCCGGGTCCGTACGGGATATCTGCGAAAAGACTGAACGTGTACCTCGGCGTTAGCGCGTTCAGAAGCCGCACCGGACTACACGCGCAGAGGAAACCGACCGCGAGCAGCACCGACAGGACGGCCAGTCCGGCTTTCATGTTCATGCAAATCTCCTTACCTGACGATTCCGGTCGCATCCGCCGCCGTGTATGGGGATTTACGGAACTTGCGCGGACGCGGATGCATGCATCGCACGACAGCCGACACCCGCCGTCCAGGAGCTACGAGCGGATGTTCATTGTTCGGGCGCCGGCACGCTCAGGCAATCTAGCGTCTCGTTCGAACGCCCTGCCCGGATGCCGACCAGTTGACCCGTCGGCCCGGTTCAAACCCCGACGCTGCGCGACATGAGGTGCGCTATCCCAATGCGTTGCAGCGGCAACATCGTAAGCGGCCGTGCAGTCCACAGCGCTACCGGCCACCGGGTGCCCGCTCAACGGCATCCAGATATTCCCTTCGCAAGTGCATCCGTCCGCAGTGCAGCGTCGTATTGGAGATGAGAATCGACGCGGAATGCCGACAATCGCTCCCTGCACAGCTATCGTCTGGGAATGGTTCCGCTCGTCGACGATATTGAGAGCCGTCTGCCATGAACGTTCTACCTGCCACTTTCCCCGAGATGCAACGTCGCCGTGGCGGCTGGATCGATTTCGATTGTCGTCGAGGGCGACGTAACGCTTTGCTCGGCGCGCACATATGTGCACCACTGATGCACGCGGCATGGCGACCATGTCGTTACTGATCCCGCGCGAACGATCATGACAAGTGCTACGAATCAAGGAACGTCGAGCACGCCAGCGCTGGGCGCCGCTCGCGTGTACGTCTATCTCGCGACGACCCAGATAGGATGGCTGGCATGCGTGATGACTGCCGCATCGCAACGCGCCGCGTGGGGAGTCGCGTATGCGCTGATCGCGACGGTCGGCCATCTTCTCTTCGCGCGCCGACCGTCCTCCGAGGCGCGGCTCGTCCTCACGGTCACGGTGTCCGGATGGTTATGGGACAGTGCCGTTGCGCATTCCGGCCTGCTTGTGTACCCGAACGGCGTTTTGCTCGAAGGAACGGCGCCGTACTGGCTTGCGGGGCTATGGGCGCTGTTCGCAATTCAACTCAATACTTTGCTGCACTGGCTCCGGGAGCGACCGCTCATCTCGGTGCTCGTCGGCGCATTCGCAGGCCCGGCGTCCTTTCGCGCAGGTGCGGCGCTGGGGGCCGTTCATTTCAACGATCCGACTGCAGCGCTCGTCGTTATCGCAACCGGCTGGGCGTTCATCTTGCCGGCCGCGCTCGCGATTGCACGCCATTGGGACGGAGTAACGCCCCTTTCTCCGCCAACAATCCGCGCAGACGTCATGAATGACGCCCGCGCCGAATAGAGACATTGGCTCGATAGAGCCGGAAATTCACAAGCTCGCTTCATCGCCGATCCCGTTCACATTGCCAACGCACCTTCTCAGGCAACGCACATGACAAGCTCCGAATTGCCGTATCAATCCCGCCCCGTTATCGTATGGTTTCGTGATGACCAGCGGCTCAGCGACAATCCCGCACTTTCTCATGCGGTCAGTACCGGCCATCCTGTTGTTTGCGTATACGTGTACGACCCTGCCCCGAAGCTCGGGCGTCTCATGGGCGGTGCGCAACGGTGGTGGCTGCACGAGTCCTTGAGAAAACTCGATGACGCGCTTTCCGCTCTCGGTGGCTCGCTGATCGTGCTTCGCGGAAACGAACATGAAGCCATCAGGAGTCTCGCCCTCGAGACCCAGGCGGCAATGGTTTTGTGGAATCGCCGCTACTCGAAAGCGAAAACGGAAATAGATGCATCGATCAAGAAAGACTTGATCGGCCGCGGAATCGAAGTGTCAACATTCAATGGCCATCTTTTGCGGGAACCTTGGACAGTCACCACACGTGAAGGCTTGCCGTTTCAGGTGTTCAGCGCGTACTGGAGAGCCGCTCAGCGCGATAATTTTTTCCCGCCATGTCCACTGTCGGCGCCCTCTCGGATCACGTTCTTTGCCGTCTCCAAAAACGTTAGCGCACACCTCTGTACGCTTGCCGAGCTTGCACTGCAGCCCTCAATGCCTGACTGGGCGGAGGGGCTGCGTGCGACCTGGCGATGCGGCGAGGATGCGGCTGGACATCAACTTGAGGCCTTCATTGAACACTCGTTTTCCGATTATGCCGGCGCACGCGATTTTCCAGCCACTCAAGCGACGAGCCGGCTTTCTCCTTATCTTCGCTTTGGCAACATCTCGGCTCGGCAAGTGTGGTATGCGACGTTATCAGCGGTAGACGCCATGCGAAGCAGGCGAGTGGTTCGCATTGACGATTCCAAAAATGAGTCGTTGAACAAGTTCTTTAGTGAACTCGGATGGAGAGAATTCTCGTATTATCTTCTCTATCACTGCAAACCCCTTCATCAGTTTAATTTTCGGCGTCAGTTTGACTCTATGCCGTGGCGCACCGACGCAAAGGCGCTTCGCATGTGGCAAATGGGAAAGACAGGATACCCGCTGGTAGACGCCGGCATGCGCGAGCTTTGGCACACTGGCTGGATGCACAACCGCGTGCGCATGGTGACAGCGTCATTTCTCACAAAGCACTTGCTCATTGATTGGCGTGAGGGCGAAGCATGGTTCTGGGATACGCTGGTTGACGCCGATGAGGCAAGCAATCCCGCCGGTTGGCAATGGGTTTCAGGAAGCGGCGCTGACGCAGCCCCGTATTTTCGAATCTTCAATCCTGTCTTGCAGGGGAAAAAATTCGATCCGAAAGGCGAATACACGCGGCGGTGGGTGCCCGAACTCTCCGCACTTCCCGCCGAATCCGTCCACAGCCCATGGACCGCTTCTACTGAAGCGCTGCAAAAAGCATCCATCAGTCTCGGCGCAAGTTATCCCTTTCCGATCGTGGATCACCAGCTTGCACGCGCGCGAGCCCTCAGCTCGTTAGATATCCTGGATACCCAAAGCCAAAGGAAGTGATCCTCGGTCGTTATCGAGAAGGTACGGGACGGCACGGGCAACTTCAGCTACAACCCGGCCACCGGCAAGTTCGTCGATCTCGTCGAAGCCGGTATCGTCGATCCCACCACGGTGACGCGCACTGTGCTGCAAGCTCGATCGCTGCGATCGAGCACGAATCGTCGGTTGCAACGTTCGGGCTCGACCGTGCGAAAGAAGCGCCCTGACGACACACCGGGGTCGCGGTGATGTGCAGAAGCGTGCCGCCCGCTTCCGCACATCACGTTCTCTGTCAGATACAGGCTGAAGTATCAGGGCATCAGCACGGAGTCGACCACGTGAATCACGCCATTGGACTGCATGACATCGCCGATCGTTACGTGCGCGACGTTACCCTTGTCGTCGGTGATGGCCAGCCCGTTCGTGCCACGGCCGACGATCAGGGCGTCACCTTCGACTGTCTTCAGCGTCGCCTTGCCGCCACCTTGGTCGACCGCCTTGGCAAGGTCGAGTGCCGTGAGTCGTCCCGGTACGACGTGATACGTGAGCACCTTGACGAGCACACCCTTGTTCTCCGGCTTCAATAACGTCTGCACCGTGCCAGCCGGCAACGCAGCGAATGCCTCGTTGGTCGGTGCAAATACCGTGAACGGCCCTTTGCTCGACAATGTGTCGACCAGCCCCCCGGCCTTGACCGCTTCGACCAACGTCGTGTGATCATGAGAATTCACCGCGTTTTCGACGATGTTCCTGGACGGGTACATCGCAGCGCCGCCCACCTCGACCGTCTGCTCCATCGACATGGATCCTGCCTCGGCGGCCTGCGCGTAAATGCACGTTGCGAATGCAAGGGCGAGCGCCACGCCCCCCAGTTTTGCTTTGCTGCAAGATTTCATTTGGGTTCTCCGGGAAATTTGCCGCTGTTGGCTGGAAGCATTCGGATATACGAGTCGAACCGCGCAGCGGATCCGCGGTTGACCACTTCATCGTGACCAGATCTGCGGCCGGGGGACTGCCAAGGGTGTCGAAATCATGTCCATCTGCGGACGTCACTGCATCCGTTCTTGCTTTGCCGCCGTATATGGGTGTGCCATCCAGCCAAGGTGCTTGGCGTCCCACCTCGGGAAATGGCGTCGCGATGGCATCCAGAGGAGACAACTCATGAAGCGTTCCATTGGTATCGCAGTTGCCGCAGCGGCGCTGTTCGCGCTCAGCGCTTGCGGAGGCGGAGATGACATTGCTCCAGCGTTCGCGCAGCACCCGGAGAATCAGGCCATCTGGGCCGCGCTCGGAGGTGATTCGGCTGCCCCCGGCGTGGTGGCCGGCGTGGTCAATGCAGCTGTCGCAGGCCTTTTGGCGGACCCGGTCGAGGCGCCGTATTTTGCGGCGGTAACCGGTAATGCCAGCCACAGCAGTGCAGCCCATGACACGCCCGCACGGCTTGAAGCATGCCTCACGCTGCAGTTTGAATCGCTCCTCGGCGGTCCGTACACCTACCCTGGCCCGGTCAAGGTCGCGGGAGACATCGACTCCCAGCCGGAGATGTGCCAAGACATGACGGCTGCCCATAACGACGTCGGCGTTCCCGGCTGCGTGTTCGACCAGTTCATGGTAGATCTCGTCGCGACGCTGCAAAGCAAACTCTCGGCCGCAGACTTTGCAGCACTGACGTCGACGACAAACGGAACGTACGCGCTCACCGAGAAAAATTCAGCCGGCATCCCGGTTGGCACGAAGTTCCAGTTCAGTGCGGTACCAGCCCTGTTCAACCTGCGTAGTACCGTAATCAACGCCACGCCCGGCGGCCCGGTGTATCTTCCCCCGACGGTTGCAACATCATGCACGGGCTGACTGCGGTGCGCAGAACTCACGTGATTGCCTGGCTCACTGCGGCAATCCTCGTGAGTGTTGCCGCGATCGGCTGGTTGCACACGTCACAGGGGCGACGGCTCCTCACCGAGCTTGGCGTGCAGTGTCCAGTCGATTCCGTCGACTCCCGAACGGTGCTGTCGATTCGCAACAAAGCCATTTTGCTGGAGAAGGGCGTATCAGCGGCCCCTAACCGTCCTGCGTTCGGCCTGCAGCTTGATCGCAGTACCGAACGAGAAGTGTTGGAAAGAATGTCGCGGGACAAAGCGCAATGCCTCGAATTGTCCCGAGGCTTGCGCTACCTGCGCTGTCGGGGAGTGCCGGCAGAAACGCTCGGCTCGCATGGCCCACCAGTGAGCGAAATATGGTTCAGCTTCGCGCCGGATCGCACGCTGATGGCCATCAATGTGTACCGTCGCGACATGTCCGTAGCTGAAACACGGCAGAGCTGGCAGATAGCCGTCCAGAATCTGCGCAATTTGCTCGGTGCGCCAACATCCGTGTCTGGAGATACAACGCTGGAATCGCTTATAGGCAAACCCGTGGCGGTTGCACGGGTGAGCTACGCCTATTCGGATTACGTTGCGACAGTTACCGCATCCCACTTGCCATACGGGGGACTGGCAGTCCGCGAGCAGTATATGTCGACCGCGGCCAAGCAAGAAGGATGAAGACTTTGACGAGATGCCCGACCACGGTCCGGCATCTCGCGAACCTCACCGCTGGTGAAGATCGTCGGGAGTCAGTAAGCGAACCAGTCCGCATTCCAGCAACGACGACGTTCCAATTCAGCATCAATTTGTTAGAACTCTTAATAATGTAGCCTGTATAAGAATCGCCCCGACGACAAAGTGACTCACTTACTGCGCCGGCTTGTTCCACCGACTAACCCGCGCTCGCGCGCCCATACGATCGCCTCGCCGCGCCTGTTCACGTCGAGCACCGCAAAGCCGTCGGCCGTGACCTCGCCAAAAAAGCATGAGCCTGCACGCAAGAACGAGCCATTAGAAATTGCGTGCCAGGCCGACCATGAACATGTCCTGATCCTTGTCGTTGCCCGTTGCGACACGATTGAAGCGCAAGCTGGCAGCCCAATCGTTCGTGATCTGATAGCTCACCTGCGCGCTGAGCAAGGCATTGAGTCTCGTCTTGCTCGAGACTTCGTCCCGATCGCGTGAGAGATACGGACCTACGCCTGCGGAAAGCGTCCATTTGCTCTTGATCGGCGCGACGTACCAGAGTTGCGCTGCCACGCCTCTTCGACCGGCGACGCCATTATTGCCTTCGTAGACGAAGCTCGCCGAATAGGCCCACGCATTGCCGAGCGGCCGCTTGACTTCGACCATATACCCTTTTTCGATCGGCACTTGAGGACGGTTCGTCTGCGACGTCCCGGCCCAAACGCCAACCTGCGTCTTGCCGTCCGAAAGCGCGGGGCCGGGATCGCCGCCGAAATCCGAGCCGATGCCGAAGAGCACCGCGTCGGAATTGAATCCGCCAATCATCTGGACGTGGTTGTACTGGACCTTGAGGAAGAAGCGGTTGGGAACGACGTAATACCGCACCCCTGCCGACGCACGCACACCCCAGCGCTTGTCGTTGCGCACCGCGTTGTCGACATGCGTCGTGTCCATGCTGAAATACGGTCCCGCCGAGAATTCGAGCGCCACGCGGTTGCCGACCGGCCAGCGAAACGAACCCAGGGCGGCGAAGCCGTCACGGTGGTGATCCAGCGGATGCCCCTCGTTCACATACGCGAGGTAGACCGAGAGGTAGTCATTCAAGACGTCGCCGAAGCCGACTTCGTAGGCGCGCCAATGCATGTCGCCGCCCTCGGTCGCGCGTCCGTCGCCATACACGGCATAGACGTTGATTTTTCTTTCAGTTGGCTTGACCCCGGTCGGCAAGCTCGACGGACTGTCCTCTGCGTGAACGTGGCCTGGGCCGGCCAGAATTGCCAGACCGGCGATCGAGCTTGTGAGCACGAAGCGCGAATAGATGCGACGGCACTGTCCCATTTGGACACCCCCCTCACTCTGGTCACAGCGATTTCCTGGACAAGCTGACAGCGATTATAGGCTGCCTCGGGTAACAGGGGCCAGGCCAGTCGCTACGCCGGTTGTAGCGTTTACGAGCGGCTCTCGCGATCGGTTGATGCCGGCATGGGTGGCAGTTCCTTTAACTTACATTTCGCTGAACGCGGCCGTGTCATTCATGGCGACACCCTATCCGCAGGTCGCTGAACCTTGTCACGTGAAAGCGCCGCTCGGGCAAGGCTGCTCGCCATGTTACCGGCCATGTGGATCGAGACGGCCGCCCGGGATCACGAATCAGCCTGCGCGGAACCGATCCGAAAGACCGAGACAGTCGCCTCCAGCTGCCCCGCCTGCTCCTTCAGCGACAGCGCGGCCGCCGACGCCTGCTGAACCAGCGCCGCGTTTTGCTGGGTCACCTGATCCATTTGCGTCACGGCCTGATTGACCTGTTCGATGCCTCTGGACTGCTCGTCGGACGCGGCCGCAATCTCGCCCATCAGCACGTGCACGCGTTGCACCGACGTCAGGATATCCGCCATCGTCCCGGTCGCGCGATCGACCTGTCGCGCACCGGTCTCGACGCGTCTCAGCGAATCCGTGATCAGTTCCTTGATCTCGCGGGACGCCGTGGCGCTGCGTTGGGCGAGCGATCGCACTTCGCCTGCGACGACCGCGAATCCGCGT
This sequence comes from Burkholderia sp. Bp9004, assembly GCF_003858025.1. NCBI lineage: Bacteria > Pseudomonadati > Pseudomonadota > Betaproteobacteria > Burkholderiales > Burkholderiaceae > Burkholderia > Burkholderia sp. Bp9004. The sequence continues at coordinate 21,257 of NZ_QTQD01000051.1, read as the reverse complement.
CCCTGCTCGCCTGCCCGCGCCGCTTCGACCGCCGCATTCAGCGACAGGATGTTGGTCTGGAATGCGATGCCTTCGATGACGGAGATGATTTCGGCGATCTTGCCCGACGCTTCCGACAGGCCGCGCATCGTGTTGACGACTTCCTGCGTCGCCTGATTGCCCTCTTCGGTCAGCAACGCCGCGTCTTGCACCACCTGATTCGCCTGTTTCGCATTCTCGGCATTCTGGCGAACCGTCGAAGTCAGTTGCTCCATCGAGGCGGCCGTTTCCTCCAGCGACGCGGCCTGCTCTTCGGTCCGTTGCGACAGGTCCATGTTGCCGGCCGTGATCTCGTGCGCGGCCATCTCGATGGAGTGCGAGCCTTCCCGCACCACGCGAATCGTCTGCAGCAGCTTGCCTTGCATCGTCCGCAGGCCGGTCATCAGTTGCCCCATCTCGTCGGTCGAATCGACATCGATCCGCGTCGTCAGGTCGCCGCCGGCAATCGCGCTGAAATGGTCGAGCGCGTGCGCAAGCGGCGCACCGATCGCGCGCTGAAGCGACCACCACGTGAGTACCGCTGCGCCGAGCGCGACCACGATGCCGGCGATCGCGATCCCGACGAACCAGTGGAAACGCGCCTGCGCGGCATCGAACGTGATCCGGGAGGCCGTGATCTGGATTCGGCCGAGCGCGTCCATCGCGTCGGAGACGTCGATGAACAGCGACGGCGGTATGTGCCGCCAGACGTCGGGGATTTTCACGGGATCGCGCGCGTCAATGGCGCTGAACATCGGTTCGAGGCCGTTCTCGACGAGCGCGTTGAACTTCGTGTTCGCGTCGGCCGCGCGGCGCGCTTCTTCGGGGCCGGAGAGCCGCAGCGCGCGATACGTGTCCCACGCCTTTTTCGACGCGGCCAGCAGTTCCCGGGATGTCGCGGTTTCCTGCGGCACGTCGGGACTGCTCGGATCGAGCGCGATGCGATACAGCCACAGGCGGGTTCTCGACAGCGCGACATTCGCCTGCCCGAGCGCCTCCGACGATGCGAGCCGGTCGGAATAAAGCGTCTTCACATCGTCGTTGCTTATCGCTACGCCAATGACACCGATGATGCCGCCGATGACGAGCAGTACGCCGAGAAAGCCCATCGCCAGCGCCAGCCGGACGCGAATGCTGAAATTCCTGATCATGATGAGGGAAGCGTTGAGCACGAAACCGTTGCATGCGACGCATGCGTGTCCAGCCGATCGAAGGCGGCACGTGCGAGACCGATGCCACGATAACGACCGGAGCGGCGCGTGAATTAGTGCGGAACCGACAAGGAACGTTTCCGGAAACGGGGCGTTATGGGCGGAATTTCGGCGTGGTAGGTGAATCGCCTTCATCGGCCGCGAGCAACGCGTTCAACACCCGCGCGTCCGGCAACCGCTCCAGCGACAGGCACGTGTCGCTCAGCGCATCGACCTGCGCGGGGACGAGCGCGATGCCCGCCAGTGCACGAAACTTCGCCAGCAGTGCCGCATCGGACAGCGGATTGCGTGGATCGCCGAGTGCGATTGGCACGTGATGCGATTGCCGCCGCCCGTCCGCGCGATGCAGGATGACGGTCGGCTCGTCGAGATCGCCGAGTGCCGGATCGACCTCGATCGCGATGCGCGCGAGCAGCGCGGTGACGCGCGAATCCGTGCGCCTGTCGTCGCGATAAGCGCCGATTCCGGTGTCGCCGAACGCAAGCGTTGCCGCAACCGCGTACGGCAGGCTCATCTGCGACGACGACAGTGTCGACAGGTCGCGGCCGCCGCACATCCGGGCCACGAATGCGCTCGCCCGCACGACCACCCGCTCGATCTCGCCGGCCTCGAACGTGCGACCTTCGGCCAGTTTCAGCGCCGCGTCGACCGCCGCATGCGCACTGCGGCACGACGCGTGCGGCTTGATCGAGCAGCGCATCAGTTTCCAGTGCGCGCCGAGGCCGTCGGTCAATGCGTCGGGCGCATGCGATTGCGCGGCGAACGTGGTGAAGAAGCCGCCCCAGACGTCGTCGAACACACCGGCCGGGCCGCTCACGCCTTCGCGTGCCAGCAGCGCCGCGAGCACGCCGCCCTCCGCCGCCCGCCCGGCGTGCAGCCGCTTCGTCTGCGATCCGTCGTGGATGAAACCCCACAAGCCACCGGAGAAACTCGCCGCATGGCCGAGCGCGTCGCGCGTGCGCGCGGCGTCGAGCCCGAGCACGCGCGCGCTTGCTGCCGCCGCGCCGAACACGCCGCAACTGAGCGTCGAGTGCCAGCCGGCACCGTTGTGGGCAGAATATCCGCCAGCCGCCTCGAGCACGCGCCGGCCGACGTCGTAGCCGAGCACGATCGCCGCCACGCATTCCCGGCCGGTGACGGGGCGGTCCGCGCACGATAGCGCGGCGAGCACGGCCGGCATCACCACCGCGCCCGAATGATCGCAGCCGCCGGAATCGTCGAGCTCGAGCGCGTGCGCGGCGATCCCGTTCACGAACGCCGCATCGCGCGCGCCCGCGGCCCGTCGTGTGCCCCACAGCGTCGCGCCGTCATGCGAGACTGTACCGGTCAGCGCGCGCGCACTGCGTGTCTCGACCGCGGAGGTACCGGCCAGCGCCGCGCCGAACGTGTCGAGGATATGACGCTTCGCCTTCGCGACGACATCGTCTGGCAATGCACTGGCATCTGTCCGCGCGACGAACGCCGCGAGCTGCGTGGCACGCGTTTCCGTCACCGTCTTCATCGCGTCGACTCGTCCGCCACGCAATGCGCGAACACGTCGACCGGATGGCCCGGCGGATTGACGGGCACCTGCGCGCGCCACCAGTGCGCGATGTCGCGCCCGGTCGCGAACCAGACGTCGCCCGCGTCGCGCAGATGCGCGAGCAACGCGCGCAGCAAGTCGATGCGCCCCGCGGTGCCGATGATCTCGGGATGCAGGCGCAGCACGCAGCACAGCCCGAAGCGGCGAAACCCGTCGACGTCTCGCCGCCAGTTGTCGAGCACGTCACGGTACGCCGCGATGCGCGGCTGGCCGGTCGGCACGGGCGGCGACAGGTTGAACTCGAAGTACGGCTCGTCCTCGAGCTCGTAGTGCAGCGGCAGCTCGACGAGCCGCGCACCGTCCGCGTGGCCCTCGCCGCGCGGATGCACGTACGGCAGATCGTCGCCGCGCCACGACGACGACCACGTGAAGCCTTCCTCGACGAGCCAGTCCGCGAACCCGTCGGCCCAGTTGCCGGTGAACGAGCGAAACCCTTCGACGTCGCGGCCGATCGTGTCCGCGAGCGCCGCGCGCCCGGTGCGGCATGCGTCGATCTGCGCGGCGAGCGACAGCGCGTCGAAGTCTTCGCAGCGATAGCCGCTCACGCCGAGCTCATGGCCGGCAGCGTCGATCTCGCGCACCGCATCCGCATGCGTCTTGGCGACGATGCCCGGGACGAACCAGCTCGCCGGCACACCGAATGCATCGAACGCATCGAGCAAGCGATCGACGCCGCGCGTCGCGCCGTAGCGCCATACCGACAGCGATTTCTCGCGGCCGACGATGCGCGGCTCGCGTGTCTGGATACCGTGTATGTCGTTGAAATCGACCGTGATCGCGATCGCGCAACGCGCGCCGTCCGGCCAGGCAGGAAGTGTCGTCACAGGCCGCTCCGTTGTGTCGATTGCGTGTCGGACGAGTGCTGCGTGAGCCACCAGTCGGCCACTTCGCGACAGCGCGCGAACCAGACGCCGTCCCGCGCGCGCATGTGTTCGAACCACGCTTCGAGCAGCGCGAGGCGGCCGGGCTTGCCGCAGACTTTCGGATGCAGCAGCGTCGTCAGGCACAGCCCTTCGCGGTATATACCGTCGAATTCGCGCGTCCAGTTGTCGAGCGTCGCATCGTAGCCGGCGATCCGGTCGAGCCCGGCCGGATAGTCGGGGTTGCGGTGATATGCGAGCGACGCGTAATCGTCGGTTTCCCAGCGGCCGGGAATCTCGACGAGCGGCGGCTCGCCGTCAGCGCCGGGCAGCAGGTATGGACGGTCGTCGCCACGCATCGAACTCGAATAGCGCACGCCGGCTTCGCGCAGCACGCTCACTGTCGCCGCGCTCCAGTCGCCGGACGGCGTGCGGAACCCGACCGGCCGCACGCCGAGCGTACGGTAGAGAATCTCGGCCGACTGCGCCATGATCTCGCGCTGCCGTTCGGGTTCGAGCGTCCAGAACGCTTCGTGGCGGTAGCCGTGATAGCCGATCTCGTGCCCGCGCTCGACGATCGCCGCGCATTGCGCGGGCCAGGTCCGCGCGACCCAGGCGGGCACGAAGAACGTCGCGGGCAGGTCGAACGACGCGAGTACGTCGAGCAGCCGGCCGAGCGCGCGCCACGGCCCGTAGCTGCCGAGCGTGAAATACGCGGGGTTGCGCCAGATCGACCCGTTCAGCATCGCGTCGCCGGTCGGGCCGTCGAGATCGAACGCGAGCGCGACGCACGCGCGCTTCGCGTCCGGCCAGCGGGGAGCCAGGCCCGTCATCGCGCGCTCAGTGCGTGCCGTTGATCATCGCCTTCGTAACCGCGTGCTCCTGCAGTCCCCACTTCGCCAGGATCTTCTGGTAGGAACCGTCCGCGATCAGCTGGTTGAGCGCCGTCGTCAGCGCGCCGCTCAGCGCGGTGTTGCTCTTCGCGACGCCGATGCCCGTGTATTGCGACATGAACGGCTTGCCGACCGGCGCGTAGGCGTTCTGCTCGAGGCTGTTCTGGTAAGGCAGCGTCTCGCCGCCCTGCACGGCCGCGTCGATGCGGTTCTGGCGCAGCTGCATGCGCGCATCCGACGAGCCGTCGGTGCCGACCACCACGATTGCCGGCTTGCCGGCCTTCACGCAGTTCTCCGCGCTCCATGCCGTCGTATTGTCCGGGAACGACGTGCGCCGGCTCGATCCGACGCGCTTGCCGCACAGCGCGCCCATCTGCGCGAACTCGCCCGCGCGCGTCTTCAGCACGTAGAACTGCGGCCCCGTCTCGATGTAGTCGACGAACGTCACCGCATCGCGGCGCGTCGGCAGGTCGGTCATGCCGGACAGGATCATGTCGACGCGCTGCGTCGCGACCGCGCTCATCATCTGGTCGAAGCTCGTCTCGACCCAGTTCAGCTTCGCGCCCATCTTCGCGGCGAGCGCCTCGCCGAGATCGACGTCGAAGCCCGCGAGCTTGTCGGTCGCCGGGTCCTTGTATTCGAACGGCGGGTAGTTCGGCACGATCGCAACGTTCAGCGTGCGCTTGACGTTCGCGGCCTGGGCGACCGCGAAGGAGGCATGAAGCGCGAGCGTGCCGAATGCGACAGCGGCCAGCGTGCGGGTCAGGACGGATGCTTTCATGGGGTGTCGCCTTGTCGTGGTGGTGTAAGGGGGTACCGCGGTGCTGCGTTGCACGTCTCGTCGGCGGCGCGATCCGCTCAGGCAATCACGGCCGAGATGAAGTCGCGGGTGCGCGCATGCGTCGGTGCGGACAGCACCTGGTCGGGCGGCCCGCTCTCGACGATCCGTCCGGCGTCCATGAACACGACGCGATCGGCGACCTCGCGCGCGAAGCCGAGCTCGTGCGTGACGACGATCATCGTCATCCCGCTCTTCGCAAGATCGCGCATCACGGCCAGCACTTCGCCGACGAGTTCGGGGTCAAGCGCCGACGTCGGTTCGTCGAACAGGATCAGTTGCGGATGCATCGCGAGCGCCCGCGCGATCGCGACGCGCTGTTGCTGGCCGCCCGACAGCTCGACCGGAAACGCGTCGCACTTGTGCGCAAGGCCGACGCGCGCGAGCAGCGCGCGGGCCTCTTCTTCTGCTTGCGCGCGGCGGCGCTTGAGCACCTGCACGGGCCCTTCGATCACGTTTTCGAGCGCGGTCTTGTGCGGGAACAGGTTGAAGCGCTGGAACACCATGCTCGTCGCGAGCCGCTGGCGCGCGACCTGACGCTCCGACAGCTCGTGGAGCCGGTTGCCCGTGCGCCGGTAACCGGCCAGCTCGCCGTTGACCCACAGCGCGCCCGCGCTGATCGTCTCGAGCTGGTTGATGCAGCGCAGGAATGTGCTCTTGCCGGAGCCGGACGGCCCGATGATGCACAGCACTTCGCCCTGCGCGACGTCGAGCGTGATACCGTGCAGCGCCTGGAAATCGCCGTACGACTTGCGCACGTCGACCGCGCGAACGACCGCGTTCGTCATGACGTTCTCCTTACGGTTGTGGCTCGTGCCGCTCATTTTCGGCCCGCCGCGCGGCCTGCGCCGCGTGCGAAGCGCCGTTCGACACGAGCCTGCGCGAACGACAGCACGGTGACGACTGCGAGATACCAGATGCCCGCGACGATCAGCAGCTCGATCACGCGCGCATTCGCGTAGTAGATGTTCTGCGCGTTGTGCAGCATCTCCGCGTACTGCACGACGCTCGCAAGCGACGTCAGCTTGACCATGCCGATCAGCTCGTTGCCGATCGGCGGCACGATCACGCGCATCGCCTGCGGCAGGATGATCCGGCGCAGTGCCTGCAGGCGCGCCATGCCGATCGATTTCGCGGCCTCGTACTGGCCGGTGTCGACCGACAGCAGCCCCGCGCGCACGACTTCCGACGTATACGCGCCCTGGTTGATGCCGAGCCCCAGCACCGCCGCGAGGAACGGCGTCATCACGTCGACGGTCCGGAACTCGGCGATCCCCGGGATGCCGAGCGTCGGAAACACCAGCGCGAGGTTGAACCACAGCAGTAGCTGGAGGATCACCGGCGTACCGCGGAACAGCCAGATGTAGCCCTGCGCGATCGCACCGAGCACCGGGTTCGACGACAGCCGCATCACCGCGGTGACGACCCCGAGCACAATGCCGAGCGTCATCGCGAGGACGGTCATCACGATCGTGTTGCCGAGGCCGGTCAGGATCGAGTGCGCGGTCAGGAACTGGCCGACGACGCGCCATTCGATCTGCCCGCGCGCGAACGCGAGCGCCACGTAGGCGAGCGCGGCGATGATCGCGACCGACGCGACATAGCGGCCCCAGTAGCGCCGGCGCACGCGCACGAGTGCGGCGGTGTCGTCCGCCGCGGCGACGGCCGCGGCCGGTGCGCCGTGGAGACGGTGCGAATCGGATGCGCTCAGCATGACGGCCCCCGGTAGTCGGCCGCCCACGCGGCCTGGCGTTCGATCGCGTTGCTCAGGCGGCCGATCTGCTCGCGCACGCGCGCGGGCGACGTGCCGCCGGCGCCGCCGCGAGCGGCGACGGCCGCATCGAGCGTCAGATGCGCGCGCACCGCCGGTGCGAGGCGCGCGTCGACGGCCTGCAGCTGCTCCGTGCTGGCATCCGCGAGCTCGATGCCGTCGCGTTCACACGCGCGCACGAGCGCGCCGGTGATCTCGTGCGCCTCGCTGAACGGCACGCCCGACAGCGCCAGCCAGTCGGCGACTTCGGTCGCGAGCGTGAAGCCGAGCGGCGCCTGGCGGCGCATCTCGTCGACGTTGACGCGCATCGTGCGGATCATCCCCGCCATGGCGGGCAGCACGAGTTCGAGCGTGTCGATCGAATCGAACGCGGCGATCTTGTCTTCCGCGAGATCGCGGTTGTATGCGAGCGGCAGCGACTTGAGCGTCGCGAGCAGGCCGGTCAGGTTGCCGATCAGGCGCCCCGCCTTGCCGCGCGTGAGTTCCGCGATGTCCGGGTTCTTCTTCTGCGGCATGATCGAACTGCCCGTCGCGTAGCCGTCGTCGAGTTCCACCCAGCGGAATTGCCGGGACGTCCACAGGATCACTTCTTCCGACAGGCGAGACAGATCAACCGCCAGCATGCTGGTGACGAACGCGAATTCGGCGACGTGATCGCGCGCGGCCACCGCGTCGATCGAGTTCTCGCACGGCGCGTCGTAACCGAGCTCCTGCGCTGAAAGATCGGGGTGCACGCAGATCGCCGAGCCGGCCAGCGCGGCCGCGCCGAGCGGCGAGCGTGCGGTGCGGCGGTCCCAGTCGACCAGGCGGTCGGCATCGCGATACAGCGACTGCGCATGCGCGAGCAGCTGATGACCGAACACGATCGGCTGCGCGGGCTGCAGGTGGGTGAAGCCGGCGGTGACCGTGTCAATGTGCCGGCTTGCCTGGCCGACCAGCGCATCCTGCAGGTCGAGCACGCCGCGTACGAGCTGGCGCGCCTTGTCGCGCAGGTACAGACGCAGGTCGTTCGCCGCCTGGTCGTTGCGCGAGCGCCCGGCGCGCAGCTTGCCGCCGAGCGCCGGCAGCCGCTGCGTGAGCACGCGTTCGAGGAACGTGTGCACGTCCTCGTCGGCGAGCGACGGCGCGATCGCGCCGGCCGCATGGTCGCGCGCGATGCCGTCCATCGCGGCCAGCAGCTGCGCGAGCTCGTCGTCATTCACGATGCCGGCGCGGTTCAACTCGCGTGCATGCGCGCGGGAGCCTGCCAGATCGTACGGGACGAGTCGGTAGAAACTCGGATCGGAGCGCGACAGGTTCTGCAGCGCCTCGGACGGTTTCGACTGAAAGCGACCGCCCCACAGGCGCTCGATCGGTTCGGTAAGGCTCATTGCGGACGACCTCGTCTCGGTTGGAGTGCCCTCACTGTAGGCATTCAATTTTTTTTGTTGTAGCGAGAAATTGAATCCGCTTAAATGAAATTTTTCTCAGCACCGTCGTCGCCGACAGTCCCGCCGATGCGCAACCGCCTCCCCCCGTTGAACCCGCTTCGCGCGTTCGAGGCCGCCGCCCGGCGCGGCAGCGTGTCGGCCGCCGCCGACGAACTGCACGTGACCGCGAGCGCGGTGAGCCACCAGATCCGGATTCTCGAGAGCACGCTCGGCGTCGCCCTATTCGTCAGATCAAAGGCGCGCGTGAAGCTTACGCCCGAAGGCGAAGCGCTGCTGGAGCCGGTCGGAACGGCGTTCGACATCATCGCGAACGCTACCGTCAGGCTCGATTCGCCGGCCGCCGTCGGCGATCTCGTCGTGTCGACGCCGCTGTCGCTGACGTCGCGCTGGCTCGCCCGGCACATCGGCGATTTTCTCGAGCGCTATCCGGGCATCCATCTGAAGGTGATTCCGTCGAACGACGAGCGCGAGATCTATTCGCCGGATGTCGACGTCTGCATCCGCTACGGAGAAGGCAACTGGCGCAACCGGCACGTCGAGCTGCTCGAGCATCCGGCGCTGTTCCCGGTCGTGAGCCCCGCGCTGATGAACGGGCGCGATGCGATCCGCAAGGTGCAGGATCTCGCGGGGCGCACGCTGTTCTGCGAGCACGCGGGCTCGTGGACGCGCTGGCTGGCCGAAGCGAAAGCCGACCGGCTGCCGGGCATCCGCATCCTCGAGATCGGCAACGCGCACATCGGCGTCGAAGCCGCGGTGCACGGCCAGGGCGTTGCACTCGGCGACAGCCTGTCGGTGCGCGACGACCTGATCGACGGCACGCTCGTGCGGCCGTTCAGCGAAACGGTGCCGTCACGTCATGCGTACTATCTCGTCACGCGTCACGAACTGACCGAGACGCCGCTCGTGACCGCGTTCACCACGTGGTTGCGCGCGCGGCTCGCGTAATGCGCGCGCTCGCTTGCGGTCGGGCTGGACGTCAGGAAACGAGGCTCGCGAAGTCGTCCCACACCATGACGATGTTTTGCGAACGCCAGATCGGCCCCGCATCGACGTATTCGCCCGCGAACCGGCCGTTCAACGCCTCGTAAAACGCGATCGCGGCCGCGTTTCCCTTGACGACACTCAACGCGGCGCCGGGATACCGTAACGCTTGCAGATGCGTTGCGAGTTGCGCAAGCAGCATGCGGCCGATGCCGCGGCGCTTGAAGAGGGGATCGACGTAAAGAAACTTGATTTCGCCACGGCCGCCGAAAATCGGCTCCGACGGCGCGCCGGCTGCTCCGATGCCGACGATCCGGCCACCGGACTGCGCCACGAGCACCAGCTGGTCGCGCTCGTTCGACGCCAGCTTCTCCCGCCATTTCCTGCCGCGATACTGCACGTCGAGGGCGGCATGCGCATGCGCGGGCGCGAGATCGCGATAGGTATGCCGCCAGACCTTGACGTGAAAATCGGCGATCGCCTGCGCATCGTCGAGGCTGGCGGACCTGATGGATATTCCGGACATGGAGGACTCTCTCGGGCGGCTCGGCGCGCGCGGGCGCGGCGCACACGCCGGATTGTCGGCGATCCGGGCGACGATGTCAGCACCGCGCAGGCGTGGCCGCTCAGCGCGCAACGGCTTCCGTGTTCCGGACGCTGCCCAGAAAGCGCGCCAATTCCACCGTCTGCGGCCGCTCGAAGATCTCTTCGGCCGTCCCGCTCTCCCACACCCTGCCCTGGTGCATGAAGACGATCCGGTCGCTCACCGCACGCGCGAAGTTCATCTCGTGCGTGACCATGATCAGCGTCATGTCCTCGCGCGCGAGTTGCTCGACGACGCCCAGTACCTCGCCGACGAGTTCGGGATCGAGCGCGGACGTGATCTCGTCGCACAGCAGCACGCTCGGCTTCATCGCCAGCGCACGCGCGATCGCGACGCGCTGTTGCTGGCCGCCCGACAGCTGCTCCGGGAACGCGTCGAACTTGTCGCCGAGGCCGACGCGTTCGAGCATCAGCTCCGCGATCGCGCGCGCCTGCTGGCGATGCGTGTTCTTCACGACGGACTGCGCCAGCATCACGTTTTGCCCGGCGCTCAGATGCGGAAACAGATTGTATTGCTGGAACACCATCCCGACCTTGAGCCGCAGCGCACGCAGGTCCGCGTGCCGCGCGTCGACGCGTTCGCCGTCGATCGAGATCGTGCCCGCGTCGATGCTCTCGAGCCCGTTGAGCGTGCGCAGCAGCGTGCTCTTGCCCGAACCGCTGCGGCCGATGATCGATACGACCTGCCCGCGCTCGACGGAGAAATCGATGCCCTTGAGCACATGATGGGTGCCGAAGTTCTTTTCGAGACCACGGGTTTCAACGAGCGGCATGCCATCTCCTTTGCAACGTGCGCGCATAGCGGGTAAGCGGATAACAGAGCGCGAAATAGATCAGCGCGACGAGGCCATACACGACGAACGGCCGGAACGTCGCGTTCGAGATCGCGATGCCGACCTTCGTCAGCTCGGTGAAGCCGATGATCGATACCAGTGCCGTATCCTTCACGGCCTGCACGCCGAAGCCGACCGTCGGTGCGATCGCGATGCGGGCGGCCTGCGGGAGGATCACGTGACGCAACTGCTCGACGTAGCTCATGGCCAGGCTCGCCGACGCCTCCCACTGCCCCTTCGGCACCGCCTCGACGCAGCCGCGCCAGATTTCCGCGAGATACGCGCTGGTGAAGAACGTCAGCCCCGCCGTGGCCGCAACCCACGGCGGAACGTCGAGCCCGACGAGCGGCAGGCCGAAGAACACGATGAACAGTTGCATCAGCAACGGGGTGCCCTGGAATATCTCGATATACAGCTTCGCGCAGCCGCGCAGCACCGTCGAACTCGACACGCGCATCACGAGCAGCCCGAGGCCCACGAGGCCGCCGGACACGAACGACACGATCGACAGCACGATCGTCCAGCGCGCGGCCAGCAGCAGGTTCGCGAGAATCTGCCCGAACGTGAAATCGGTCATCGCGCACCTCGTACGCGGCGGGAGAACAGGCGGCGCCCCATCGTGCCGAGCGCGCCACGCAGCAGCAGCGCCATCGCCAGATACGCGAGCGTGATGACGAAATACGTCTCGAATGCGCGGAAGTTGCGCGACTGAATGTAGCCCGCCGCATAGGTCAGATCGGCCACCGAGATCTGCGACACGACCGCCGAACCGAGCATCGTGATCACGATCTGGCTCGAGAGCGCGGGAAACACCTTGGCGAGCGCCTGCGGCAGCACGACGTGGCGCAGCATCTGCGCGCGCGACATCGCAAGCGCGGATGCCGCCTCCAGATGCCCGTTCGGGACGGCGGCGACGCCCGCGCGCACGATCTCGACCGAGTACGCGCCGAGATTGAGCGTCATCGCGAGAATCGCGGCCGTGTATTCGTCGATGTGCACGCCGAGCGCGGGCAATCCGAAGAAGATGAAGAACAGCTGGACGACGAACGGCGTATTGCGGATCGCCTCGACGTACGCGCCGATCAGCGGGCGCAGCCGCACCACCGCAGGCGCGTCGGCGCTGTACGCGGCCGCGCCGAGCACGCCGATCGCCACGCCGAGCACGGTTGCGACCGCAGTCAGCGCAAGCGTGATCGCCGCGCCGCTCGCGAACACGCCGGCGTATTCGGCGAGCTCGCCGAATTGAAGCTGATAGCTCATGACGATTGAGTAAATTCGGGTTCTGACAATGACACCCGCCGCACCGGCGGTGCCGGCCGCGGCGAGGTCTCAGGCGGCACGGCGGTTCGTCACAGGCCGGCCGGCAACGGCTGGCCGAGCCACTTCCTCGACATCGCACCCAGTGTGCCGTCCTGCTTCGCGTGCGCGATCGCATCGTCGATCTTCGCGAGCAGGCGCGGTTCGTTCTTGTTGACGCCGACGAAGCACGGCGAGTTCTTGATCACGAACTTGACCTCGGGCCGGCGCGGCGGATTCTTCGCGAGAATCGCCGCCGCGACGATGTTGCCGGCGGCGATCAGTTGCACTTGCCCCGACAGGAATGCCTGGATCGTCGCGTTGTTGTCCTCGAAGCGCTTGATCGTCGCATTCGGTGCGAGTTGCGACAGCGCGATCTCCTCGAGCGCGCCGCGCGTGGCGCCGACCGTCTTCCCGGTCAGGTCGGCGGGCGCGCTCACCTTCACGTCCGCCGGCCCGAACACGCCCTGGAAATACGGCGCATACGCCGTCGAGAAGTCGATGACCTTCTCGCGCTCCGGCGTCTTGCCGAGCGACGAGATCACCATGTCGACCTTGTTGGTCGTCAGATACGGAATCCGGTTCGCGCTGTTGACGGGCACCAGCTTCAGCTTCACCCCGAGCGATTTGGCGAGCAGCTCGGCCATGTCGATGTCGTAGCCCTGCGGCTGCATGTCCGTGCCGACCGAGCCGAACGGCGGATAGTCTTCAGGCACCGCGACGCGCAGCGCGCCGCTTTTCGCGATGGTGTCGAGCGCGTCGGCATGGGCCGGCGCAGCAGCGAACAGCGCCATCACGGGGGCTGCGATCAGCGCAGCCAGCCAGGTGCGTCGGGGAAACGGTCGAGTCGTCGGGCTCACGGTGAATCTTCCTTGTCTGGTATGTCGTCGGGCAGCGCGCAACCGTTGCGCGGCCAAAACAACTCCAGCAAAAACCGGGCCATCGCCGTGTAACGCTTGCCGCGCCGGCACAAGACAGGAATTCCGGCGAACTGCATTCCTCATTTCGGTGCATGAACCGGCGCCGGCGGCGGCGGTTGCCCCCGCAGTGCGCGCCGGCGCACCAAATTACCTAACCGGTTCACCCTGGGGATTCGGACGCCGGCGTATTGGACGCACGCCGGCTCCTGTTCATCGAACGTGGATAGCCCGTCTTTCCGTCAGGCGGTGTCCAGACGGCGGCGCGTACGTCGCGCGAGAAACGGTCAGCCTGAAGAACGGCAAGGTGTTCGAAAACGCGTGTCACCATCACACCACCGAGACGTTCCACAATCCGGCGCTGACCAGCACGTCGGACGCCGACGACTGGCTCGCGCCAGGCGTCGGTCTGGTCGAGTCGGTCGCGGACACCGCAGGCACCCGGATCTTCACGCGTGAGCTCGAGTCGGCGAACGTTGCCGGCAAGTCGTATTGAACGTGGGGCGCCCCGACGCTCGCGCGTGTGCCGTCAATGATGCGTGTACAACCGCGGCGCCGCAGCATGATTCTGGATCGCGGCTCCCGAGTCGGCCCCTGCCCCGTATGCCGGCCCATAGCCCGACACATCGGCCTGCGGCGTCGATTCGGAAGACCGGATGCGTGCCTCGGCCTGCTGGATCGATTGCGGATAGTGAATGTCCTTGCGGGCCGGGTTGTAACCGGCCTGCTCGACCTGCGTGATCTGCGCGCGGACTTCCGCTCGGGTCAGGCCGCTGCCTGATTGAGCTGCCAATGCGAATGCGGGGATGATGGCCGCCGCCAGCACGATGGTACGGATTGCGAATTTCATGATCTCGACCTCCAGTGAACAGGGTCGGCATCCGAGGACACCTCTTCTGCCGTAGAGACAGCATGCTCCGCCAAACTGAAGGCAACGTTAACTTCACGTCGTCGAACGCATCGGATGTGAAAGACAGGGGCGGACCCGGAATCACCGCTTCGGTCACGCCGATGACGGCAACGTCACGCGCACGCCGAACCCGTTGCCGTTCAACCCGTCGATGTACGTCAGACTCCCGCCGAGTTTTGCCACGATGCGCGCGACGATGGACAGCCCCAGGCCGCTGCCGCTTTCGTCGTGATCCGCGCCGCGAAAGAAGCGATCCTGCAGTCGGGACAGATCTTCTTCCGAGACGCCGGGTCCGTCGTCCCGTACCTGCAGGCGGATCGCGCCGGCATCCTGCCACGACGTGATTTCGACGCGCCCTTGTTCGCGACCGTACTTGATCGCGTTATCGACGAGATTGTCGAGCAGGACGCGTAGAAGCGTCGACGATGCATGTGCGATAACCGGACCGCCGACGCATGAAATCAGCGACATCTGCTTGCGATCGGCGCGCGCCTGGTGGTCGTCGATGCAGGTCTGCACCACGCGTGCGAGATCGACGTCCTCGCCGGGCATCGGGACGGTTTCGTCAAGTCGCGCCAGTGCAAGCAACTGGTCCGCCAGATGCGTGCTTCGGTCTACGCCCTCGACTACCCGTTGCATCGCGCGCCGCTGACGGTCCGGATCGCGTGCGGTAAGCGCGACCTGTGCCTGAACCTTGAGCGCGGCGAGCGGGGTCTTGAGCTCGTGCGCGGCGTCGCTGGTGAATGCGCGCTCGCGATCGAGCGAGCCTCGCAGACGTTGCAGCAACGTGTTCAGTGCGGCAACCAGCGGCCGCACTTCGTCGGGAATGCCCTTCGTGCCGATTGCATCGAGGCTGTCGGGGGAACGTGCGGCGATTGCCTCCGACAGCGTCCGTAGCGGCGTCAGGCTGCGTCCGATCGCCAGCCAGATCAACACGGCCAGCACGGGCAACGCGAATGCGAGCGGCCGCGCGACACGGCGCGCCACCTCCGCGGACAAGTCCGAACGGTGCGTGCGTTGTTCGAAGATGCGCACGGTGCGGCCGCGCGCGGCATCGGTCACCACGTACGCGTGCCACTTCGAATTGCCGAACCGGATCGGGCTCGATGCGGCGGCGGGAGACACCGGCAGATCGAGCGAGTCGAGCCCCGGACTGGCGGCCAGGATTCGTCCGCCCGCGTCACTGATCTGATACAGCATGCGCGGTGATGCATCGTTGTCGCCATCGTTGTCTTCCCCCGAGCCGAGGACGATGTCCGCGAAGACCGGCAGATCGGACGCATCGAGCGCGACGAACGCTCTTGCGATCTGCTCGAGGCGGGTTTCGTCCCATTCCTCCGCTTCGTGAATCGCCTGGCGATAGCTCGACACCAGCGAATACGCCCAGACCACCACGACACCCGACAGCACCAGTAAGGTCAGCCGTTGCCGGATCGAGCGCATCACGACGCTTTCTCCACCACGTAGCCGACACCTCGAATCGTGCGGATCAATTCGGCCCCCAGTTTCTTGCGCAGATTCGACACATGCACTTCGATCGCATTGCTTTCGATTTCTTCGTTCCAGCCGTAGAGGCTGTCCTGGAGCTGCGTACGCGAGAGCGGGCGGCCCTGATTCGCCAGCAGTTCGACCAGCAATGCGCATTCGCGCGACGTCAGCGCGATCCGCTCGGTGCCGCGCGTCACCGTCATCAACGAAGGATCGACCGACAGGTCGCCGTATTCGATCGTGTCGGTGCTCCGGCCCTGCGAGCGTCGCACGAGCGCACGGCATCGGGCGATCAGTTCGGTCAGGTCGAACGGCTTGCCGATGTAGTCGTCGGCGCCCGCGCTCAGGCCGCTCACGCGATCGGCCACCGTGTCGCGCGCGGTCATGACCAGCACCGGCGTATGGTCGCGGCGCTTGCGAAGCCAGTCGAGCAATTCGACTCCCGACATGCGGGGCAGGCCGAGATCGAGCACGACGAGGTCATACGGCGTGGTTTCGAGCGCGAGCTGCGCATGCCTGCCATCGTGCGCCCAGTCGACCGTCATGCCGGCCTCGATCAGGCCATCCTCTACCCCGCTGCCGATCAGTTTGTCGTCTTCCACGAGTAACACCCGCATGGTGTCGCGTTCCTTTTGGTCGGGACATGGCGTCCATTGGCGCACGATAACCGTAGAAACCGACCGGCATCAAGCACGGCGGGGAAAAATGCGGTCCTTAAGAATCCGTTAACGTCGGCATTCTATGGTCGCCGTCACCGACACTCGCAATCGAATCGACGACCATGAACAGGCTACCGTTCCGACTCCGTTTTTGCGCAACGCTGGGCGCGTTGCTTTTCGTGGCTGCCTCACCGGCGTCCGCAGGCGAGATCAAGACGCTGATGCGAGACATGAAGCACGCGATGCAGGGTGCCATGAACAGCCGGACGATTCCGGAAATGAACGGCTACGTGGCCCGGCTCGAAAGCGATGCGCAGCAGGCGAGCCGCCAGCGGTATCGCAATGACCAACCGACTTACGACGAAGGCATGCGCACATTGCGGGATGAATTCACCGCGGTCGACCGGGCCATCCAGGCCAATGATCTACCCGCCGCAAAGCAGGCGTTGCGCCGGATAGACGGTACGAAGAAGCACTACCACGACCTGCTCGGATAATCCGAGCAGGGCACGCTTTCGCCACTGAACAGGCATTCCCGTCATGAAAACCAATACCCGCTATCCGCTGTCGATCAGCCTGCTGCACTGGCTGCTGGCCGCCGCGCTGATCGGCAACCTGATCGTCGGCTTGCTGCTCGACGACAACGAGGACCTCGTCAGCCTGCACAAATCGATCGGCATCGCCATTCTTGGGCTCGTGGCGCTTCGTATCGTGAATCGGCTGCGTATGCGCCGCAGCCTCCCGCCATCGGTCAATCCGGCCGGCACGCTGAACCATTTCGCGGAACGCAGCGTCCACGGGCTGCTTTATGTGCTGATGTTCGCCATTCCCGTGCTCGGGTGGATGAAGACGAACGCGGCCGGGCACACGGCCAGCTGCTTCGGGCTCTTCTCGCTACCGACCCTGGTGCCCAGGAGTCGCGAGCTGTCGCATTGGCTGGGAGAACTGCACGCGCTGACGGCTTACGGGCTCGCCGCGCTGGTCGGCCTGCACGTGCTGGGCGCGGTGGCGCACAAGCTGTTCAGGTCGGAGAACGTGTTTCCGCGCATTCTGCCTTTGCCCGCGCGCGTCGCCCGGCAGCGGGTCCCGTCCGGTGACCGGAATTGAGCGTCGAGTAAGTGCCTCACTTTTCGCGGACCGCGAACCATCACGCCATCCTCAAAGTCGGTGGCGTTCGTCTTCACCGCCGCCCGGATGTCGGCATGCCATGCCGCGGGCGGTGAAATACGAACACGCCTGGGCGGCTGAAATTTTTGATCCGGCTTGATCCGTGGATGGCTGACCGAGATTCAGTCGAGATTGCTCGGATTCCATATTGCTTCCCGTTTCGGTGGCAATCGCGAATTTCTTGAGGTTCTGGCCAATAAGCCATCGAGGCATCCGTCCCCTTCCGGTCCACGTGACCCCTGTCTCGGGTTCCAGGTATCTGGCCTCGACCTTCCCGAGTATGCGCGACCTGAGTTCCTTACGATGAACGATCGCATGAATGTCGACTCCGCATTCCGTGAGCAATGCCAGTACGCGCTCTGCAATTAGCTTCGCCTGATGATCCCGCGTCGTGTCGATAACCCGTTTCAATTTCTCGAAATCGACAAGCAATCCGCGCTGGCCAGCGACGGTGCGACTTATCGAAAATACACGATCCGAACAGCGTCAGCGGATATGTCGCCTCAGTAAAATAAAGAAAATAAATTTATGGGAATTTACGTGTTTTATTTTATTTGTTTGAATTTCAATTTATCCGCATGTAACTTATAAAAGTTTATAGCAGTATTCGACATAAAAATCTCGGCTCGAATTCGTTCCGCTATCGAAATGCCATGCTTTATGCCAAGCTCGATCGCCATGCTAAGCAATTGGGGGGGGCGGGTTGATCGACGACATACGAATTGCATCCATCAATCCCTTCCGGATTCCGACGCCTACCATCGAATTCTCTCCGCAGACTCCCTGTGCGAGGCCAAAGTCGTAAGCCAGAATATAGATCTGTCCTTCCAATCCGTCGAATTCCCCCTCTGTCGCCAACCCGAAATTTTCCCTTGCCTCGAGAAAGATTCGATGCCACACGGAATCCCACCCTCCCCCAATCTCTTCGGCACAAGAATCACTCGGAATACTCATCCACTCACTCCATTTATTTGAGATCCCAAGGTGTCAGCTCGAAGGCGCAGGCTGGATTAAAGGTTGCATTCGACACGTTTTCGCCAACATTCAACAACTCAAGCAATTCGTCCTTTAAACGTTGATGTGAACAGTAGCGGTTCGATGTCTTTCACTTGAACTCCACAATCCGGCTACCTGGTGAGCACGATTTCAACCCGTCGGTTGCTGGCACGGCCCTCGGCCGTCGCATTGGGGGCAACCGGATCCGCGGCGCCGCGACCCGTAACCTTCAGCGTCTTCGCCTTCAGCCCGTGCGCGATTAGATAGCCCGCGACGGTCTCGGCGCGGCGCTTCGACAGATCGAGGTTGGCGGCGTCGCTGCCAACCGAGTCCGTATAGCCGGTAATCGTAACTTGTGAATACGTGCGGTCTTCGCGATTGCTCAGCATCCTGTCCAGCGAAGCAGGCGCGCCCGGTGCGAGCGTAGCGATGCCCGTCGCGAACAGCGCATCGCCCGCAAAGCTCACGTGGTCGGCGGGGATTGGTGCAGGCGCCGGTTCAGCGGCCGGTGCCGATGCAGCAGCAGCACCGCACTGGAACACCAGCATCACGGGGTCGGAATCGTCGCGCAGTGCACGGCCCGAATCAACGATGCGCACGGGCTGGTCGCTGCAAATCCTGCGGGCAACCTTCATGCAAGTCTGCGAGGTGGACAGCAGCCCCTGGCAGTCAACCCGGAACGTGCGCACGCCGTCGCGCGGCAGAAGCTCGGAGGCGTTGTAGGTCGGTCCGGATGCCGAACAGCCCGCCAGAAAGGCGGCAGATATTAACGAAGTGGCATACGACAATTTCATGGTTGTCTCTCGTATGGAGCGGATACATTGCAGACAAGAATTACGGTGTATCGGCAGCTTTTTCGGCAAAACCGATTATTTGTCGATCGAAAGCCATCTAGCCTCCGATCGACTCGATCTCAACCCACACTTACCACTGGTACGCTGCACCGACGCCAACGCTGGTGCCTTGCGAGCTATAACCCGCGCCAATCTTCCCCTTGACGTTTTGAGTAAACCGGATGGATGCACCGAACGCCACGGCCTGTTGGCCCTTGTAAGTGCCTGCACCGATACCTACCGCGATCGTTTTCCCAAGGTCTACGTCAGGAATCATCGTCAACGCCGTGGCAGCGGCAACACCGGCATATGCGGCCTTCGCGACCTGGTTCACCTGCGTTGATACCTCATTGATCCGCTGATCAGTGTATTGATTCGACTGCGACATGGATTCATTCAACTGGTTCAGGTTGACCGCGTCGGTGCCTTGCGTGCCAGGTGCGACGTTGGTGATCTGGCGCTGTTGCGTGTCGCTGCCTACCGACACCACATTCGAGCGACCTCCGTCCGTCGAATTCGCACCGATCGCCACCGAGTTCGAGCCGGCTGTCACGGACGGCCGATCATTTCCGGTACCGTTCATGTCGGCCGCGACGCCGTTGCTGTTGGCCATGCGCGTCTGGTTCTGATTGATCGTCGTCGACAACTGGTTCACCGTGCTACTGATGTTCGTCACGCCGGTCGACAGCGAGGCCACCGTACTGTTTGTCGTGCTCAGGCCAGTCGACAGCGAGCCGATGCCGGTCGAAGTCGACGTGGACAGCGACGTCACCGTACTGTTCGTCGAGCTCAGACCCGTCGAGAGCGAGTTGATCGCGGTCGAGGTCGATGTGGACAGCGACGTGAGGTTGCTGTTGGTCGAACTCAGGCTGGTGGACAGCGAGCCGATACCAGTCGACAGCGAAGAGATGTTCGACGCGGTTGACGTC
This sequence comes from Burkholderia sp. Bp9004, assembly GCF_003858025.1. Classification (NCBI taxonomy): domain Bacteria; kingdom Pseudomonadati; phylum Pseudomonadota; class Betaproteobacteria; order Burkholderiales; family Burkholderiaceae; genus Burkholderia; species Burkholderia sp. Bp9004. The sequence goes on along the minus strand of NZ_QTQD01000051.1, from coordinate 1,042 downwards.
GACAGGCTGTTGACCGCCAGGTTCGTCGCGTTGAGCTGGCTGCCGTTGATCGCGTCCGTGCTGGTGACCGACACCTGCCCTGCGGCGACGTTCGTGATCTGACGTTCCGCACCCGGTGCGCCGACGCTCACCACGCTCGTCGGCGTGCTGCCGGCGAACAGGTAAGTGACACCGCCGATCGTCACGCTCGACGTCGCGTTGGCGTTGGCCGTGATCGAATTCGTGCCGAGCGCGACGTCGTTCACGTTCTTCGCGACCGCGTTCGAACCGAAGGCCAGCGAGCCTGCTGCTGCAGCCGTCGACGTGTTGCCGAGTGCGATCGAGCCGTCGCCGGCCGCCGTATTGGTATTGCCGAGCGCTACCGCGCCGATGCCGGTTGCCGTGTTGTTCGCCCCCATCGCCACCGCTCCGGTGCCGGTAGCAACGTTCGGATCACCGATCGCCACCGCACCGTCACCGCTTGCGGTGTTCGCGACGCCGATCGACACGGCCTTGCCGCCGGTTGCCGAAGCGCTCTGGCCGATCGCGACCGCGCCGTCGGACGACGCGTTCGAACCGTCGCCGACCGCAACGCTGCTGGCTCCAGACGCGCTGGCATTCGTGCCGGCAGCGAGCGCGTTGATGCCGGTTGCGCCGTTGTTGTAGTAGTTGGCCTGCTGCGTGCCATTGTCGTTGACGCTGTAGTAGTGCGTCTTGGCGGCTTCGATCGAGGTCGAGGTCGAGGTCGACAGCGACGTGATTGCGCTATTGGCCGAACTCAGACCGGTGGACAGCGAGCCGATACCGGTCGAAGTCGACGTGGACAGCGACGTAATCGAGCTATTCGCCGACGACAAGCCGGTCGACGTGGAGGTCGACAGCGAAGCCACCGAGCTGTTGGTCGAGCTCAGGCCGGTCGACAACGAGCTGATACCGGTCGAAGTCGACGTGGACAGCGACGTGATCGAGCTATTCGCCGACGACAGGCCGGTCGACGTGGAGGTCGACAGCGAAGCCACCGAGCTGTTGGTCGAGCTCAGGCCGGTCGACAACGAGCTGATAC
>NZ_QTQD01000050.1:0-37524 GCF_003858025.1 Burkholderia sp. Bp9004 | reverse complement strand
GTAGATCTCGAACTTGGCGCCGACGTCGATGCCGCGGGTCGGTTCGTCGAACAACAGCACGCCCATGTCGCGCGCGAGCCAGCGGCCGATCACGACCTTCTGCTGGTTGCCGCCCGACAGTTCGCCGACCGCCTGCGCGGCGCCGTGCGTGCGGATCCGCAACGCGTCGATCTGCTGCTCGGCGAGCGCCGTCTCGCGCGTCGTATCAACGATGCCGCCGCGCGCGAGCCGGTCGAGCTGGCCGAGCGACACGTTCGACGTGACCGACTGCGACAGCAGCAGCCCTTCGCCCTTGCGGTCCTCGGTGATCAGCGCGATGCCGTGCCTCACCGCGTCGACGGGCGAGCCGATGTGCGCCGGTTTCAGCGGATCGCCGACCGCGATCATCCCGGCGTCCGGCGTATCCGCGCCGTAGATCAGCCGCAGCAGCTCGGTGCGCCCCGCGCCGATCAGCCCCGAGATGCCGAAGATCTCGCCCGAGCGCACTTCGAGCGACACGTCCTGCACGGCCGTGCCGCGCGTCATGCCCGACACGACGAGTCGCGGCGCGCCGATATGGCGCGCGCCGAGATCGATGTGCTCGCCGAGCTCGCGCCCGACCATCAGTGTGACGAGCCCGTCGGACGTCGTCGCGGCCATGTCGCCGACATGCACGAGCCGGCCGTCGCGCAGCACCGCGACGCGCTCGGCGACGCGCGCGAGCTCCTCGAGCCGGTGCGAGATGTAGACGATCGCCACACCGCGCGCCTTCAGCCGGTCGATCTGCTCGAACAGCAGTTCGACCTCGCGCGCGGTCAGCATCGCAGTCGGCTCGTCGAGGATCAGCACGCGGCAGTCGCCGATCAGGTTGCGCGCGATCTCGACCATCTGCTGGTGGCCGATGCCGAGCGCGCCGACCGGCGTATCGGGGTCGACCGCGTCGAGCCCGACCTGCGCCATCGCGGCACGCGCATCGTCGCGCAGCCGCGCGCGATCGATGATGCCAAAGCGCCGCGGCAGACGGTTCAGAAACAGGTTTTCGGCAACCGTCAGCGTCGGCAGCAGGTTCAGCTCCTGCATCACCATGCGCACGCCGAGCGCCTCGGCCTGCGTGCGGCTCGCCGGCGCATAGGCCTGGCCGCCGAGCTGCATCGTGCCGGTCGTCGGGTCGACGAGCCCGCCGATGATCTTCGACAGCGTGCTCTTTCCTGCGCCGTTCTCGCCCGTCAGCGCGAGCGCCTCACCCGGCGCGAGCGTCAGCGTGACATCGGCGAGCACGGGTTCGGCGTAGGTCTTGCCCACGCCGGAGACGGACAGCACGGGAACAGCTGAACGGGAGGGTTGGAAGGTCGGTTCCATCGCGATCCTGGTTGCGGCCGCGCGCACGCGGCGCGCGGGTATGACGCTCACTAGTGCATGTGCATGCAGTGGCCGTGATCGCGCTCACACCGGATAACGGCCGCCGCGCCGGATTCTTGAGGGCGGCGGCCGCACCGGCGCGGCGTCACTTCGTCACGAGATCCACCGGCGTCTCGACCACGCCGGTCATGTCGGCCTGCTTGCGATGCTCGGCGATCGCCTTGAGCGCCGTGTCGATGCCGAATACGGCCTGCTTCGCCGCGTACTGGTCGGCGGTCGCGATCACGCGGCCGTCCTTCAGCATCGGCTTGATCGCGTTGATGTTGTCGTAACCGACCACGAGCACCTTGCCCTGCTTGCCCGCCGCCCGCACGGCCGACACGGCGCCGATCGCCATGTTGTCGTTGCCGCACAGCAGCGCCCGCAGGTTCGGGTATTCGTTCAGCATCGCGGAGGCGACCGCATTGCCCTTGTCGATCTCCCATTCGCCCGACTGCACCGACACGACCTTCATCCCGCCCGCCTTCATCGCATCCTGGAAGCCGGCCGTGCGCTGCTGCGCATTGGTGGTCGTCGACACGCCTTCGATGATGCCGACCTGGTCGCCCGCCTTCAGCCGCTTGGCGAGGTAGTCGCCGATCTTGCGCGCGCCCTTGCGGTTGTCGGGGCCGACGAACGGCACGTTCAGGTTCTTCGACTTCAGCACGTCGGGATCGAGCCGGTTGTCGATGTTCACGACGATGATGCCCGCGTCGACCGCCTTCTTCACGACCGGCACGAGCGCCTTGGAATCGGCCGGCGCGAGCACGATCGCATCGACCTTCGACACGATCATCTGCTCGACGATGCGGATCTGGTTCGCGGTGTCGGTCTCGTCCTTGATCCCGTTCGTGATCAGGTCGAACTGGCCGGCGTTGTGCTTCTGGTATTCCTTCGCGCCGTTTTCCATCGTCAGGAAGAACTCGTTGGCGAGCGACTTCATCACGAGCGCGACCTTCGGCTTGCCTGCGGATTGGGCATGGACGGCCGGTGCGGCAGCGACCGCGACGGCGGCAAGCGCGGCGGTCAGGAAGCGACGGCGAAAGCGGACATTCATACATATCTCCTGGCGACTGGCCCGACGGGCCGGACTGTTGTTTTAATGCGAGCAAACGTTTGCGCCACACTACCCGGGCATTGGCCATCGATGCTGCTTGTCGGTACCACGGAATGGAAGCGAGGCAGACGGCCGACTGCCTGGCGCGTGCTGTCGTCGACGCGCCACCGCCGGCGGGGACGCCGGCGGAGTGAGGGCTATGCTGTACCGTTTCGGGTCGACGCGCAACCCGTCTGATCAATATTTAAGGGTTTATTCGGAGCGCGCGATTGCGCGCTCCGATTGCGGCGCGTTACACCGGGTGCGGCGGCGCCGCTTCGTCGCGGCCGCCCAGCGGGGGCCTGCCGCGCCCCCGAAACATCGCTTGCTCGATCAGACCGCTTCGCGCAGCAGCCCGGCGATTTCGGCTTCGTTCAGGTGCGGCGCGAACATCTCGATCAGCCGGTATGCATACGCCCGCAGGAACGCGCCCTTGCGCAACCCGACGCGCGTCGTGCTCGCCTCGAACAGGTGCTGCGTGTCGAGCGCGACGAGCCCGGTGTCGCGTTGCGGATCGAAGGCCATCGCCGCGACGACGCCGATCCCCATCCCGAGCTCGACGTAGGTCTTGATCACGTCCGCGTCGATCGCGGTCAGCACGACGTCGGGCACGGCGCCGGCCTGCGCGAACGCCTGGTCGATGTGCGAGCGGCCCGTGAAGTCCTGGTCATACGTGATGATCGGGTACTCGGCGATTTCGTCGAGCGTCAGGTTCTCGCGGCCGACGAGCGGATGCCCCTTCGGCACGACCACCGTGTGGTGCCACGAATAGCACGGGAACGTGACGATATCCGGATAGCGATCGAGCGCCTCGGTCGAGATGCCGAGGTCGGCTTCGCCGTTCAGGATCATTTGCGCGATCTGCTGCGGGCTGCCCTGGCGCAGCGCGAGATGCACCTTCGGGAACACGTCGGTGAACTGGCGGATCACCTTCGGCAGCGCATAGCGCGCCTGCGTGTGGGTCGTCGCGACGACGAGGTGGCCGCTGTCCTGGTCCGCGAACTGGCGCGCGACGCGGCGCAGGTTCTCCGCATCGAGCAGCATCCGCTCGATCAGCTGGTGCACGGCCTTGCCCGGCTCCGTGAGCCCCGTGAGCCGCTTGCCGCGCCGGATGAAGATGTCGACGCCCAGTTCATCCTCGAGATCCTTGATCTGCTTCGACACGCCCGACTGCGACGTGTACAGCACGTTAGCGACTTCTGTCAGGTTCATGTTCTGGCGCACGGCTTCGCGCACGAAACGCAATTGCTGAAAATTCATGGGTATGCCTCTTGGGCTGTCGTTGTTCGAATGTGATCCGGAGCGGTATCCGCCCTCTTCTCATTACCGGGTATGGGCGTCAGTGTGCGGGAAATACGCGAACCGCGCGCGGCACGGCCGTCGCGCCGTCGCCGACCTGCAGCGCGAGCGCACGCCACGCATCGCGATCGAGTTCCGCTTCGAGCGCGCCGCCCGTGCGCGCCTCGAGTTCGACCCGCACCGAGCCGCCGAGCGGGATCACGCGGCGCACGTCCACCGCGATGCCGTCCCGATGCCCTTCGCCTGCCGGCCAAAGCTGCAGGTCGTGCGGCCGCACGTACGCGTTCGCGGGGCCCGCGAAGTCGGCGTCGACCTCGATCGGCGCAGCGGCGCCCTCGGCGACGAAGCCGCGCCCGGCGACCGTCCCCGGCAGCCGGTTCGCCGCGCCGAGAAACTCGTAGACGAACGCGCTTTGCGGATGGTCGTACACAACCTGCGGGCTGCCGACCTGCTCGACGTGACCGCGGTTCAGCACGACGATCCGGTCGGCCACTTCCAGCGCTTCCTCCTGGTCGTGCGTGACGAAGATCGTCGAGATGTGCAGGTCGTCGTGCAGGCGGCGCAGCCAGCCGCGCAGTTCCTTGCGTACCTTCGCATCAAGCGCGCCGAACGGCTCGTCGAGCAGCAACACCTTCGGCTCGACCGCGAGCGCGCGGGCCAGCGCGATCCGCTGGCGCTGGCCGCCCGACAGCTCGGACGGATAGCGCTGCGCGAGCCAGTCGAGCTGCACGAGCTTCAGCAGTTCGTGCACCTTGTCGCGGATCACGGCTTCCGACGGCCGCTCGCGGCGCGGCTTCACGCGCAGCCCGAACGCGACGTTCTCGAACACGGTCATGTGGCGGAACAGCGCGTAATGCTGGAACACGAAGCCGACCTGACGATCGCGCGCGCCGACCGACGCGACGTCGAGCCCCTGCAGCACGACCTGGCCGGCGTCCGCGTGCTCGAGGCCCGCGATCACGCGCAGCAGCGTGGTCTTGCCGCAGCCGGACGGCCCGAGCAGCGCGACGAGCTCGCCCGGCGGAAAGTCGAGCGATACGTTGTCGAGCGCGGTGAAATCGCCGAAGCGCTTCTGAAGGTGACGGACGGTGATACCCATTCTGGTTGCCTCTTTACGATTTCGACGAAATGGCGGCGACGGGGCCGGCATGAGCGGGAACGTCGTCGCGTGCGCCGGCCAGTTCGGCGGCGAGGTGACGTTCGGCGAGCAGCTTCAGCGCAAGCGTGACGAGCGCGAGCAACGCCAGCACCGACGCCACCGCGAACGCCGCCGCGAAGTTGTATTCGTTGTACAGGATCTCGACGTGCAGCGGCATCGTGTCGGTCACGCCGCGAATGTGGCCGGACACGACCGACACCGCACCGAATTCGCCCATCGCCCGCGCATTGCACAGGATCACGCCGTACAGCAGGCCCCACTTCACGTTCGGCAGCGTCACGCGCCGGAAGATCTGCCAGCCCGACGCGCCGAGTACGCGCGCGGCCTCTTCCTCGTCGGTGCCCTGCGCCTGCATCAGCGGGATCAGTTCGCGCGCGACGAACGGAAACGTGACGAAGATCGTCGCGAGCACGATGCCCGGCACCGCGAAGATGATCTGCACGTCGTGATCCTGCAGCCACGGCCCGAGCCAGCCCTGCGCGCCGAACAGCAGCACGTAGACGAGACCCGAGATCACCGGCGACACGGAGAACGGCAGGTCGATCAGCGTGGTCAGCAACGCCTTGCCGCGGAATTCGAACTTCGCGATCGCCCACGATGCGCACACGCCGAACACGAGGTTCAACGGCACCGCGATCACGGCGACGGTCAGCGTCAGCTTGATCGCCGACCACGCGTCGGGATCGGCGAGCGATTCGAGATAGAAGCCGACGCCCTTGCGCAGCGCCTCGAAGAACACCGCGGCGAGCGGCACGACGAGGAAGAACGCGAGGAACGCCAGCGCGACGCCGATCAGCAGCCAGCGCACGGCGCGCGGCTCGCTGACGGGGTCGAGCCGATTCGCGGCACGGCCTTGCGCGGCCGACGGCGGGGTTTTCAGCACGACGGTGGCCTCCTGGTTCATTGCTGGCCTCCTGCTGCGGCGGCGACGGTGACGGTCGCCGGCGCGGGGCCGCTCGCGCCCTTGCTCGTGCGGCGTTGCAGATACCACTGCAGCGAGTTGATCAGCAGCAGCATCAGGAACGACACGACCAGCATCACGACCGCCAGCGCGGTCGCGCCCGCATAGTCGTACTGCTCGAGCTTCGTGATGATCAGCAGCGACGTGATCTCGGATTTCATTGGCACGTTGCCGGCGATGAAGATGACCGACCCGTACTCGCCGAGCGCGCGCGCGAACGCCAGCGCGAAGCCGGTGAGCAGCGCCGGCAGCACGGCCGGCAGCACGACGCGGCGGAACGTCAGCCAGCGCGATGCGCCGAGGCACGCGGCGGCCTCTTCCTGCTCGCGCTCGAAATCCTCGAGCACCGGCTGCACGGTGCGCACGACGAACGGCAGCCCGATGAAGGTCAGCGCCACCAGCACGCCGACCGGCGTGAACGCGATCTTGATGCCGAACGGCGCGAGATACTGGCCGACCCAGCCGTTGGTCGCATAGACGGCGGCAAGCGAGATGCCGGCGACCGACGTCGGCAGCGCGAACGGCAGGTCGACGATCGCATCGACGAGGCGCTTGAACGGGAACGTGTAGCGCACGAGCACCCACGCGACGAGGAAGCCGAACACGGCGTTGATCAGCGCGCCGCCGAGCGCGGCGGAGAACGTCAGCCGGTACGACGCGAGCACGCGCGGCGACGTGACGGCGGTGACGAACTGGTCCCACGACAGCGTCGCGGTCTTCATGAACGTGGCGGCGAGCGGAATCAGCACCACGAGGCTCAAATAGGCCACCGTGATGCCGAGCGTCACGCCGAAACCGGGCAGCGCGCTCGGCTTGCGAAAGGTGTACGTCGTCATCGGATGCTCTTGCTGGGTCGATGCTGCTCATGGGTCCGACGCAAACCGCCGGCGCGATGCATTGCGCCGGCGGCCCGTCGGGGATGCGGCGCGCTCTCGTGGCGCGCCGCTGTCGTTATGGCTTGCTGCGTCGCGTTACTGCGGCTTGTAGATCGAATCGAACAGACCGCCGTCCGCGAAATGCGTCTTCTGCGCATTCGTCCAGCCGCCGAACGTGTCGTCGACCGTGTACAGCTTCAGCTTCGGGAACTGCTTCGTCAGCTCCGCCGGCACGTTCTTCGAACGCGGCCGGTAGTAGTTGCGCGCCGCGATCGCCTGGCCCTGCGGGCTGTACAGGAAGTTCAGGTACGCGTCGGCCAGCTTGCGCGTGCCCTTCTTGTCCACCACCTTGTCGACCACCGCGACGGGCGGCTCGGCCAGGATGCTCACCGACGGCACGACGATCTCGAACTTGTCGGTACCGAATTCCTTGACCGACAGGAATGCCTCGTTTTCCCATGCGATCAGCACGTCGCCGATTCCGCGCTGAACGAAGCTCGTCGTCGCGCCTCGCGCGCCGGAATCGAGCACGCCCGCGTTCTTGTACAGCTTCGTGACGAATTCCTTCGCCGTCTGCTCGTTGCCGCCCGGCTTGTGCACCGCATACGCCCACGCGGCCAGGTAGTTCCAGCGCGCGCCGCCCGACGTCTTCGGGTTCGGCGTGACGATCGAGACGCCCGGCCTGGTCAGGTCGTCCCAGTCCTTGATCCCCTTCGGATTGCCCTTGCGCACGAGGAACACGATCGTCGACGTGTACGGCGATGCGTTGTCGGGCAGGCGCTTCTGCCAGTCCTTGTTGACAAGTCCCTTGTTGGCGAGCGCGTCGATGTCGTAGGCGAGCGCAAGCGTCACGACGTCGGCCTGCAGGCCGTCGAGCACCGAGCGCGCCTGCGCGCCCGAGCCGCCGTGCGACTGCTTGAAGTTGACGGTCTCGCCCGTCTTCGCCTTCCACTCCTTGCCGAACGCCTGATTGAAGTCCTGATACAGCTCACGCGTCGGGTCGTAGGACACGTTCAGGAACGTCACATCGGCCTGGGCGTGCGTCGCGACGCCCAGCGCCGCCGCCGCGCCCAGCGCGAGTGTTGCGATCAGGCGGCCCGCTCCGCCCACCAGCCCCGTATTGCGCTTGCCCATCCTTGGTTCTCCAGTGTTGTCTGTATTGCGATGTCGGGCCAGTCTAACGAACGGGTTACATGATTAAAAATAATCGTTCTTCATTTTTTAATACTCAAAAGTGCTAACGCAGACGGGACGGACGGTTGCGGCAGACAAACCGGCGTCCGGACGTCGCGAAATCGCGCCGGAACCGGCGTGATCGCGTCGAACCTCAAGTAACACTTGAAATTCGCGAAGTACTGTATAAAAATACAGCTCACTGTCTATCCATACAGTTCAGCCATGACCAAACTCACCGCCCGTCAGCAGCAAGTGTTCGACTTGATCCGCCGCGCGATCGAGCGCTCCGGTTTCCCGCCCACCCGCGCCGAAATTGCGGCAGAGCTGGGTTTCAGCTCGCCGAACGCGGCCGAGGAACACCTCCGTGCGCTGGCGCGCAAGGGCGTGATCGAACTGGCCGCCGGCGCGTCGCGCGGCATCCGCCTGCTCGGCATCGACGACGCCCCGCACCAGTTCACGCTGCCGCACGCCGGCCTGATGCAACTGTCGCTGCCGCTCGTCGGCCGCGTCGCGGCCGGTAGCCCGATCCTCGCGCAGGAGCACATCTCGCATCATTACGCGTGCGATCCCGCGCTGTTCACCAGCAAGCCCGATTACCTGCTGAAGGTGCGTGGCCTGTCGATGCGCGACGCCGGCATTCTCGACGGCGACCTCCTCGCCGTGCAAAAGCGCACGGAAGCGAAGGACGGCCAGATCATCGTCGCGCGTCTCGGCGACGACGTCACGGTCAAGCGCCTGATGCGCCGGCCCGGCGGCCTCGAGCTGATCGCGGAGAACCCGGATTACGAAAATATCTTCGTCAAGGCCGGCAGCGCGGAGTTCGCGCTGGAAGGCATCGCCGTCGGGCTGATCCGCTCGGGCGAACTCTGACAATCGGTCTCGCTGAGGAGAACATCATGGAACGCCTTTCCCGTCTGCTGCCTTTCCGTCAATTCGGCCGCCTGCGTCACCTGCGCGGCCGCACCCCCTGCGCGCCGCTGTCCGCCGCGGCGCCCGTGGTGAGCCAAGAAGTCGCAGTTGAACGGCAGGCGTCGCTGCTGCCGTCAGCACTTCCCGCATTCGCGCGGGTCTCGCTGAATGGCGGCCTGAATCACGCGGAACCGGCGCGCCGTGCGCCCGTGCGCGTCTATCACGGCCGGTCGCGCCTGATCATGGTCGGGACGATCGATGCCGTGTGCCGGATGATCGATCGCTGCATCGCCGAGGAACGATCGGCCACGCACGGCGGTCTCTGATTGCGGAACGTGTCCGCACCGGAGGCATCGTGACTGGATCTTCGGGCCGCGCGTGGCGGCTCAAGCCATTGCTGATCGTCGTGCTGGCCATCGCCGTCCTGGTGGCGATCGGTTATGCGTACGCATCGCCGTACGTCGCGCTCGGTCGCCTGAAATCGGCGATCGATGCGCGCGATGCGCAAGCGGTCAGCGAGTATGTCGATTTTCCGTCGCTGCGCATCAGCCTGAAGCAGCAGGTCACGGAAGAGTTGATGCGCCGAATCGACGCAGTGAAGAAGGACAATCCGTTCGCGGTGATTGGCGCGCTGATCGGATCTGCGTTGATCGGCCCCCTGGTCGATGCCTATGCGACACCGGAAGGTGTAGCGGCGCTGATGAGCGGCATTCCCCCGCGCGGCAATCCGGGCGAACGACCGCCCGAATGGTCGGGCCCGCCGTCAGGCGCTGCGCCTGACAATGCACCGGCCGCGCCGCCGGTCAATCCGGCGAGCGCCCCCGTACCGGCCAGCAATGCCACCGCCTCCGCCGCATCGGCGCCAGCCACCGCACCCGCACCGGCCAGCCCCGGCGAGGCGGCCCATCCTCAGCAAACGAGCGCCGGCTACCGGAATATCGATGAATTTGTCGTGACCTACCAGCGCAGCGCGGACGGCACGCGCTATGCGGCGATCTTCCACCGCTTCGGCTTGTTTTCGTGGAAGCTGTCCGCGATCGACCTGCACGCCTGAGCGGCCGCAATCGGCGTGGATGCCGCTAGCGGCACTGCGCGCGACCGGCGCGAATCGCGATACGACCCGGCCGGCCACACAATCGTTGCGTCACTTGCCGCTCGCGGTGGCCGCTTCGCGTTCGCGTGCGATCTCGGCCTTTTGCTCTTCCGCCGACGAACATGCGACCAGAATGCTGCAGTTCACGCGATCGAGCAGTTGCGTGTTGCCCGAACCCATCCACCATCTCGACAACCCGCTGCGGCACCGATGGCCGACGACGACGAGGTCGGCCTTCAATTCCGTCGCGAGGTTCGCGATTTCGTCGATCGGATAACCGAATGCGAAATGGCCTTCGGCCTGAACACCGCGCTCGCGCAGCCAGTTCACACCTTCCTGCAGTATCTCGCGCGCCGTTTCCTCGAAGCGGCCGCACGCGACGTCGGTCAGCAGCCCTGCGCTTTGCGCGATGCTCGAGCGCATGTCGACGACCGACAGCAAATGCGTTTCCGCCTTCAGGTCCAGCGCAAGATTGGCACCGCACCGCAATGCCTTGCGTCCTTCGAGCGTGCCGTCGTAGCACAGCAGAATCTTGTTGTAGCTAGCCATGAGACCTCCCTATCGCGACTTCGTACCCTATGCACTCATCATGGTGCGCCGCAATTCCGGACGCAAGGGATGGAAAACGCTGATTCGCCACGCGGGGCGCGTCGGCGATGATGCGGTGCACGATCCGTGCGCGCATGCACCGTGTCGCGCGAGCCTGCCCTGAAGAGACGCAGCCGATGCACTAGAATGGCCCGTCCGTGCCGTCGACGTGCGTTCGCCTCGGTCATGCCCATGTGACACGCATTCACCCGATCCGTTCGCCAGCCGGCATGCCCGTCCGACCGGCCGCGAAACGCGTCCGCTTACAACGACAACCTGCCCATGTCCGTTGCACCGATCGATTTCCGGAACGTCGAAAAGCGCTATGGCGACAAGCTCGTCGTCAATGATTTGTCCTTCCACGTGCAGGCCGGCGAATGCTATGGCCTGCTCGGGCCGAACGGCGCCGGCAAGACCACGACGCTGAAGATGCTGCTCGGCCTCGCGTATCCCGATGCCGGCACCATTTCACTTTGCGGCGAGCCGGTTCCGTCACGCGCACGGCATGCGCGCCAGCGCGTCGGTGTCGTCCCGCAGTTCGACAACCTCGACCCCGACTTCACGGTCCGCGAGAACCTGCTGGTGTTCAGCCGCTATTTCGGAATGTCGGCACACGCCGCACGCGCGCTCGTGCAACCACTGCTCGAATTCGCGAAGCTGGAAAACAAGGCGGATGCGAAGGTCGGCGAATTGTCGGGCGGCATGAAGCGCCGTCTGACGCTCGCACGCGCGCTCGTCAACGATCCCGACGTGCTGGTGCTCGACGAGCCGACGACGGGCCTCGATCCGCAGGCGCGGCACCTGATGTGGGAGCGGTTGCGGTCGCTGCTCGCCCGCGGCAAGACGATCCTGATCACCACGCATTTCATGGAAGAAGCGGAGCGCCTGTGCGACCGGCTGTGCGTGATCGAGGAAGGCCGCAAGATCGCCGAAGGCGCGCCGCACGCGCTGATCGAATCGGAGATCGGCTGCGACGTGATCGAGATCTACGGGCTCGACCCGGTCGCGCTGCGCGACGAACTGGCGCCGTTCGCGAAGCACACCGAGATCAGCGGCGAGACGCTGTTCTGCTACGTGACCGATCCCGAGCCGCTCAGTGCGCGACTCAAGGGTCGCACGGGATTGCGTTATCTGCACCGTCCGGCCAATCTGGAGGACGTGTTCCTGCGGCTCACGGGCCGCGAAATGCAGGACTGATCGATCATGGACGTACGCAACTATTCCGCCGCCGCGCCGTCCGCACCGCCACGCGAATCACGCTTCGCGATCGCGCTGCCCGCAAATGCCACCAACTGGATTGCCGTGTGGCGACGCAACTACCTCGTGTGGCGCAAGCTCGCGCTCGCCTCGCTGTTCGGCAATCTCGCCGATCCGATGATCTACCTGTTCGGGCTGGGATTCGGGCTCGGCCTGATGCTCGGCCACGTCGACGGCGTGTCGTATATCGCGTTCCTCGCGGCCGGCACGGTCAGTTCGAGCGTGATGATGTCCGCGAGCTTCGAATCGATGTATTCGGGCTTCTCGCGAATGCACGTGCAGCGCACCTGGGAAGCGATCATGCATACGCCGCTCGCGCTGGGCGACATCGTGCTCGGGGAGATTGTCTGGGGCGCGAGCAAGGCGCTGCTGTCGGGCGTCGCGATCATGCTCGTCGCGGGCCTGCTCGGCTATGCGCGGTTTCCGTCGATGCTCGCGGCACTGCCCGTGATCGCACTCGCCGGCCTCGCGTTCGCGAGCACGGCGATGATCGTCACTGCGCTCGCGCCGTCCTACGACTTCTTCATGTTCTATCAGACGCTCGTGCTGACGCCGATGCTGCTGCTGTCGGGGGTGTTCTTCCCGATCACGCAGTTGCCGCCGGTCGCGCAGCACGCGGCACACATGCTGCCGCTCGCGAACGCGGTCGAACTCATCCGCCCCGCGATGCTCGGCCGGCCGGCGACGGACGTCGGCCTGCATCTCGCGGTGCTCGCCGGCTATGCGGTCGGCGGATTCGTGGTCTCCGCGTGGCTGTTCCGGCGGCGGATGATGCGCTGACGGCCGGCGCGCACGGCGCCCGCTCGATGCTGCGATGAAATGGCGACGACGTTACTCGTCGTCGTCGCTCCACGGGATCTCGACGTCGGTCAGGAATGCGACGGTCGCCAGCGGGCCGCCTTCGTGGCGGCCGAGCTTGCCGTCAGCGCGGTGCCATTCGACGCGGAACTGCGTTCCCGGATCGTCGGCGACGAGATAGACCGCGCGCAGCTCTTCCGCGTCGGCCTCGTCGACCGGACCGTCGAACGACACCAGCATCTTCTGCGGCCACAGGCCGTTCACCGGATCGTAAATGCGGTCGCCTTGCGGAATGTCGATACTGGCCTCGACGCCGATCGTGGCGGAGGCTTCGATGATCATCGTGCCGAGCGCGTTCAGCACGGCAGTCGCCCGCGCGGAATTGGCCTGGCGGATCGCGAGATCGCCGCGCGTCAGCGCCTTTTCGAGTCGAGGATGAATCTTCGGTTGGGTCATGCGTTTTCCTGTTTGCTTCTTGTAAAGGGCACCGCACGCGTGAAGCGGCGGCGCCGGATGAATACGGCCGTCGCGCGGCGGAATCGGTCGGCGCGCGGCACGGCAGCCATCGCGCAGGCCCGCTCGCCTTCCCGCCCGCGTGTCCGTCAGAACCCGAACGCGATCGCGAGCAGCCCGCTCACGATCCCGAACACGACGACGAGGCCCGTGACGATCGCCAGCATGTAGGGCTTGAACGAACGCGCGAGCATCGCGAGCGACGGCACGCTGATCGGCGGCAGCGTCATCAACAGCGCGGCAGCCGGGCCGACGCCCATGCCGAGCGACAGCATCGCCTGGATGATCGGCACCTCGCCGGCCGTCGGGATCACGAACAAGGTGCCCGCGACCGCGAACGCGATGATCCAGCCGAGATGATTGCCGATGTCCGGGCCGATATGCGGGAACAGCCACGCGCGCGCCGCGCCGAGCAGCAGCACGAGCACGATGTATTCGGGCACGAGCCGCACGGCCATGCGTGCGAGCAGCTTCATCCAGCGGACGAACGGATTGCCCGCGGCGGCCTGCTCGGCTGCCAGCGCGGCGAGTTGCGCATCGTCGACGCTGCGGTCCTCGGGGCGCGCGACACGGTTCAGCAGATAGCCGATCCCGAATACCATCGCGACGCCGAGCACGAGCCGCAGCGCGCTCCAGTGCCAGCCGAGCACGAAGCCCATGAACACCAGCGCGGCCGGATTCAGGACCGTGTTGCCGAGCCAGAACGCGACCGCGCCGCCCGGCGATGCGTGCCGCGCGCGCAGGCCCGCGACGACCGGCGCCGCGCAGCACGTGCACATCATGCCGGGCAGCGAAAGCAGGCCGCCCGCGGCGACGCTGCCGAAGCCCGTGCGGCCGAGCGCACGCGCAACCCAGTGCGCCGGCAGCAGCGCCTGCACGGCCGAACCGAGCAGCAGGCCGAGCACCATGGCCTGCCAGATCGCCTTGCCGTACGCCCACGCGTAGTCGAGCGCCGCCTTCAGCGACGGCTCGGGAGCGCTCGCCGACGTGCCCATCAGGATCGACTGGCCGATCGAATGATGCTCGGCGGCGACGAACGCCTTGTTGTAATACGGGAACCATTTCACGTAGAACAGTCCCGCGACCGCGATCAGCAGGAAGGTCATCCAGCCGAGCGCTGGACTGGGTTGAGGGCGTGTGGTCGTCATCGTGTGGTGGTCGTAGGGTTGTTGTCGGTGTCGGCGCGCGCCGCCGCGCCGGCAGCGGGCGATGCCGGCAGCCCGGCCAGTGCGAGCGCGTCGAGCAGCGCGCGCGCCTGCTGGCGCCCGTCGGCCGCATTCGGCCGGAACGTGAACGTCAGCACGCGGTTCGGTTTGTCGTACGACGAACGATAGGTGCGTGCATACGCAGGATCGTAATGCTTGTCGATCAGCGTGCGGAACAGCTCGGTGCGCTCGTTCGCGTCGATCAGCGCGTTCCAGCGCGCGACCTCTTCGCGGCTATGCAGGCCGATCAGTCGATCGAGCTGCGACTTGAACGTGGCCGGTTCATCGAACAGATGGGCGTAGTCTTCGAGCAGGAAAGCGATACGTTCGTCATGCGCCGCCTCGACCTGCACCCACGGCCCCGCGCGAAACGCGTCCAGCAACGCGAGCGGCAGCTGCACGAGCCCGATCTTGCGGCTTTCCGATTCGACGAACACGGGCCAAGCGGGGTCGAAACGCTCGAGCGTACCGACGAGCCCCGAATCGAAGGACTTCTGCGTCGGCTGCGGCACACCCGGCAGCGCACCGAGCAGCGAGCCACGGTGACACGCGAGCGCCTCGAGATCGAGCGTCTGTGCCCCTTCGTCGCGCAGCGCGTTCAGGAGCCGCGTCTTTCCGCAGCCCGTGTGACCGACGAGCACGATATAGCGAAACCGGGTCGGCAACGTATCGAGCGTCGCGCACACCGAGCGGCGGTACGCCTTGTACCCGCCTTCGAGTTGGCGCGCCTGCCAGCCGATCAGGTTGAACCAGGTCGTCATCGAACCCGAACGCTTGCCGCCGCGCCAGCAGTAGATCAACGGTCGCCAGTTGCGCGGACGGTCGGCGAACGTGGTGTCGAGATGGCGCGCGATGTTGCGCGCGACCATCGCCGCGCCGACGCGCGTCGCTTCGTACGGCGACACCTGACGGTACATCGTGCCGACGATCACGCGCTCCTCGTTGCTGAGCACGGGCGCGTTCATCGCGCCGGGAATATGGTCCTCGGCGAACTCGAGCGGCGTGCGCACGTCGATGATCTCGTCGAACTCGCCAGCGCGATCGAGGGTGACAATCAGGTTCTTCAATTTGGCGTCGAACAGGGGCGATGCGGCTCGGCGAGCCGCACGGGAATGGAAGGCGGATTCGCGATTATCTCATGCCCGGGCGTCTCGGGCCGCGCACGGCAACCGGCGGGGGCGATGCGCTGCTCATCACGTCGATCAGATGGTCGCGAAACGCGCGCACCGACGCGGGAAGATCGCGCCCTGCCATGGTCTGCACCTGGATGCTGCGCTCACGCAACTGGGGATTCGTGACGGGCACGGCGACGAAGCCGTCCGCGTCGAAACGGTCCCGCACCGACAGCAGCCCCGTGAACATCACCGCGCCGGTACGCTGCGCGTAGCGATACATCACCGCGGTGTTGTTGCTGGTCAGTTCCGGCTCGAGCATGAGCCCGTCGAGCACGCACGCGATGTCGATCAGCTGGCGCACCGTCGTGCCGGCCTCGGGCAGCACATGCGGGTGCCGCGCGACGTCGGCGAGCGACACCGAATCGCGCGCCGCGAGCGGATGGTCGCGCCGCACGAGCGCGAAGACCGGCGCACGCTCCGTGTGTTCGACGCGCACGCCCTGCTCCGGCGCGAGGCTGAACGTCAGCCCGATGTCTGCATCGCCGTCGCGCACGCGCCGTGTCGCCTCCGCCGGCGACACGACCCACACCGAGAAATCGACGCCCGGGTGGCGCGCCTTGAAGCTTGCCAGCACGCCTGGCAGGAAGTCGATCGCGAACCCCTCCGAGCAGGCGACCTTCAACAGGCTGCCGTGCAGCGCCTCCAGCCCGCCGATTTCCTTCATCACATGCTCGGCCTCCAGCAGGCTACGCTGCGCGAAGCCCAGCAGCCGTTCGCCGGCCTCCGACAACGCCATCCCGCGCGGCCGGCGCTCGAACAGCGGCGCGCCGAGCTCGCTCTCGAGCTTCGCGATCTGCCGGCTGATCGCCGAGACGGCCACGTGCAGCCTCGTGGATGCGTCGCTGATCGACCCGGTGCGCGCGACTTCGACGAAATACCGCAACGCAAGCCCATGCAGGAAAACCGCCATCGTTCTGTCCCCGGGCCCGTCGTTCAGGCCGCTCCGCTTTGCCTTTTCGGCAAAGAAATGTTCGAAATTCGATCATTGTGACAAAAAAAACGGCTTTCTAGAATCGATCGCACTCCCGGCCCTGCGCGCCGCGCCCGCCGGAAAACCGATACAGGAGACACGTCTTGAGCCGTACCGCAGCCATCCAGCACGCGCTGAGCCAGTTCGAATCGGGCGCGGTCTTCGCGACCCTGAGCCGCCGCGTCGGCCTGCGCACCGAAAGCCAGGACAGCGGCTCGAGCGCCGCGCTGCGCGCCTACCTGACCGACGAGATCGCGCCGGAGGCCACGCGTCTGGGTTTCACGTCGCGCATCGTCGAGAACCCCGTCGACGGCGGCGGCCCGTTCCTGCTGGCGTCGCGCCACGAGGACGACGCGCTGCCGACCGTGCTCGTCTATGGTCACGGCGACGTCGTGCGCGGCTACGACGCGCAATGGCGCGCGCCGCTGTCGCCGTGGACGTTGACCGTCGACGGCGATCGCTGGTACGGCCGCGGCAGTGCCGACAACAAGGGCCAGCACACGATCAACCTGGCCGCGCTGGCGAGCGTGCTCGACGCGCGGGGCGGCCGGCTCGGCTTCAACGCGAAGCTGCTGATCGAGATGGGCGAGGAAACGGGGTCTCCGGGCCTCGACGCGCTGTGCCGCCAGGAGCGCGACGCGCTCGCGGCCGACGTGCTGATCGCGTCCGACGGACCTCGCGTCACCGCCGAACGTCCGACCGTGTTCCTCGGCTCGCGCGGCTCCGTCAACTTCAAGCTCAGCCTGCGCGCACGCGACGGCGGCCATCACTCGGGCAACTGGGGCGGCCTGCTGCGCAACCCGGCGACCGTGCTCGCGAATGCGCTCGCGAGCCTCGTCGACGCGCGCGGCGCGATCCGTGTCGCCGGGCTGCGCCCGCCGCCGATCCCGGCCGCCGTGCGCGCCGCGCTCGCCGACCTGTCCGTCGGCGGCGGCCCCGGCGATCCGGCGCTCGACGCGGACTGGGGCGAGCCGGGCCTCTCCGCCGCCGAGCGCGTGTTCGGCTGGAACACGTTCGAAATTCTCGCGTTCAAGGCCGGCAATCCCGACCATCCGGTCAATGCGATTCCGCCCGTCGCATTCGCGCACTGCCAGTTGCGTTTCGTGGTCGGCACTGACTGGCAAGCGCTGCATGCGCACCTGCGCGCGCATCTCGATGCGCACGGCTTCACCGACATCGAGATCGACGTCGAACGCGGCGCGCCGGCGACGCGCCTGCCGCCGGACGATCCGTGGGTCCGTTGGGCTGTCGCGTCGCTCGCGCGCACGACCGGCAAGAAGCCCGCGATCCTGCCGAACCTCGGCGGCACGCTGCCAAACGAAGTATTCGCCGATACGCTGGGGCTGCCGACGCTGTGGGTGCCGCACTCGTATCCGGCGTGCTCGCAGCACGCGCCCGACGAGCACTTGCTCGCGAGCGTCGTGCGCGAGGGACTGCAGATGATGGCAGGCCTCTTCTGGGATCTCGGCGAGGCCGCGCCGCCTGTTCGCCACGCGGCACCCGCCGCGGCCGGCGCCGCCCTGTAACGCGCTTCGCCTCTTTCTCGGGACCTGCTCACACGATGAATACGACCACCCTGACCTCGCAGGACGCCGCGCGACCCAGCGCCGCGAAGATCCGGCGCATCATCTTCGCCGCGTCGATCGGCAATGCGCTCGAATGGTTCGACCTGATCGTCTACGGCTTTTTCGCGGTGACGATCGCCAAGCTGTTCTTCCCCGCGACGAGTGAGGCGACGTCGCTGCTGCTCACGCTCGGCACGTTCGGGCTGTCCTACCTGATCCGGCCGATCGGCGGCTTCGTGCTCGGTGCCTACGCGGACCGCGCGGGCCGCAAGGCGTCGCTGCTGCTGTCGATCGGGATGATGATGGCCGGCACGGTGCTGATCGCGCTGATGCCGACCTATGCATCGATCGGCATCCTCGCACCGCTCGGGATCATGCTGTCGCGGCTGATGCAGGGCTTTTCGGCCGGCGGTGAATTCGCGAGCTCGACCGCGTTCCTCGTCGAACACGCGCCGCAGCGGCGCGGCTTCATGTCGAGCTGGCAGTTCGCGAGCCAGGGCCTCGCGACGCTACTGGCATCGGGCTTCGGTGCGCTGCTGACATCGACGCTGAGCGTCGCGCAACTCGAAAGCTGGGGGTGGCGCGTGCCGTTCCTGTTCGGTCTCGCGATCGGCCCGGTGGGACTCTACATCCGCCGCTACGTCGACGAGGGGATCGAGTTCAAAACGCAGGCGCGCTCCGAAGCACCCGTGCGCGAGCTGTTCGCGGACCAGAAGATGCGCGTGCTGCTGTCGATCGGGGTGCTCGTGATCTCGACCGCGATCAACTACATGGTGCTGTACATGCCGACGTATGCGATCAAACAGCTCGGACTGCCCGCGTCGACGGGCTTCGCGGCGACGCTCGCGACCGGCTTCGTGCTGACGCTCGTCACGCCGCTGGTCGGCCATCTGTCCGATCGCACCGGGCGGATCCGCGTGATGGTGGCGGCAGCCTTGCTGATGCTCGCCACCGTATGGCCGACGTTCGCGTGGCTCACGCATCACGCGTCGTTCGCGACGATGCTCGCGGCGCTGATCTGGATCGGGCTGCTGAAGGCGACGTACTGCGGCGCGCTGCCGGCGCTGATGGCCGAACTGTTTCCGTCGCAGACCCGCGCGACCGGCCTCGCCGTCAGCTACAACACGGGCGTCACGCTGTTCGGCGGCTTCGCGCCGTTCGTGATCACGTGGCTGATCAGCGCAACCGGCAACCGGCTGTCGCCGGCGCTGTACCTGATGGGTTGCGCGGTGCTGAGTCTCGTCGCACTGATGGTCGCGCGCACGCGGCTCGGGATGCGCTGAGCCCGCTCACGAAGGAAACCACGGCGCGGCAATGCGCGTCGGACGCGGCCCGTCGCGGCACCGTGCCGCGCGGGCCGCTCGCCGTTTACGGCGCCGGGTTCGGCTGCAGTTCGTGCAGCGCGTCGATCTCGGCCAAGATCTCGTCGGACAACGTCACGTCGATGCTGCCGATGTTCTCCTTCAGTTGCGCGAGCGACGTCGCGCCGACCAGGTTACTGCGCACGAACGGCCGGCTGTTGACGAACGCGAGCGCCAGCTGCGCGGGCGACAGCCCGTGTCGTTTCGCGAGCGCGACGTAGCGCGACGTCGCCTCGACGGCCTGCGGCTTGCTGTAACGCTGGAAGCGCTCGAACAGCGTGATCCGCGCGCCGGCCGGACGCGCGCCGTTCTCGTACTTACCGGACAGCCAGCCGAACGCGAGCGGCGAATACGCGAGCAGGCCGACGCCATCGCGATGCGTGAACTCGGACAGGCCATTCTCGAACGTGCGGTTCAGCAGGCTGTACGGATTCTGGATGCTGGCGATGCGCGGCAAACCGAGCTTCTCGGCCGCGCGCAGGAACTGCGCGACGCCCCACGGCGTTTCGTTCGACACGCCGATCGCGCGGACCTTGCCGGCCTTCACGAATTCCGCCAGCACGCCCAGCGTTTCCTCGATCGGCACCGTGTACGCATCGTCGACCCACGGATACGCGGGGCGGCCGAACGTCGTCGTGCTGCGATCGGGCCAGTGGAGTTGATACAGGTCGACATAGTCGGTCTGCAGGCGATTGAGACTGCCGTCGAGCGCCTCGGTCAGGTTCTTGCGGTCGAACTGGTTGCCTTCGCCGCGAATATGACGCGGATTGTGTGGCTGCCGCGCCGGGCCCGCGATCTTCGTCGCGAGCACGATCCGGTCGCGCTGCGCACGATGCTGCGCGAGCCAGGTGCCGATGTACTGCTCCGTGCGTCCCTGGGTATCGGGCTTCGGCGGCACCGGGTACATTTCCGCGGCATCGATCAGCGTGACGCCCTGCCCGAGCGCGAAATCGATCTGCTCGTGGGCGTCGCGTTCAGAATTCTGCTCGCCCCACGTCATCGTGCCGAGACCGATCAGGCTGACCTCGATGCCTGAATCGCCGAGTGTGCGGTATTCCATGCTGTTCCTGTCGCGTCAGTGGAAAGCAGGAACGCTATCACATTGAAGCGAGCGCTTCAGACGGCCGATGCGTTCGCTTACAGGCCGCCTTCGATGTGCGCCCGACCCTCGCTCATTCGTGGTACGGCGGCCTTCGCGTGTGCGTGCATGGTCCCGATGATGCCGGACGGCCGGGCTGGTATCAGGACGCCACCCGTCGCGTCATTGCGGCCGCTGAATGAAGCAAGTCGCCGATGCGTGCGCGACGATCTTGTCGTCCGGCGTCTTCAGTGTGCCTTCCGCTACGCCGAGCGAACGCGACAGGTGAATCACGCGCCCCTCCGCGATCAGGTCGACGTCGCGCGGCACGGGGCGCAGCATTTTCACGTGGAGGTCGACCGTGCCGTAACCGACGCCCGCATCGAGCATCGAATGCACCGCGCAGCCCGTGACCGAGTCGAGCACCGTCGCGGCGAACCCGCCGTGCACGCCGCCGAGTGGATTCAGGTGCCGGCCGTCCGCACGCGCGGACATCTTCACGTAACCGAGCTCGACGCCCAGCGGCCGCATCGGGATCGTTTCCGAGATCGACGCGAGCGGCAGATCGCCCGCCGCGGCCGCGCGCAGCAGTTCGAGACCGGACAGGGAAAGCGGATTCATCGGGTTGTCTCCTGATTGAAAGCGCGTCGCCGCGCGAGTAAGTTCTAAATTGGAACTTATTATTGACAACCGCACAGGGCTTGTCAACGCAACCACCGCCCGTTGCAACCGAAGGCAAGTTCTATAATCCAACCCGCTCTTTCGCTGAACCGCCGCACGAGAATCGATCATGAAATGGGATGACATCGGCACGCTGAACTGTTCGGTCGCGCGCACGCTCGCCGTGCTCGGCGATCGGTGGACCATGCTGATCCTGCGCAACGCGTTTCTCGGCTGCCGCCGCTTCGATGCGTTCCAGACGCAACTGGGCCTCACGCGCCACGTCCTGGCCGAGCGGCTAGCGCGCCTCGTCGACGAAGGCGTGCTCGTCAAGCGCGCGTATCAGGCGCGCCCACCGCGCTTCGAGTACCGGTTGACGGAAAAAGGCCTCGACCTCTACCCGGCCCTGCTCGCGCTGATGACATGGGGCGATCGCTGGAAGGACGACGGCCAGGGGCCGCCGGTGCAATTGCGCCATCGCACCTGTGGTCAGCTGATGCACGCGGTCGCGGTGTGCTCGGCGTGTGGCGAGCCGCTTGACGCGCACGACGTGCAGCCGGAGCCCGGGCCCGGATGGATCGCACGCGAGGCGGCCGGACCACTCGATGCCTGACGCATGGCGCGAAGCGGGTGTCGTGCTGCATGGCAGCGCCGCACGATCACGGAGCCAATGCAGTTACCGCTCGGCACGATGAACGTCATCACGTCGACCGCGCCGGACCGTCACACGATGTCGCGCATTCGCATCCGCGCGTGACCGCGCCGCCGTGTCTGCGTTACACTCACGGCCCGCTGTCTCAAAATCATTCGCTGTCCAAGATGTTGTCGCGCCAACGCCTCGCCGCTGCCTGCCTCGCCGCCTCCCTGCTCGCCACGCCCTTCG
Organism: Burkholderia sp. Bp9004; assembly: GCF_003858025.1. NCBI lineage: Bacteria > Pseudomonadati > Pseudomonadota > Betaproteobacteria > Burkholderiales > Burkholderiaceae > Burkholderia > Burkholderia sp. Bp9004. The sequence continues at coordinate 15,526 of NZ_QTQD01000050.1, read as the reverse complement.
CCGCCTTCGGCAAGACGCAAAATGAATCGCTGTTGCAGCAGGCGATCGACTTCATCGGGCGACTTCTGCCGGCCCCGACACATGAGGCGCCCGCCACGCAGGTTGTCGAATCTGCGTTCTCGCCCGATGGCGGTGCCGAGGCGCTCGTGCTGAAGGCAATCGGCGCCGCGCGCACCTCGATTCGCGTGGCCGCCTACTCGTTCACGTCGCCACCCGTCACGCGCGCGCTGCTCGCCGCGAAACGGCGCGGCGTGAATGTCGCGGTCGTCGTGGACGACAAGGGCAATCGCGCGAAGAGCAGCAAGCAGGCACTGAACCTGCTCGTCAACGCGGGCATTCCGACACGCACGATCGACGCCTATGCAATCCACCACGACAAGTATGTCGTGGTCGATGCCGAGCATGTCGAGACGGGCTCGTTCAACTACAGCGCCTCGGCAGCCAGCCGCAATTCCGAAAACGTCGTCGTGGTCTGGAACAATCCGCAACTCGCGTCGCGCTACCTTGCGCATTGGCAAAGCCGCTTCGACCAGGGTACGCCGTACCGCTCGACGTACTGACCGTTCGTACGCGTGCGATCGTCAGACGCCGTTCGCATGCGGCGCGGCCGACGCGCATCGTTGCGGGCATTCGCGCCGGGATGTCGTCGATGATCGGTGCGCATAGCACGCCGGTCAATCTGGCCGAATGGCCTGCATACCGGGCGTGACGGCGCCGCGATCGGTGGAATCGGTTGAAGAAATCAGTGGATGTCTGGCGATCGCTCCGCGATCTGCGTGGTCGCGACACACCGGCTCGCATGCACACGCGCATCGCTGGCCGAAGGCTTCGGTCGATCGCGAGTCCCGCCCGGCAGCGCGCCGAGCACACAGTCCGCACTGAAGGTCAGCGTGTCCTGAACCATCGGATAGAGCAGATACAGCGCCAACGCGAGATACCCCGCGTACAGAATTCGAACCATGGTGCGGTGGATGAGCGATTGATCTTGCCCTGTTTACGGCATCGCGCCGAAGAGCTTGAGCCGCCGGGCATCAAATTGCATGCCCGGCAGCGACGCACGACATGTGAAGCGTTCGCGTCGCATCGACATTGCGACTCCGCACAACACGGCGTGCAGCGCAATGGCGAATGCGCGATACTGTTCGGCGTGCGCGGCGATATCGACACGAATGCGCCGACGGGCTTGCGCACGCGCCGAGTGACATACAGACGATCGATAACCGGCTCCGCAGCCGGGACCAGAGACAAAAACCAATGCAGATTGCTTCCAAACCGGTCGACGAGGCGGCCCGGCTCGAGACGCTTCATTCATTGTCGATCCTCGACACGCCGCCGGAAGAACGGTTCGACCGCCTCACGCGCCTCGCGCGCCGGCTGTTCGACGTTCCGATCGCACTCGTCAGCCTCGTCGACGAGAATCGCCAGTGGTTCAAGAGTCATCCGGGTCTCGACGCCACGCAGACCTCGCGCGACGTCTCGTTCTGCGCACATGCGCTGCTCGCGGACGACACGATGGTGATCCAGGACGCGCGCAACGACGATCGCTTCCACGACAATCCGTTGGTCACCGGCCAGCCCGGCATCCGCTTCTACGCGGGCCGGCCGCTTGCCGCGCCGAACGGCGCACCCGTCGGCACGCTGTGCCTGATCGACACGCGGCCACGCGAACTCTCCGTCGACGAACTCGCGCTGCTCGGTGATCTCGCGCACATGACCGAACGCGAAATCGCGGCCCTGCATCTCGCGACGACCGACGAGCTGACCCAACTGACGAACCGGCGCGGCTTCGAGATTCTCGCGCGCCACGTGCTGAGCCTGTGCGAGCGCGTGGGCCGGCACGCGGTACTGCTCTTCTTCGACCTGAACGACTTCAAGGCGATCAACGACCGCTTCGGCCATGCCGAAGGCGACCGCGCGCTCATGGCCTTCGCGGACACGCTGACCGGTGCACTGCGCGACAGCGACGTGATCGCCCGACTCGGCGGCGACGAATTCGTCGTGCTGTTGAGCGCCAGCGATCCGGCCGACGTCGGCGAGTCGATCGAGCGCGTCACGCAGGCACTCGCGCTGCGCAACGCGGCCGACGCACGCGGCTATGCGATCCGGTTCAGTGTCGGCTACGTGGCATACGATCCCGCGCAACATCGCACCGTGGCCGACCTGCTCGAATCGGCCGATCGCCACATGTACGACGACAAGCAGCGCCGCAAAGCCGCCGGCGCCTGAGCACGGATGAACCGCTCGCGGATACGCGGCGGCGCCGCCGCAAGCCGCGTTCGGTCCGATACGCGCCGTTCGGTCAGCTTCCGCAGGGGGGCGCGCTCGCCATCGCTTCCGCGATCTGGTCGGGCGTCAGGTCGCGCTTGTGGGTCGCAATCGACCAGCGATGGCCGAACGGATCCTCCACCTGGCCATAGCGATCTCCCCAGAACATGTCGGCGGCCGGCATCGTGACTGTCGCGCCGGCCGCGACGGCCTGCGCGATCGCCGCATCGGTGTCCGGTACGAACAGGTGGAGGCAGACCGGCGTGCCGTTCAGCGTCTTCGGCCCGAGTGCGCCGTGCTCCGGCATTTCATCGACGAGCATCAGTGTCGAATCGCCGATTGCGAGGCACGCGTGCGCGAGCCGGCCGTCCGGGGTCGGCAGGCGAAACCGTTCGGTCGCGTTGAACGCACGCTTGTAGAAGTCGATGGCGGCGGCGGCGCCTGCGCAGATCAGATGCGGTGTCAGCGTGCGCATCCCTTCCGGGATCGGGTTGACGGACGTGGCCATGGGTGTCGCTCCTTCAGTCGGTTATCGTGGCGGAAATCGGGGCGGACGCACGATGCGCACGCCTCCGATGCTACGACGGGCGGACTCGACGGAAATCGACACGCCTGCAGACATTTTTTTCAGATCTGCGGTAGGTCACGCAGCGTACGCGACTCGTTAGTCGCATCGATGTCGAGTTCGATCCCTTCCGACGCGTCGCGATAGAGCACGCGCTTCAGTCTCGGCCCCACCGCCGTCCCGTCCGCTTCGTCAAACACTGCGCGAACGTCGTTGCCGGCTGCAAGCGCGCGCGCAACTTCCGCCACCAACGCCTCGCTCGGCGTCGCCGCCCACGACCGGTCCGCCGGATTGACGGCCGCCCAGCGCACGTGCGTCACACGCGCGCTGAGCACGTCGATTCGGACACCATTCACCGCGAACATCGACATCGGAATCTCCTTCGAAACGATTGCGGCCGGACGAACGCCGGACGATGGAAACCGGCGATGGCGCGACAGCACGCGAATTTGACCGCCGCCAGACCAGCCTGACGCACGATCATCCCCGCACGCGGCTTCGGCCAACGCGATTTTCGATGATACATTGGGACGCTTTGCAACCGTCAACAGACAATCGTGCACGGGAGAAACACATGACCGACGCCTGGGGAACCTTCCCTGCCAGAATGGGCGACCATCAGGCCTTCATCAGCTTCAATCACGGCTTTGCGGAAATCGCCGAAAGCGATCCGCGCACGTCGCTGTTCAGCGTGCGCGTCACGTTCGCGCATCCGACGCCCGACGGCCTGCCGAGCAGCGACGAGTTCGCCGGTCTCACGAAAGTCGAAGATCTGCTGGACGCCGCAGTGACCGCGAAAAACGGCGTGCAGGTCGGCCGCATCACGGTCGAAGGCAACCAGGATTTCCTGTTCTACGTGCCGTTCGACGAGGAAGCCGCGGCCGGGATCGTCGACTCGCTGGCCGAGCACACGACCTACGCGCTTCAGTACGCATACCAGGACGATCCGGACAAGGAAACGTACTGGCGCACGCTCTACCCGACCGACGACGACTGGCAACTGATGCGCGACATGCGCGTGCTCGATGCGCTGCGGCAGAAAGGCGACGTGAGCGACGCGAGCCGGCGCGTGATGCACTGGGCTTACTTCCCTGAACCGAGCGACGCGCACCAGTTCGCCGACTGGGCCGAGTCGAAAGGCTATCTGGTCGAATCGGTCGCGCCGACCGAGGACGGCAAATCGGCCGTGAGGTTTGCGCACGAAGGCACGATGGTGCTGGCCGACATCACGCACCATACGCTCGAGATCAATCGCGAGGTGCGCTCGCTCGGCGGCGAATACGACGGCTGGGAAACCAGCGTCGAGCAGGCGGGCTGATCCCGCCGACACGCGCGTTGCGCGCGTGTCGGACCTTGACGGGTTCGGTACAAAAAACATCCCGGCAGCGCGACTGTGCGCCGCCGGGACCAAGGCATCGCCGGCCGTAACCGGCAATCGGCCCAAGCAACCGCTCAGGCACGAGGAAAGCGATTCATGCGGCTCGGGCGAACGGATGCCGTGGCGCGAGACGCCGCCTGCCGAACGCCGGTCCGTTTCCGCCGACGCGGCTTGCATGCGTCGTGCAGGGAAAAAGCCCCCGCTCCTGCGCGAGCGAGCGGGGAAATGGTTGACCGGGCCGGGGTAGAACGGTCAACCGGCCAGATTGTGATCGCGCCCCGTGCAACCGTCTGTGCGGCAACTCACCCTTTCATACGGAGAGTCCGTGTGCCTGGCGCAGCATGCAGCACGTCACGGTCCAAGCGGGACGCCTGCGGCCGGTGCGGCAATCACGAGGATCACGGGAAGCGACACGATGGCCCCGATCATCATTACGCCGTCGGCCGCCAGCGTGACGGGGGCGCGAGCACGCGCAGGGCCTTGCCGCCCTTCGTGAGGCGATCGTCGACCTCAATCTTGCAGGTATGGGAAAACGACCACGTCTTGCCCTGCTCAAAACCGCCGGCCCGATAGCGCGTACCGTTCAGCGCGCCGTCCATGCTCAGTTCGCTCCGGTCGAGATCGCTGACGATTTCAACGACGACCTCACTGACGATTTTCGCGGTTGAAGCATCGCCGTCGACCGTATTGTCGACTGCATCGGCGGCAGCAGCCTGCGCCGCAGGGATTTCGATCAGTGGCGCGCCCTGCGGGCTGACCAGCTGTGCCAGCCAGTCGACGAGATTGGCGCGCGCGTCGTCCTCGTCGGCGAAGTCGTTGCGTTTCAGAAAACGTTCGAACATGACCGACGCGAACGTCTTGCCTCGCGAAATGGAATCCAGCTGCCAGTCGACCACGGCGACTCGCCCCGTTTCCCGCGTTTCGAGTGTCGACGTGAAGCGGTAATCGAGATATTCGATCTCAAGTTTCGGGGACGTGACTTTCTCCGGCCAATCCGCCCGCTCGGTTCCTATGACGCGCTGCGCCGGTCCGGCTTCACGCGCTGCGTGAATCTTGTGTGAATCCGGGGCTATACGTCATTCCGTGCAGGCAGTATCGCGATATTCTCGCGAGCTATCGACCTCGACTGAAAATACATGGCCGTCGCGTCCGGTATCCGTTGCGTGATCGATTCCGCGCCTCGGTCGTTCGCGCATGATTTCGCCCTGTCGAATCCGGATATCCGACTGCTCCGCGGCTGCGGCCGTGCTGCTACACTCCCGCCACAAAAATCGCTTGCCCCCCAAGGAAACAATGTCACTCGCTCGGGCACAACATGATGGTGTCGATGTCTGGATCATCCAGCTTTCGGGGCATGCCGCCTATGCCTCCACGCATCTCAAGCGTGTATTCGCATCCGACGACTCGCGACATCGCGTCGTGACGGTCGACCTGACGAAACTGCTCGCCTGCGCCGATCGCGACACGACGGACTATGTGTTGCCATCGGTTCAGTACTGGGCGCCCGGCAAGGCCGCCGGCATCCGCGACTTCCTCGACCCGGCCCAAGCCCGGATTCCCGAGATGCCCTTCATCACCTTTCGCGAGACGAGAACGCGGATGCTGTTCGGCATTCCGGGGCTGTCGAAAGTCGGCGTCGCGTCGTTCCGAAACGGTCAGCATCGCGCGCGATATCTGGCGTATGCCGGGGCAACGAGCCTGCCGGTCGAGGTACATGAAACGGAGGCGGATTTGCTCATGCGGTATTGCGGCGAGTGACTGGCGCGATGCGCCATCTTTTCCGTCTCTTGCGGAATCGGTCGTGCAACGTGCGAACGCTGGACCCGGTGCCGGCAGGCTTCGATCACGCAGATCCGGTCAGCGACTTCCGTCGAGCCAATGAAGCTCGTTTCAGCGCGTGCCAATCGCATCCATTGTGCTCGTAGAAGCCAATCGCGCTGACATTGCCCTCAAGCCCCGAAAGATTAACCCTGTCCGCACCGATATTTTTGGCGGTGGGTTGAGTCGCGAGTCACACGAGATGCTGCACGAGGGCACGACTGGCAAAAAAATGTCCCGACGCCTTCCGGGTTGTCGGGACCGAACGGCCCTGCAAAGCTGAGGGCACGAGGAATCGAAATATTACACCAATGTAAGACTGTCAATCTTTGGTAGTTTATGCCAAGTCACTGGCTTATTCCGCCAATCTGCAGGTTTCAGCTCAGCATCATGTGATGCCTGAATCACCGGCCGACGTTCGAAGAGCCAACACACAATGAGTCGGCGACGGTTTATTCGCGTCTCAATTTGCCCTCTGCTTCCTCTTGATGCGCAAGATGAACCTCCCACTGCCTCAAGCTCCAGAGGTGCCAATAGCGCGGATGAAACACCATCGTCCAGAAAGTAATGTTGCACGGCAGGCCGATTTTCCGGCAGATTTTTGCCATTTGTTCCGTCCGGAAATGATGTGCTACCAATGGTGCTGCGCATGCAATTATGAGTAACTCGAGCCAGAAGTTCTGAATCATATTTCAACTGAATGTGTCGGACTGGAAGAGCCACGATTCCCGGAGATGGTTCGCGACGGTTTTTTTCATGGCCTTTGTATCGGCGCATCTCGGTCACTGCATTGTTTCGAAGATCAAAATTTTCGATCGACCGAACATCAGCGTGAATCCCGTCAGGAGGCGGCTAAGACGCGCAACGCCGGGTATGTTCCGACGGCAGTTCCGCCCGTGATTTTCCGGGTCCACAGGATCGAGAGGTGCTTCAGGAGCAGGTAGAACGGGAGCAGCGCCATGCGCTCGCAGCGATCGATGCGGGTATCCTTGAGCGTGCAGCCCATCGCACCAAACACATAGATCAGTTGAAGCGGCGTGAACGGACTCACGCGGCCACGACCAGGCGACGCCCCGTGAAACTGCGAGCACGAATGCAGATTCGAAACATTCGGCGTTGAAACGATGATGATGCCATTCTGCCGCTTTCGCGGACCAACTCCGAAATTGAGTTCGCCGGATGCAATACGTGTTCGCCCGCTTCAAGGCAGGTGACTGCACTGAACTCGTCATTCTGGAACGGGAGGGGAGCTTCCATGTCGGCTACGACGGAATCGTCGTAGCCATGGATGTCTGCCTGCACTACATCATGGCCGAGCGCATTCAATGATGCGGCGAACACGCCGGAACCTGACGGTATATCGAGGATTCTGGTCTTCCCGTGGCACCGGGCTGCGAAATACTGGAGCACCTGGTTCATGTATTCCGTTTGACCGTGAAGGTAGCAGCTGTGGTCGCGATGTTTCATTTTATGGTGCTGGCGGCGATAGGTATAAGTCTGTATACCAGCCGACAATCGCGACTCATATTAGATATGTCTGAAAAGTGATTCGTTTGACAGAAAAATGGGGGCGATCTTACTTTTCTTGGTATCGCCTTCGGGTGTTGTGCTTCAGCGAGCCGCGTTTTCGCTGAATTGTCGCGTGCAGCAGAGACCGATCAGCCGAGGCAAGCGACGCCTGGCCGGCGAGATGCAACGCTCCACGGTTGGCCGTGCAATATTCGTTGCGGCTCAACTAGTGACCTGCTCCCCGCGTTTAGTACGGTGACGGTGTAGAGTCCGTTCCAGAGAGGAATGGCAATGAAAAAGCGATTCACCGAAGAACAAATCATCGGCATCTTGTAGGAAGCCGAGGCTGGCCTGAATCCGCCGTCTCTACCGGCCATTCGATTCCGCAGGGGCGCCTGCTGCTGTTACTACCAGCGCAAGTACGGTGCCACGCTGGGGTACTTCTCGACGACAGGAAATGCGGATGCGGGGCTATACGGCGCCGTTCCAGTGACAGGGAGTGCAAATGGCTTGCCCGATACGCGAGGCATCATCCTCGAACTCGACTACCTGCCGATGCCGCAGTGAAGCTGTCCGTGCAGTACACCTGGTTCCTCAAGTTCAATGGCGCACGATTCAACTATGACGGAAGCGGACGGAACGCCAGCGATAACAACACGCTGTATCTGCTCGCCTGCTCTTGGCATCCTCGCGATCCTGATCGGGATGCCATCAACCACGCACGCCGAAAGTGGCGCGCGCCTCGCCACCCAGCTTTGCACTGCTTGCCACGGCGTACACGGACATAGCGAATCGCCGATTTTTCCCCGGCTGAGCGCTCAGACACCGGAGTATCTGACTGCGCAGCTCAAAGGATTCCGTGAACATGCGCGCGGCGAAACGGATGCCCGTTCGTACATGTGGGCAATCGCGTCGCAACTCGACGATGCGACGATCGCATCGCTGGCCGACTATTACTCGCACCAGGAGCCGGTGCGCGGTGCACCGAGCGACGCGGCAATGATGTCGAAGGGACAGGAAATCTTCGAACATGGCGTGCCTGATCGCGGAACTCCCGCGTGCTCGTCGTGCCACGGCGCACAGGGCCAGGGAATCGGCCAGTTTCCGCGCCTTGCCGGCCAGCACAAGGAGTATCTGCTTCGTCAGATCGAAGTCTTCAGGAACGGAACACGCGCAAATGCGCCCGTCATGACCGCTGTCGCGCATACGCTGGACGCCGATCAAGCGAAAGCCGTCGCAGAGTGGCTGGAGTCCCATTAGTCCTCGCCGCCCCTCGTTGACGGGCGGAAGTCGGATGGCCGCTCGCGACATCCGTAATGAGATGCTCGCGATTTCGGCCAAACGACAGTTCGCCCCGCGCCGCTTGCGCTATAGCGCGTACTGCAATGCCAGGTCGAAACCGATTACGACCAGCGAGCAGCCGAGGCCGGCCAGGACGTTTCCGACACGATGTTCGAAATCGTGATGGCGGCTGATCCAGGCTGCAATCAGGAAAACGCCTTCGAAGACGACCTGAAGCGCAACAAACACGAGCATTAACAGGAACTCGTAGCCCATGAACCGGAAGTTCGAGAAGTTCACGCCGTATTCGGCGACCGACCTGCCCACCCTGAGCACTTCATATGCCAACAACAGGATCGGAAAGACGTAACTGGCGACGTAGGTGGGAACACTTGCGTGCCGCAGTTCCAGATGAAAGTGGTGAATGGCTTGCATATCTCCTCCTGCGTCGGCTTCCGGTACTCAAAAGCCTTCCTGCATTTCGTGGTGGCAGATCCTGCTGATCCGCATGTGCATCACATGACCGGCCGTCCATCGAACGACGCGACTGAACAGCCAGCGTCCTGATCCGGGATGGTTTGGACGATCATAGAGAACAATTTGCCCAGATCTTCTTCAAGCTTTTCTCCGTCGAATGGATCGCGATTGGCGCCAAAGGCGGCGTCGATCTCTGCCCAATCATCCATTGTCAACAGACGTTTGGCGGCCGGCAGAATCAGTGTCTCTTCCAGACACCGGTGGTCCGCATAGAACTCCGCATAATCGTCCATCAGCGCGCCCAGCGTACGAAGCGCTGGCGCGCCCTTCAACTCGTACCGGGTCAGCGCGTGCTCCAGATTTCTCAACTTCAATTCGCCTCGATCGTGCTGTGACTCCAGTTCATCAAGGACGCTTTCGAACTCGTCGGTTCGATCCCGCAATGGCCTGAACAGGTAGCGATCCTCTTTGGGATGGTGTACCTGTTGCGGGTATTCCCGAATGTAGTAAAGCATCGCCCGAAACACCATGAGGCCCGGAACGGGTGCCCCTGCAACAAGCAGATGGACAAAGCGCTGCATGCCCCCGATCACGGTAAGCAACTGGTCGTGCTCCTGGAGGATGACGGTTATAGCGCTACGCGGCCTGAGCAACGGCATCTCAACCTCCGCACCGGAAGGTGAAGTTTATTTGCGAATCAGCTTACTGACTCACCCCGACAGCGAGCGAGAAAGCCTGTTTCGATACTTCAATGTTGGTCATCCGCCGCCCGACATCAAAGTGCACCAACACCACCGCGTTGATGGAGATCAACGATCTGTGCGGGCATCATCACCGGGATGTGTTCCGATGGCGGCCTGCGCCCCTTTCAACCGACTATAGGGCAAATGATTCCTTGGCATTTGTCTGGTCTTTATCAGATGCATCATCTGTTCCTTGACCCGGCGAAACCTCAACGGCAGCGTCCGAGGTACTCCAGCCTTTCGCTCAACCAAGCAAAGCAGCCGCGGCGGTTTGACACCGTTGTTGTCATTCGAGGCTTATTGCGTCCTGCTTTGGACGAGTGACGACACGTTTAGCAACGTCGACACGATGCTTGATTCCTCGCCTTCCCCGTCGCGCCCAGGTCGGTCCATGTCTCTAAAGCGCGGAGAAATCCCGGGCGCCCCGCGAGGGATGAACGGCGGCCACGCGCTCGGCGAGCTTTGCATCGTAGCTCGAGTGCACATGCACGCGTTTCTTGTCGGGAAACGCATAGACGTATGCTTTGCGCAGCGCGAGCGATGCCTCATGAAACCCGGACAGGATCAGCTTCTGCTTGTTCGGATAACCGGCGATGTCACCTGCTGCGAAGATACCTGGCCGTGAGCTTTCGTAGTACGACGTATCGACGACGATCCGTCCGGCCTGCACGGCGATCCCCCAGTTGGCGATCGGACCAAGGTCCGCGACAAGTCCGTAGAGCACGAGCAATTGATCTGTGTCGAGGCACACCGAGCCACCGATCTGGCGAACCTCGATCGATTCGAGTGTCCCCCCGGGCGCATTCAGCCCAGCAATCGTGCCAACCACGAAATCCATCTCGCCCGCCGCGACCGCCTGCTGCAACCGGGCGACGCTCGAGTCCGTCGCGCTGAAGCCGTTCCGCCGATGAACGAGCGTGACGCGCCCCGCGACCGAGCGCAGCGCCAGCGCCCAGTCGAGCGCGGAGTCGCCACCGCCCGCGACCACGACGCTTTTTCCTGCGAAGCCGTTCACGTCGGAAACGCTGTAATGGATGCACCGGCCTTCAAGGAACGACGCCTCGTCGAGTGCCAGCCGTTGCGGCACAAACGCTCCGTTGCCAGCAGCAATCAAGATCGCCGCGGCGTCAAACGCATACCCTTTGTCGGTGCGAGCGAGCCATCGACCGCCCTCGAGCCGGTCAAGCGTCTCGATACGCTGACCGAGATGCATCGGAGGATCGAAGGGCCGGCATTGCTCGACGAGGCGATCGACAAGATCGCGCGCAGTGCACGATGGTATGCCAGGGATATCGTAGATCGGCTTGTCCGGATACAGTGCGATGCACTGGCCACCCGGGCGCTCGATCCCGTCAACGATCCGGCACGACAGGCCGATCACGCCTGCCTCGAACGCGGCGAAAAGGCCCACGGGACCTGCACCGACAATCAGCACGTCGGTTCTTAAAGGACTCGCTAGCGAGGAATTTTCCGGTGATGTCACGTGTCCTCCTCGTGAATGTCATGCGGGGCGCAGCACTACACCTGCATTTTTCCCATATCGAGCCGGTACAAACTCGCAACGACGCCATTACCGCACCCGTCGACTACTCCAAGGTTCAAGGAACGCGGCCCCGCCGGCTCCAAGCCGTCATCGCAAGTATCTCTTTGTATCATGGCGTGATATACATGGATACATCGACGTGGAGCAAATCCCTGCGGTTTCCTCTCGATAAAGCGAGAGCGAGTGATCGATGACGCGATGTGACTGTCGTAGCACCTCGGGCGAAATAGACCCGACCCGTTTTCTACATTGCGCCCAATTTTTCGCAGAACGGCCGTGGCTGCGAGTGGTGGGGGCGTCCGATCAAGGCGAACAATGAATTTAGGGCGCGGGTGACCGGATGCTCCGTCTGGAATACCGTCGGTCTGCAATCGACAGAAACGAAGTGACGGGGAGATAACGCGCGCCGGATACGCGATCCGTTCCACAAAGGAGGAACATCGTGAGTAGAACAAGGACGTTTGAAATCTTCCGCTACGATCCAGACCGGGATGCCAGGCCGTACATGCAAACCTACGAGATCGAGGTGCCCTCGACTGACAGGATGTTGCTGGATGTCCTTGTCCGGCTCAAGGCACGGGACGAGACGCTCAGCTTTCGGCGTTCGTGCCGTGAAGGCGTGTGCGGCTCGGATGCAATGAACATTAACCGCAAGAACGGGCTCGCCTGCATCACCAACCTCAACGACCTTCCCCGCCACACGGTCCTGCGTCCGCTGCCTGGGTTGCCGGTCATTCGCGACCTGATCGTGGACATGACCGCGTTCTTCAAGCAATACCAATCGATCAAGCCCTACCTGATCAACGACACGCCCCCGCCGGAGCGGGAAAGGCGCCAGACGCCTGAGGAACGCGATCAACTCGACGGTCTGTACGAGTGCATCTTGTGCGCGTGCTGTTCCAGCGCATGTCCCTCGTACTGGTGGAATCCCGATAAATATGTCGGTCCTGCCGGGCTCCTGCAGGCCTATCGCTTTCTGGTCGATTCCCGTGACGAGGGTACGAGTGAGCGGCTGGACAATCTTGACGATCCGTATCGCCTCTTCCGGTGTCGGACGATACTGAACTGCACGGACGTCTGTCCCAAAGGCCTGAATCCGGCCAAGGCAATCGGGGAGATCCGCACCATGCTCGCGCGCCGGACGATCTGAGTGACGCAACCTGACGCTGCGATACTTTTATGGCAATACCACGGGCGACACCGGAGGAATTGATCGACGTTCGACCGCTCAGTGATGCATTGCCGGATTCGAAATCGATCACCCTCATGCGGTCGGACCACTTGGAGGTTGTCCGGCTCGTGCTTCCAGCACGCAAATGTCTGTCTGCGCATGAGCAACGATCGCAGACTATGGGTTTCGATCCGGGAACCGCTGGACATACGAATTGACCAGGGTGATCCACGCACTGACGTATGGGAAACTTGCATCAGCTTTCGCGGTTTCCAGGGAGGAGCGAAGCAATGAAAAAAATCATGACAGCGGCGGCAGGCGCGCTGATCGGTGTATCGATCGCGGTTGCAGGGGAGCCGGAGCAGACCACGTCGCACGAGGACACGATGTCGAACCACGACATGACATCGCACCGGGCGGAGGTGGCCCGCAAGGGTGCGACTGTGATGCCGTTTGATCTGGCGCGGACCACCCATTTTTTCGACGATACCGGAAGCGGTGGGATTGAGACAATCACGGCGAACGACAAACACGACACCAGACAGGTCGCGCTTATTCGCTCTCATCTGGCAATCGAAGCTCAACGTTTCCGCCGCGGCGACTTCGCCGATCCTGCGGCGATTCACGGCCTCGATATGGCAGGGCTCGCCACCCTGACAAGGGCGGGTGAGAAGCTTCATATTGAATACAGGAGCCTGCCCTCCGGAGCGAGCCTGACTTATGCAAGCAACGACCCGGACGTGATTGCCGCTGTTCATGCGTGGTTCGCGGCCCAGCGTTCCGACCACGCCGCGCACTCCCATCTTCCCAAATAGCTCGGGCGCAATGTAGCCACCGACCATCGGCTGAGCGGGGACGTCGGTAACGAGAACCGCATGATCCAAGGACAAAGGTCCGTTTTTGGGCGAAGCCGACGTTCGAACGCCCCGTGAAAGTGTGGGCCAACGTCTGTTGCTGGCTGACCTCCGTCGGTACCGAGCCCCTTGACCGCCAAGGCCGAACGCACCGAGCACACCAACCAGTTAATCAAGGCCATCGGGTCGGACGGGCGGCACTTCTTCTATAACCCGCAGCACGACCGTTACGCACGCATCGAGCTCGACAGCCGAGGACGCGTGTGGTTCGTCGACGATTACACCGGTAGTCGCGCTTCATCGTCTTCACGAAGCTCTCGGCCACGCCGTTACTTTGGGGGCTGCCCACCGGCGTGGTCAATGGCTTCAGGCCTAGAGCCGCTGCACACCGGCGCGTATCGTCGGCCGTAGAGCCCGAACCGTTGTCGCTCAGCTACTCGATTTCGGACGGAGAATGCAATTCGTTGCAAAAACCGATTTTCCACTGCAGCCAACATCCCGTCGCGCACGATGTCGCCGCTGTGGCCTGCCGTCGTAGCTGCCCCGCTCATCGCTTCGCGGTCGCAGCAGTCCGGCGCGAACGTCACTCGCAGCGGTTCGTCGCTGTCGCAGCGAAACTCGAAACCATCCGAACACCACTGCTGATTACTGCGCGGCACGCGCCACTTTGCCATCGTGCCGACGCTGCTGCGGCCGAAGCGTAGTTGGACGACGTTGCATCAGCAGACCATGAGTGCGCATGATGCGATAGATGCGCTTCGCATTGAACGGCACCTGTCCGGCAGCAATGCGTTCATTGCGTAGCGAGCCCCACACCCGACGATAGCCATAGCTGGGCAAATCGCCGACGACTCGGTGGATTTCTTCGACCACGCTCGCATCGTCGGTCTGTCGCGATTGACGGCCATCGCGCCACGTCGTCGGACCCGACAGCCATGCCGAAACGTTCGAGCGCAACACGCCGAGAACTTCATAAACCAGTTTCACTGGTCGCCCTCCGGCAGCGAGGGCGAGTGCGCTATCCATTTTCTTGCTCGGCAATACTCGACTGCTTCGCGGAGAATCTCGATCTCGATTGTCTTCTTGCCGAGCATCCGCTGCAGCTCGCGAATCGGCTTGAGTGCATCGGCCAGCTCCGATTCCGGGACCACTTCCTCACCAGCTTTGAACGCTGACAGGCTCCCGCCCTGGTACAGCTTGCGCCAGTGGAACAGCTGGTTTGGTTCGCGCCGCGCTGGCGCGCAACCAGCGAAACCGACTTCCCCGGCTCGAAACACTCGCGAACCATCGCCAGCTTCTGCTCCGCCGTCCAGCGCGGCCGACGCTCCGGGCCCGTCAACACTTCCTTCACTTCCTACCTGGTGTTAGTCAAAAGCACAGTCTTATGCCTGCCCGCTAGTTTAAGTGAGAGGCTATGTCCGGTGTTTCAGGGGGCTGCTCCAATTGCCGCGAACGGTATCTGGCTTCCACTTGACGGCCTTGTGCGCGTGCTGATCGCAGTGCGTCTTACCATCCGCAACAAGCGCACCGCGTCCCCGGTGCTTGCAGGGCTTCGTCTGTCGGGCGGGCATAGACGTACCTCATGCGGATTGGACGCGCAAACGAAAAAGCCCGCGAGGCTTTCACCTTGCGGGCTTAAACAAATGGTCGGGTGATGAGATTCGAACTACCAACTCCAGCCGACAAGGCCAGGCGGCCGCTCCAATCCGGGCCAGTGCCCAGCCAACCAGGCAAGCCTCTCGAGTCGTCTGCGGCCTCTAACTTACACCCAGCCTCAAATGCTACTCGATCATGTGATGGCACCAAGCAAAAAGCCCGCTTGCTGTCGCAGAGCGGGCTTCGGTATTGGTTGCGGGGATAGGATTTGAACCTATGACCTTCGGGTTATGAGCCCGACGAGCTGCCAGACTGCTCCACCCCGC
>NZ_QTQD01000049.1:0-37641 GCF_003858025.1 Burkholderia sp. Bp9004 | reverse complement strand
CAACCCGGCCTCGGCCGTGATCAGCGCCGCGATCTCGGCGGTGCGCGCGCGCACGATGTCGGCCGCGCGGCGCAGGACCGCCGCACGCTCGTGGCGCGTGAGCGACGGCCGGTATGCACGCGCGGCGGCGAACGCGCATCGCACGTCATCGAGCGTCGCCTTCGGCACGGTGCCGACGAGCGTTCCGTCGTACGGGTTGCGCACCTCGATCACCGCGTCGCGATGAATCAGCTCCCCATCGATTCGCAGTGCTTCACGATGAAACGAGCGGACCTCCGTCGATGCTGCAATGTCGTTCATGATGTCTTCCTGACGGGTGCGTACGCGTCACTGCAGATGATTGAGCGCGATGTCGATGATGTCGAAGTTGCGCAGCCGCGCGCGGGCCGTGACGTCGGTCGCGACCGGCTTGCTGAAGATCAGCGGCACGATCTGCTCGGAGAGCCCGCCGTGCGAGCGCAGCGGCACGTCGAGGCCCGACAGGTCGTGCTTGATGCGGCGCGTGCCGAGCACGACGTCCTGCTTCGAGATCACGATCAGGTCGCCCATCCGGTCGGGCGGCAGCTCGAAGCGCGCGCAGCCCTCGGCACCCGTCAGCACGACCTCGATGCCGTCCACCGCGGCAAGCCGCGCGCGCAGCGCGTCGGCGTCGGCGGAATCCGGCACGTAGACGGTCGCGAACGAGCCGAGCGCGCCGTGGTGCACGACGTACGGATCGGTGATCGGCAGGATCACGCGCGCGGCATCGTGGCCGAGCCACTCGTCGAACAGCTCCTGCAGGTAGATTACGTTGGGCTCGCCGGTCTCGCCGTCGTGCTTCGCGTTCATCCCGTGGTCGGCCGTGATCGCGACGATCGCGCCGAGCTCGTCGAACCGCTTCAGGTATGCGTCCATCATCTGGTAGAACGCGTTCGCGCCGCCCGTGCCGGGCGCGCACTTGTGCTGCACGTAGTCGGTCGTCGACAGGTACATCAGGTCGATCGGGCGTGTTTCGAGCAGGCGCACGCCGGCCGCGAACACGAACTCGGACAGCTCCGCGCTGTACACGCTCGGCACCGGCTTGCCAACCAGTTCCAGCACGTTGTCGATGCCGTTTTCCTCGATGCTCGCCTCGTTGGCCTTCTCCGACGAGAAGCAGATGCCCTTGAGCCCCTTGCCGAGCAAGCGGCGCAGCTTGTCCTTCGCGGTGACGACCGCGACGCGCGCGCCTCGTTCGGCGAAGGTCGCGAGCACGGTGGGCGCGACGAGATACTTCGGATCGTTCATCAGCACTTCGGCGCCGGTGTCGCGATCGTAGAAGTAGTTGCCGCTTATCCCGTGGATCGCCGGCGGCACGCCGGTAACGATCGACAGGTTGTTCGGGTTGGTGAAGCTCGGCACCACGCACTCGCCCTTGAGCGCCGTGCCCGGCTTGAGCAGCGTGCGCAGGAACGGCGCGACGCCGGCCTCGGCCGCCGTCTCGAGATATTCATAGGCGCAACCATCGACGCAGACCACCACCACGGGGCGGCTCATCCAGTTGTAGCGGCGGCCGTTCACTTCCACGAATACAGGCGTTTCAGACATGACGGTCAGTCCTTTCGGTTCGAAGGGGTTGAGCTGTCGGCGCCCGCACCGCGCCGAGGAGGATGTTTTCCATGCTTGACATTAAAATCGATGATTTGTAGATTGTCAACAATATGGAGAAGACAGAAAGCAAAAGTCGAAGGGACGACGGGACGACGGGCTCGCCGCACACGGCGGCCGCTATCGGTACAGCTGCCGCGCGCTGGTCGACGGCTTGCGGCCGTTGGTCGATCCGGCGATCCAGGTGCCGATCATCGTCACGTTCCATGCGCTGGACGGTCCAAACTACGATTTCAAGCGGTTTTATCAGGAGGTCAAAATGCGCGGCTACGTTCTGTATCCGGGCAAGCTGCCGGCAGTCAATACGTTCCGCGTCGGCTGCATCGGCCACTTCGGCGAAGCCGGCATTCCGAGCGCGGTCGGCGCGGTCGTCGCGATCGCCGACACGCTGAAGGCGATGGGCGTGCGCCGCGTGTCCGCCGAAGCCGCGGCCTGACGCGATGTACCCGCCGCACGACGACACGCATCGCCGTGCGGCGGTTTCGCTTTCTTTCCCCGCCGTGCGCGGCACGGCGCCCGACCCTTACCGGCACGACAACCGATGCGCCCCTTCTGGATCGAACAAGCACTGTTCAACGACGGCGATCTCGCCCCCGCCCTGCAGGGCACGACGCAGGCCGATGTCTGTATCGTCGGCGGCGGCTTCACCGGGCTCTGGACCGCGATCCAGGCGAAGCAGCAGAACCCGGCGCTCGACATCGCGATACTCGAGGCCGACCTGTGCGGCGCCGGCGCGAGCGGGCGCAACGGCGGGTGCCTGCTCACATGGTCCGCGAAATTCCTGACGCTGCGCCGCCTGTTCGGCGAAGCGGAGGCGATCCGGCTCGTGAAGGCGTCGGAGGCGGCCGTCCAGCACATCGCCGACTTCTGCCGCGCGCATCGCATCGATGCAGAGCTGCGGCTCGACGGCACGCTGTACACCGCGACGTCGCGCGCGCAGGTCGGCACGCTCGCGCCGGTGCTCGACGCGCTCGCCGCGTGCGGCATCCACAGCTACGAGCCTCTGCCGGCCGCCGACGTCGCCCGCCGCTCGGGCTCCGCACGCAATCTCGACGGCGTGTACTCGCCGATCGCCGCGACCGTGCATCCGGGCAAGCTCGTGCGCGGGCTGCGCCGCGTCGCGCTCGACATGGGCATCCGGATCTACGAGCGCACGCCGCTCGTCGACTTCACGCCCGGGCAGCCGGCCGTCGTGCGCACGCCGTCCGGCAGCGTGCGCGCGAGCAAGCTGGTGTTCGCGATCAACGCGTGGATGGCGAGTCGCTTCCCGCAGTTCGAACGCACGATCGCGGTCGTGTCGAGCGACATGGTCATCACGGAGAAATGCCCGGAACTGCTCGAGCAGACCGGCCTCGTGGACGGTGTGTCGGTGCTCGATTCGCGGATCTTCGTGTACTACTACCGCACGACGGCCGACGGGCGGCTGATGCTCGGCAAGGGCGGCAACACGTTCTCGTGGCGCAGCCGCATCGCGCCGGTGTTCGACCGGCGCTCGCCGTACGAGGCGCAGCTCACGCAGAGCCTGCGCGAATTCTTCCCGTCGCTCGCGGGCGTGCCGATCACCGCGAGCTGGAACGGCCCCTCGGATCGCTCGGTGACGGGCTTCCCGTTTTTCGGCCGCCTAGACGACGCGCCGAACGTGTTCTACGGCTTCGGCTATTCGGGCAACGGCGTCGGGCCGACCTACATGGGCGGGCAGATCCTGTCGTCGCTGGTGCTCG
Organism: Burkholderia sp. Bp9004; assembly: GCF_003858025.1. Classification (NCBI taxonomy): domain Bacteria; kingdom Pseudomonadati; phylum Pseudomonadota; class Betaproteobacteria; order Burkholderiales; family Burkholderiaceae; genus Burkholderia; species Burkholderia sp. Bp9004. The sequence goes on along the minus strand of NZ_QTQD01000049.1, from coordinate 34,294 downwards.
GCCTCGACAACGTCTGGACGCGCAGTCCGATCGTGCGCGGCCCGCTCGGCCATTTCCCGCCGGAGCCTATCCGCTATGTCGGCGCGCACGTCGTGCGCAATGCGATCCGCCGCAAGGAGCGCGCGGAAGACGAGAGCCGACGGCCGGCGAGGGTCGACACGTGGCTCGCGAAATTCGCGAGCGCGGCTGGCAAGGCCGACAAGGCGTGACGATGCGATGACGTCACGCGCAACGAAGTGCAATGAAAAAGGGACGCTGCGAAGCGTCCCTTTGCATTGGGTACGACCGCCCGTGCGGCCGCGTCACACGCGCGCGGCTTTCTCACGCGCCACGTTGCCCGCCGAGGGCAGCGCCTGCTCGTGCGTGCGGCGCATCCGCGCAAGGCCGTGCGCGACGTGCTCGCGCACGAGCGCGACGGTCTTTTCCTCGTCACCGCTCGCGAGCGCCTGCACGATCTTGTCGTGCTCGGCCGCCGACACCGCGATGGCGTCCTCCTCGGCCTCGATCGCGGCCTGGCGCAGCAGCCCGAGCTGGCGCACGAGCCGGCGATAGGTGTCGGTGAGGTGCGTATTGCCGACACCGACCACCATCGCGTCGTGGAACTGCACGTTCAGCTCGGTGTAGCGCGTGACGTCGTGCGTCTTCGCCGCATCCTTCATCGACTGGATGATGCCCTTCAGCACCTTCAGCGTGTCGGGCGAAATGCGTTTCGCGAGCGCGCGCGCGACCGACTCGTCGAGCATCGCGCGCACTTCGTAGATCTCCTCGGCCTCGCGCAGCGGCACGACGCGCACCGTCACGCCGCGGTTCTTCTCGTTGCGCAGCAGCCCGGCCTGCTCGAGCGCGCGAAACGCCTCACGCACGGGGCCGCGCGACACGTTCAACTTGGTCGCGATATCGACTTCGTTGAGTTTCTCGCCGGGCGCATATTCGCCGGACACGATCGCGCGCTCGAGCATGTCCTGGACAAGCATCGCGAGCGACTGGCTTTGCAGGAGTTCGATGGCGTTGAGCGCGTTCGGGGCAGTCATGATCGGGCAGGCAGCGAAGCTGCGGATGAGAACGAGGGCGCCATGTCGGCGAATGATCGCTATATACCCTCACCCCGATATATTGTCAACAGTTTTCAGTTTCCAATGGCGAGTGCCTTATGCCGGAATGCGATGATCGTGCGGCCGGCGCGAGCACGCCGAACCGCACGACGCAGACCAGCCGTCAGGCCGTCTGCTTGACCGGCCCCGGATCGCTCTGGCTCGGCCGGCCCGTCTCGACGTGGCCCGCGAAGCGGCGCACGACCTTGTCGTCGCCGCCGCGCAGCGTCGTCGCGGTGATCGTCAGATCGTACCAACCGTGGCTCGACGACAGCTCGAAGTGATCCTCGATGCGCTCGCCCGGCTCCAGCGTGTAGGTGCGCGCATGCGCGTGGCTGTATGCGTTGTCGACGACCACGCGGCATGCCGCACGACCGCTGTTGCGCAGTTGCAGGTACACGTGGCGGTTGCGCACGTCGTAGCCGATCTTCGCTTCCGGGTTCGCGTGGCGGCCGTCCGCGGCCAGCCGCGTGTTGCCCTGGAATTCGCACAGATAGCCGTTCGGGCCATAGGCGGCGAGATGGTAGTCGCCGCGCGCGGCCGACGTGCTCCAGGTGTCGGCGAAACGGTCGTGCGAGGACACTGCGTAGCGGCGCGGCGGCGTCGCCGGATTGCGGCGGTCGTACACGTAGAACGCGGCGCCCGCGTCACCCGAGTTCGCGAAGTCGAGCGACACGCTGTCATCGCGCCCGTTCACGCGGGCATGCACGAACAGTTCGTACGGCAGCGCGCGCGCCGGACGCGTGCCGGGCTCCTGCGCCGGCATCGACTGCTGCGCGGGCACCTGGTATGCCTGGCCGGCGGTGGCGATGTGCTGCGGCACCGTGAAGCTCACCGTGCGCGTATCGGGCCGCGCGGAGAAGTCGAATGCCGACGTGAGGTCGCCGCAGATCGACCGGCGCCACGCGCTGATGTTCGGCTCCTGCACGCCGAAGCGCGCTTCGAGGAAACGCAGCACCGACGTGTGGTCGAACGTCTCCGAGCAGACCCAGCCGCCCTTCGTCCACGGCGAAATGATGATCAGCGGCACGCGCGGCCCGAGGCCGATCGGCTGGATGCCGCCCGGGTCCGCGCCCGGCACCAGCGGGCTCATCTCGCCCGGGTACTTGTTCAGGTCGAGCAGTTCGTCGCCGAGGTTCGACAGCAGGTTCGACGACACGATGCCCTGGCCGCCTGCCCCGCTCGTGACCGGCGGCACCGGCGGCACGACGTGGTCGAACAGCCCGTCGTTCTCGTCGTAGTTGAGGATGAACACCGTCTTCGCCCACACCTCGGGATTCGACGTCAGCGCCTCGAGCACCATGTTGATGTAGAACGCGCCGTCGGTCGGCGACGCCTGCGGGTGCTCGCTGTACTTGTACGGCGCGACGATCCACGACACCTGCGGCAGCCGGTTCGCCTGCACGTCGGCCTTCAGCTCGGCGAGCGTGTGGTCCGACGCGCCCTTGTCGACCAGCGGGCCGCTCGCGCCTTCCTTCACCTGGAACTTCTTGAAGAACATCAGCGAATTGTCGGTGTAGTTGTCGGTCGGGTCGCCCGGGATGCCCGTGCCGCCCTGGTACACCTTCCAGCTGATCTTCGCGTTCTCGAGACGTTCCGCGTAGGTCGTCCACGTGTAGCCGTTCGTGTTGTTGCGCTCGCCGATGCCGGGGCCGTTCGGCTGCGTGCCGTACACGTTGCGCGAGTCGATCGTGCCGGTCCACAGGTAGATGCGGTTCGGTGCCGTGTCGGCGTGCGCGGAGCAGAAGTACGCGTCGCAGATCGTGAACGCGTCGGCCAATGCGTAGTGGTACGTGAGATCCTGGCGCTTCAGGTAGCCCATCGTCAGCACGTCCTGCTTCTGGTTCACCCACTGGTCCCATTGGCCGTTGTTCCAGGACAGGTGGCCGCTGCTCCAGCCGTGGTTGGTGCCCGGCTGGAATTCGGTCGTCTGCTTCGGGTCGAGGTAGAACGGCAGCACGTACGGCGCGGACGGGTCGAGCCCGCGCGAATGGTAGTTCTTCGTGAACACCGACGCCGGCGGCTGCTGCCACACCGGCGCACCGCTCGGCAGCAGGTGCGGGCGCGGGTCGTTGAAGCCGCGCACGCCGCGCAGCCCGCCGAAGTAATGGTCAAACGAGCGGTTTTCCTGCATGAAGATGACGACGTGTTCGACGTCGCGGATCGTGCCGGTGCGATAGGCGGCCGGCATGGCCAGTGCCTTGCGGATCGCGGGCGGGAAACCGGCGTAGGCGGCCATCGCGCCGGCGGACTGGGCGGCAAGGCGCAGGAAATCGCGTCGATTGGTGGCGGACATGAAGAGGATCCTGTGGGTCGGTAAGGGTGGCGCCGGTCGAGCGGGGCCGGCGGTCGGTGCGTTGCCGCTATTACTCCGCACCGGCGTGTCCCGGCCGTGACCGGTTCCAGCAGGTTTCTTGCGCTCACCCCCAGCTTTTTTTCGAAGCAGCGCCCGGCGCGCCTTTCATCCGGCCGACACATGCCTGCGCTACGCTGACGCGCGATGAAGAGGGGGGAGAAGCCGAGTCGTGTTCGATCAGCTGAAGGCGTTCCACGCGACCGTCCGGCAGGGCAGCATCACGCGCGCCGCGCGCCACCTGGGCGTCAGCCAGCCGACGATCGCCGCGCAGATCCGGCAGGTCGAGCAGTTGTACGGCGTCGAGCTGTTCTATCGCAGCGGCCGCAGGCTCGAAGTCACTGAAACCGGCATCGAGCTCCTGCCGCTCGTCGAGAAGATGATCTCGCTCGAGGCGCAGGCCGACATCATGCTGCGCAACGTCGGCGGCCTGTTCGAAGGACACCTGCGGATCGGTGCGACCGGGCCGTACTACATCATGGACGCGGTCGGCCGCTTCTCGCATGCGCATCCGTCGATCGCACTCACGTGCCGGATCGGCAATTCCGAGGAAATCCTGCAGGCGCTGCAGGAATTCCGCATCGACCTTGCCGTGTCGTCGCAGCGCAATGACGCGGAAGGCCTCGAATGCAAGGTGATCTCCACCGATCCGCTCGTGCTCGTCGTGCATCGCGACCATCCGCTCGCGCGCTTCGACACGATCGACGCCGCGCAGCTCGCGAACGTGCGGCTGCTGATTCGCGAGGAAGGGTCGGTCACACGCCGCTGCACGGAGACGATCCTCGCGGCGGCCGGGGTCGCGCCCACGTCGGTCGCCGAGATCGGCAGCCGCGAAGCGATCCGCGAGGCGATCCTGCATGGCGTGGGCGGCAGCCTGTTTCCGCGCGGAGAGGCCGAGCGTCATCCGGACCTGCGCGTCGTCGCGCTGCGCGGTGTCGACACGACGATCGACGAATATGTGTACTACCTGAAGGCGCGCCGCCAGAGCCCCGCGATCGATGCGTTCCTCGCGTGCATCCTGCCGGCGCAGACCACGCCGCACGAGCCAACGCACGCGACGCGGCCGGTGAACGCGCGCTGAGCCGCCGCGCGTTCACCGGGTTCGCGCATTTCCCTGCGCATCCGTGGTCATGTCCGGCGCTTGTCCCGGGCCTTCCCTCGTGGTTTTCCTCGCGCCTTCCTTCTTGCTTCCCGCCGTGTGTTACTTCGGCAGCGCCGGAATCATCCACGTGAACACGTGCTGCTGCAGGAACACGAGCACGCCGAGCAGCAGCGTGAGGATCACGCTGTGCCAGAACGTGCGCGCGAACACGACGCCTTCCTGCCCCTTCAGATCGGTCGTCGACACGCCCGTGGCGATGTTCTGCGGCGAGATCATCTTGCCCATCACGCCGCCCGACGAGTTGGTCGCGGCCATCAATACCGGATCGAAGCCGAGCTGCCGCGCCGCGACCACCTGCAGGTTGCCGAACAGCGCATTGCCGGACGTGTCGCTGCCGGACAGGAACACCGCGATCCAGCCGAGCGACGCCGACACGAGCGGGAACAGCGCGCCGGTCGACGCGACGCCGGTGCCGAGCGTGTAGCTGATGCCCGAGTAGTTCAGCAAATACGCAAGCCCGACGATCATCATCACCGTGATGATCGCGATCCACGTCTGCCGCCAGGTCTTGACCACGCATTCGAAGAACGCGCCGACGCCGGTGCGCGTCAGCACGGCCGTGATGACCGCCGAGAGCAGGATCGCGGTGCCCGTGCCGAGCGGCTGGAAGTCCCAGATCGCCGCATACGGCTTGTGATACAGCGACACGAACACCGCGTTGTGCAGGCCCGGCCACTTGATCTTCACGTCGCCGATCGCCGCGACGTTCGCATGCACCCAGACGATCACGACCACCGACACGACGATCCACGGCAGCCAGCCGCCGAAGCCCGCGCGCGCGGCGCCGGCCGCGGCGGGCGCGCTGCGTGCGAGCGCGTATTGCGGATCGGGCTGCGGCTTCCACACCTGCAGGAAGCCGATCGTGACGATCAGCGACGTGAGCGACGACAGCACGTCGGTGAGCTGGTAGCCGAGGAAGTTCGACGTGACGAACTGCGCGATCGCAAAGCTGCCGCCCGACACGAGCAGCGCGGGCCACAGCTTCGAGATCGAGCGCAGGCCGCCGTACGCGCCGACCACGTAGAACGGCAGCAGCAGCGCGAAGAACGGCAGTTGCCGGCCGACCATCGCGCCGAGCGTCGCGGGCGGCAGCGACGTGACCGCGCCGAGCACGGTGATCGGCACGCCGAGCGCGCCGAACGCGACCGGTGCCGTATTGAACAGCAGCGTGTAGGTGAGCGCTTCGAGCGCGGGGAAGCCGAGCGCGATCAGGAGCGCGCTGGTGATCGCGACCGGCGTGCCGAACCCGGATATCCCTTCGAGCAAACAGCCGAACGAGAACGCGACGACGAGCAGCACGAGGCGGCGGTCGTCGGGCAGGTTGTCGAGCATCCACTGCCGGAACTGGTCGAAGCGGCCCGACTTCACCGCGATGTTGTACAGCAGCAGGGCGTTGAACACGATCCACATCACCGGCACGACGGCGAGCGCCATGCCGGCGCCGACCGCGTCGAACGCGAGGCCGGCCGGCATGCCCCACGCACCGATCGCGACCGCGAGGCCGGCGACGAGGCCGGCGAGCGACGCCTGCCACGCTGGCCGGCGCAGCACGCCGAGCGCGATCAGCGCGACTGCGATCGGGATCACGGCGACGAGGAAAGACAGGAACAGCGAGTTGGCGACGGGCGTCAACGGCTGCGCGAACAGGATGCCGGGCGGCAGGGCTGCGGTGGGATTCATCGTGTCTCCGTTGTCGACCGGAGTTGGCGCTTTAGCGCCTTACTCCGGTCCCATGCTTCGCGGTCGACCGGAGTTGGCGCTTTAGCGCTTACTCCGGTCCCATGCTTCGCGGTCGACCGGAGTTGACGCTTCAGCACTTACCCCGGTCCCATGCTTCGCGGTCGACCGGGGCTGACGCTTCAGCACTTACCCCGGTCCCATGCTTCGCGGTAGACCGGGGCTCGCGCATCAGCGCCTGCGCACACCTCGATCCCGTTCGAACGTCTGTTCCACGGCCGCAACGATCATCCGACGCTTGCGCACGCAACCATGCCGCAGCGCCAACCGATCGGTCGCTTAAAAGAGGTTAGGAGGCGCATTGCGCTTCCACAAGGAGGACAAGCCCGATGCGCGCGGTGCCGATACACGCATCCGCCGCACGTTGAACGGCGGCTGGCGACCCGCTGACGCGCGCGCCAGCAATCCGCCGGCGCAATGTTGCTCGACCGGAAAAGGTGACTGACGGGACGCGGGGTGTTTCGTTTGGCATCCGAAGCCTAGACTCGCTGCATCGATTCCGCCCGCGCCGACGAAGGCGCGGCTCCGGAACGCTCACGGAGCAAACACGATGAAAACCATGAAACTTGCGGCGTACGCGTTGGTGCTGATCGGCTCGGCCGTCGCCGCCCAGGCTCAGGCTGAGTCGACGCTGACGCGCGCGCAAGTTCGCCAGGAACTCGCGGAACTGCAGGCCGCCGGCTATCGGCCGAGCCTCGCCAGCGGTCCCGACTTTCCGCAAAACATGCAGGCGGTCATGCAGCGCGCCGCGCAGGCGCGCGGCGATGCGGCCGGCCACGGCAACGACGGCCACGCGAATGTGGAATCAGGGAAGCCGGCGCTGCCGCGCGTGGCCGATCGCGACACATACGCGCATCACTGAAGCGGCTGAAACCCGGCCGGGCGCGTGACCGCGCCACCATCCGGCCCGCCGCCGGCCTGCCCGCCGCGCGACGCGCAGCGGGCGGCGGCCATCAAACGCTGAAGCGGTTCAGCGTATAGGCACGATAGGCCGCGACGAACGCATCGAACGATCCGGCCTCCTTCGCTTCCAGTTCGGCCTGCTCGGCCAGCGACTTCGCCGCGAGCGCCTGCTCGGTGCGCATCGTCTCCGCCGACGGCGGGTTCGCGCGGAAATGCGCGGCGTGCGCCTCGCTGTGCGCGAGCGCGAACGCGAGGAACGACTGACCGTTCTCGCGCATCGTGCGCAGCACGCGCGCCGACGGCGTGCGCTCCGGATCGGCGAGTTTCTCGCGCTGCGCGGCAATCGCACGCGCATGCTCGTCGCCGCCGCGGATCTCGTCCAGACGGCGCCCGACGGTCTCGATATCGGCCATCAGGTCGTCCGCCCACGCCTGCAGCGTGACCGGCTGGCCGTCGCGCACCAGCGTGAGCCCCGGCTTGCGCCCTTCCATCGTCACGCTGCCAAAGTTCGCATTCGCTTCCTTGTACGCGTCGCAGTCGAGCGCGGGGCTCTCGTCGAGCGCGCAGGCAAGCAGGAACGCGTCGATGAAGCGTGCGGTCTCCAGCGCGATGCCGGTCGGCTCGAACGGATCGATGTCGAGGCAGCGCACTTCGATGTACTGCACGCCGCGCGACGCGAGCGCATGCAGCGGACGCTCGCCCGAATACGTGACGCGCTTCGGCCGGATCGTCGAGTAGAACTCGTTCTCGATCTGCAGCACGTTCGTGTTGATCTGGATCCACTCGCCGTCGCGATGCGTGCCGATCGCCTCGTACGGCGGATACGGCTCGCTCACGGCCTTCGACAGCGCATCGAGATAGCCAGGCAGCGTGTTGTAGTCGACGTGCAGCGCGGCCTGCGCGGTCGTGTTCGAGTAACCGAGGTCGCTCATCCGCAGGCTGGTCGCGTACGGCCGGTACAGCGTATCGGCATCGAACGCGTCGAGCTTGTGCGGCTTGCCGCGCAGGAATTTCGCGTCGAGCGCGGGCGATGCGCCGAACAGGTACATCAAGAGCCAGCTGCGGCGGCGGAAGTTGCGGATCTGCGCGAGATAGCGCTCCGACTGGTAGTCGACGAGCGTGGCCGTCGAGCCCTCTTCCGCATGCAGGCGCCGCCACACTTCCTCGTGCAGCGAGTAGTTGTAGTGGATGCCGGCGATGCACTGCATCGTGCGGCCGTAGCGATACGCGAGGCCGCGGCGGTACACCGTCTTCAGGCGGCCGATGTTCGACGTGCCGTAGTCGGCGATCGGAATTTCATCGTCGGCCGGCAGCAGGCCCGGCATCGAGTCGTTCCACAGCATCTCGTCGCCGAGCGACGCATACACGTAGCGGTGCAGATCGTCGAGACGTTCGAGCGTGATCGACGCGTCGCCTTCCGCCGGCGTGATCAGTTCGATCAGCGCTTCGGAATAGTCGGTCGTCAATGACGGGTGCGTGAGGGCTGAACCGAGCGCGCGCGGATGCGGCGTGAACGCGATCATCCCGTCGCGCGTCACGCGCAGGCTTTCCTTTTCGATGCCGCGCAGGCCGTCGGGCAGATGCTGCCGCGTCGGGCCCGAGCTCAGCGCTTCGAGACGATTCAGCAGCAGTTCGGACTGGCGGTGAGTCATGGTGTTCGACATGGAGACGCAAGTGCGTGACGGCCGCGCGCGAAATGCCGCGCGCGGCCGGCTGGATTATTGGTCGCTTCGTTGGTAGCGGGCACTTTAACATCTCGCCGTAACACGCGCTTGAGGTGGCGCCGGGCGGTGCGCGCCGGCCGCGGCGGGCCGTCGGGCGGGACGATGGCAACGAACGCCGCGCGCACGACTGACCGTCGTCGGCACCGACGGACGCAACAATCACGCGACATTCATCGGAGGGAACGTGAGCGACGAGCACGGCAGCGCCGTCAGGTGCAACCCGTTCAGCCGAAGCCGCGATGCATCGTCGTCACGGCCGGGCCAAGCGTACGCGCCGGGGCGTCAGACACCGGAGCGGGTTGATCACCGTCAAACGTCGCAACCATGAGGATCACCGACCGATCGCTGCCGGCGTGATGCCCCTTGCGCGTTGCGTCGCGGCCCTGCCCGGTCGCACCCGCCGGCCTGCGGCCAAGACCGTCATCCGCCGCGCGCGCCGCCGGCCCGGTCCGCCACGTCGTTCCACAAATGAAGCGCCGCATACGCACGCCACGGCCGCCAGCCTTCGGTCCGGCTTTTCTGGCTCGCGAGCCGGTCGAGCGACGGATCGCGCGCCGCGATCGACTGCATCAGCACCAGATCGGACGCCGGCCACGCGTCCGGGTCGCGCCACGCGCGCATCGCGATGTATTCGACGGTCCACGGGCCGATGCCGGGCAGGTCGAGCCACGCGCGACGCAGCGTCGCAAGATCGGCCTGCGCGGGATCGAGCGGCACGTGGCCGGCCGCCACCGCGCGCGCCATGCCCGTCAGCGCCGCGGCCCGCTTGCCCGGCATCCCGATCTTCTCCAGATCGCATGCGGCGAGCGCGTCCGGCGTCGGAAATCGCCAAGCGGGGGCGCCGTCCGGCGCCGCCATGCCGTCGTCGTGCACGACGCGCTCGCCGGCCCGCTGGACGAGCCGGCCGACGATCGTCGTCGCCGCCTTCACGCTCACCTGCTGGCCGACGATCGCGCGCACCGCGAGCTCGAATCCCGACCAGGCGCCCGGCACGCGCAGCCCCGGCGCGGCCTCGACGAGCGGCGCGAACCACGGGTCGCGCGCGAGTCCGCCGCCGATCGCGGCCGGGTCGGCGCCAAGGTCGAACATCGATGCGACGCGCTGCGCGAATGCATCGTCGACATGCCGCGCGGCCGCCCCTTCGAGCGTCGCGATCAGGCAATGCCGGCGCGGATGCTTCGTGACGACGAGCCTGCCCGCGTCGCCGTTCAGATCGACGATCCGGCGATACATGCCGTCGACGACCTGTTCGACACCCGGAATCGCCCGTCCGCTGAAGAAGCGCAGCACGCGCGCCCAGTCGTACGGCGCCTTGAAGCGCAGCGCCATCTGCACGGACGGCGGCACGTGGCCGCCGTTCGCGATCGATGTCGTGGTGGTTTTGTCGATGCTCAAACTGCGTTGCCCTCCGCAACGGCTTCGGTTTCATCGTCGCGCACGTGGCGCGCCTCGGACGCGAGCAGCGTCGCCTTGCGGCGCACGCCCCAGCGATAGCCGGCGAGCGCGCCGCCCTTCTGCACGACACGGTGGCACGGGATCGCGAGCGCGACCGGGTTCGACGCGCAGGCCGATGCGACAGCCCGCACCGCGCGCGGCGAACCCAGCGCCTCGGCAATCTCCGAATAGCTGCGCGTTTGCCCGTACGGGATGTGCGTCAGCGCTTCCCACACGCGCTGCTGGAACGCGGTCGGCGCAATGTCGAGCGGCAGGTCGAACGCGTGCCGCGTGCCGTCCAGATACGCGCGGATCTGCGCGACGAACGGCGCAAGCCGCGACGGCGATTCGACCAGCTCGGCACGCGCGAACGCGTCCTTCAATTCGCCGACGAGCGACGCCGGTTCGTCGCCGAACGCGATCCGGCAGATGCCCTGTTCGGTCGCGGCGACGAGCACCGTGCCGAGCGGCGTCGACGCGGTCGCATAATCGATTCTCGAGCCGGCGCCCTGACGACGGAACGCGGACGGCGCCATGCCCAGCTCGCGCGGCACCGATGCGTAGAGCCGCGACGGCGAGTTGAACCCCGCGTCGACGGCCGCCTGCGTGACCGGCTGCCCGCTTTGCAGCGCCTCGCGCAAGGCAGCGCCGCGCTGCGCGGCCTGATACTGCCGCGGCGACACGCCGACCACGCGCTTGAACAGCCGCTGCAGGTGGAACGGGCTCACGTGCACGGCGTCGCTCAGCTGCTGCAGCGTGAGCCGCTCCGAATGCGCGTCGAGCACCGCGCACGCGCGGTTGACGATCTCGAGCTCGCGCGGCAACCCTTCCGGCTGGCAGCGCTTGCATGGGCGGAAGCCGGCCGCACGCGCGGCGGCCGGATCGGCAAAGAAGGACACGTGCTCGCGCCGCGGCAGCCGTGACGCGCAGCTCGGGCGGCAGAACACGCCGGTCGTGCGCACGGCATAGAAGAACGCGCCGTCCGCATGCGGATCGCGGGCGGTCACGGCGCCCCAGCGGGCATCGTCGGTCGAATAGGCGGCTTTCATCTGAACCTCGCACTCTCCAGTGTAGATGGTGCCTACTCTAGACATCGGCATGGGCCGTCGCGCCCTGAATCTTGCTCTGTGATTCGCGCCGGCGAAACCCGAGACTAACTCGGGAAAACAATCGGGGGCACATTGAACCCGTTCAAACAGACGAAAAGCCACGCAGCCGCTGCGTCCACGCCGCTTTCGTCATCATCGCGTCACCATTTTGCTGCAGTGCGGATGCGACAAATCGCCGTGCTGACCATTTTTTACACTCGGAATATTGCAACGCACCATCGCCGTGTGTATAGTTGGAACTGTCTCCTCCATGTCTCCTCCTGATATGGATTAAGCCCGTTCCGCTCTGCGTGAACGGGCTTTTTTTCGTCCGTCGATCGCGCCCGTTCCGGCATGCGTCGCCGGCGCGGTCTACACTCGGTGCACGCCATCCGCGAAGGAGTGCCCGCTCATGAAACCGACCATCCGCGCGATCGATCACGTCGTGCTGCGCGTGACCGACATGGCTGCGATGACGCGCTTTTACTGCGATGCCGTCGGCTGCCACGTGGAGAAAGAACAACCCGACCTGGGCCTTGTACAGTTGCGCGCCGGCGACGCGCTGATCGACCTGCTGTCGGTTGGCGGCCCGATCGACCGTCCCGACAGCGGCCCGCCCGGCACCGGCCGCAATCTCGACCATCTATGCCTGCGCGTCGAGCCATTCGACCCCGATGTACTGATCGAGCATTTCGCCGCGCATGGTGCGCGCCCTGGCGCCCCCGCCGAACGCTACGGTGCAGGCGGCTACGGGCCGTCGATCTATCTGTTCGATCCCGAAGGGAACATGCTGGAATTCAAGGGGCCGCCCGCCGCGCTCGGCTGAGCGCCGGCCGTCACGCGCCGGCGCGCGCCTTCAGGACCGTCCATTCGACCGCGACGGGATCGTGATCGGCGCTCGAGATCCAGGCGGCGCCGTCCTGGACCGTGCACTGCAGGCGCATCGTACGCTCGGCGAGACGCCCGAGCGCGGCCGCGACGCCGTCGGCCAGCGACAGCACCTGGACGTTGCGCAGTCGCTCCACCTTGCTGCGCACGCCCTGCCACCAGATGTCCGAGGTCTTGCCGCCGTACGCAATCACCGTGACCTGCCCGGCGCGGCCGGCCGCCTTCGAGATGCGCCGCTCGTCGGGCTGGCCAGCCTCGATCCACACGTCGATCGCGCCCGTCAGGTCCTTCTGCCACAGATCGGGCTCGTCGACGTCCGACAGCCCCTTGCAGAACTCGAGACGCTCGTGCGCGAACAGCGCGAACGCGACGATGCGCACCATCATCCGGTCGTCGGTTTCCGACGGGTGACGGGCGACCGTCAACGCGTGATCGGCGTAGTAGTGCCGATCCATGTCGGCAATTTGAAGCTCGGCTTTGTAGATCGTGGATTTCAGCGCCATGCGGATACGGCCCGGGCGGGCATTCGGTTCGGTCGGGCCGTGATGATACCGAATGCGCGCCGCCCGGCGCGTGACGGGCGCTCCACAGCACGACGGCCCGGCATCGGCCGGGCCGCGTTCGTGCCGCGCCACCGGCAGTTCCGGCCGGCGCGCGGGTGCGAGAGGTGCGTGCGGGTTACTGCTTGACGAAGCGCGAATCGGTCCAGAGGCCCTGCTGGTCGCTGTTGTCGGCGCTGACGAACTGGACGTCGCCCTGATCGACCGACACCACGCGGAAGCGCTGGCCTTCCGGCACCGACAGGCAACGGTAGTCGTCGAAGTATTGCTGCTTCGCCTGCGACTTGCCGTCACGCTCGTGACTCAGTACGGAGTCCAGATTGTCCTTCGACAGACAGCCCCATGCATTCTTCGTCAGCTGGATTTCCTGCTTCGGCTGGACAGCCGCATCGCCGCCCGCCTGGGCGATCGACACCAGGGAAAATGCGCCGACAAGGGCGAAAAGGACACCGGTACGCTTCATCATGTTCTGTCTCCAGGCTTGCGGGCACCAGGCTCGGTTAGCTATGTGTTTAAAGGTGATCGTGAACCCGCGTTTTTCAATTTAGAAGACTGGCAAGCGATAGCAAGCACATTTGTTGTGCGACCGCAATAGCGGCGAATTGTCGCACCGTGCGCACCTCGGATTTTTTGCTTGCCGCGCACGCGCGGCGGCGGCTGTCATCAGGCGAATTCGCCCGCGCCGCCGGGCGCAATGCGTTGTCCCGCAAGACCGTCAGCGAAATTGCAATACGCCGATTGAACGGTTTGGATAATTCATTTCAATATCGAGACCATTTTGATGCGTTGCACACAAAGTCATCCGAAACGATATGAATTTACCGCAGTGCGGAACCGGATTTACCTGATACAAGAAAAATGCCAGGTATAAGCGCACTCGTATTTACCCGTATTTTCCCGAATGGGCCGTGCGCCCGCAGCGCGTGGCCGCAGGGGCGTCTTCACCTGTGTTTTACCCGGCGTTATTCAGACTGATTGCGGCCGCTCGAAATAATCGCGCTGGAAGATACACATGCGATAAGCGTTGTGATACGCGCCGTTTCCGAAAAATTCTTCCTTCAATTCCGCCTCGTGCTGGAATCCGCATTTCTCGTACACGTGGATTGCCGCCGCATTCGACGTATCGACGATCAGGTACAGCTTGCGCATGTTCAGCACCTTGAACGCATATTCGATCGCGAGGCGCGTCGCCTGGCCCGCATAGCCGCGCCCCTGGCACTGGGGCGCGATGATGATCTGGAACTCGCCGCGACGGTGAATGTAGTCGAGCTCGATCAGCTCGACGAGGCCGACCAGTTCGTCCTGAGGATCGACCGCGACGAAGCGGCGCTCGCGCTGGTCGTGCACGTGGCGGTCATACAGTTGCGACAGCTCGGAGAATGTTTCGTACGGCTCCTCGAACCAGTAGCGCATGATCTTCGCGTCGTTGTTCAGCTCGTGAACGAAGCGCAGGTCCTGACGCTCCAGCGGCCGCAGTGCAAGCGTGTGCTTGTCGTTCTGGAGTTGCATGGTCGTGTCCTTTTTGATGCCCGCGTGCGTGTGAAACGTCCGTGCCGCAGCACTGCGACCGGGGCGCGTTCCGCGCTGTAAGAAGTTGACCGCGGGCGAAGTTCAGAGCCTAGAATGGGAACAAGGGTTCCTGCCACCGCAAGGAGGCTATCGTGATCGAGCAAGTCATACTCGGCATCTTCCTCGTATTGCCACTCGTGATCGTGGCTGCACTGTTCTCCGACGAACTGTGGCAGGAACATCGGCGGCAGCACCCGCGCGACGAAAACGCACCGCATATCGACTGGAAGCATCCGTGGCGTCGCGTGCGGCGCGGGCACTGAGTCGATCGCCATCCCCGCAGGCACTCCGTCCGGGGCCGGTCGCCCCGAGCCGAACGGTGCCCCTTCCGCTACGAACCCATTCCCGCTCAACCAGCGAGACGCCGACGTGAACGACAAACCCGCCCTCCCTCCGCACGATATCCCTGGCGAAGCGATCGATCTGCAGATCGCCGACGTGCTGGCCGCCGTCCGCTACCCGGCGAACAAAGATGCGATCGTCGACGCCGCACGCGACGCCGGCGCGAGCAACGAAGTGCTGTCGATGCTCGACGGCCTGCCCGAACAGGACTATGCGGACGTCGATGCCGTCACGCGCTGGGTCGCCGGCAACTTCGGCCCCGGCCTCGGGATTTGAGCGCGCGCCAATAACGCGATAGGATCGGGCCGCACCGGTCGCATCGCGGCCGGATGCATGCCGCCCGGCGCCAAGACCGGGCGTGACCGCACGAGCGCCCGGGGGAAATCCATGGAAGGCATTCTGATCCAGCACACGACGCGTCGTCAGCTCTGGTTCGGCGCACTGACGGCGCTCGTCATCGTGCTCGCGCTCGGGATCGCGATGCCTCACGCGAACGTCGCGCTGCCGGCCGTCGAGCCGTTCATGCCGATGTGCGCGCTGACCGTGTTCACCACCGCGAGCATCGCCGCCTTCTTCCTCGGCGCGCAGTTCACCGTCACCCGCCAGCCCGTGCTCGGTGCGCTCGGCGGCGCCTATGCGTTCACCGCACTCGCCGTCGCATTGCAGTTGCTCACCTTTCCCGGCGTGTTCGCGCCGCACGGCCTGCTCGGCGCGCGTCCGCAAAGCGCCGCGTGGATGTGGATCTTCTGGCATGCCGGCTTTCCGTGCTTCGTGATGGCCGCGCTGCTCGCGCGCGAGCGGCTCACGCGTACGCCGATCGGCGCGGCGCAGACGCGTTTGTGGACGTTCGCGCTGGTCGGCGGCCCTGCCATCGCGGCTGCGCTGCTGTGCGTGCTCGCGCTGAACGTGGCACTGCCGCCCGCGTTCCATCCGCCGGCCGACGCGGCCGTACTGCCCGTCAACGGGATCGCGCTGGTCGTATGGATCCTCAATGCGCTCGCGCTCGTCGCCGTGCTGGCCGCCGGCCGGCTGCGCACGACGCTCGACCTGTGGCTCGCGATCGCGGTGCTCGCCTGCCTCACCGACACGACGCTGAACCTGCTGACCACGAATCGCTTCACGGTCGGCTGGTATCTCGCGCGCATGTTCAGCATGTTCACGCCCGGCGTACTCGTGTGCGTGCTCGCATGGGAGGTGACGAAGCTGTATCAGGAGCTGTTCGAAGCACATGCGACGCTGGTTCGTTCGTCCGCGCGCGACGGGCTGACCGGCGCGTTCAACCGCAGCCACTTCAACGATCACTTCCACACGTTGTTCCTGCAGGCGCGGCGGCAAAGCGAGCCGTTGTCGCTGCTGATGATCGACGTCGATCACTTCAAGGCCTACAACGACGCGTTCGGTCACGTGAAGGGCGATGCATGCCTGATCGCCGTCGCGAATGCGCTCACCGCTGTGGTGCGGCGTCCCGCGGATATCGTCGCGCGCTATGGCGGCGAGGAGTTTGCGATCGTGCTGCCGAACACCGGTGCGCGCGGTGCGCGGATCGTTGCCGAGGAAGCGCGCGAAGCGGTGCTGCGGCTCGATCTCGCGATGCCTTCGTCGCCGGCGGGGCGCGTGAGCGTCAGCGTCGGTTGCGCGACGGTGTCGGCCGAGGATCTGTCGACGCCCGATGCATTGATCGAAGCCGCCGATGCCGCGCTGTACCACGCGAAGGATGCGGGGCGAAACCGCGTCGTCGTGGCGTGAAAACGTCTGCGGATTGGCGATTTGTTACGGTCATTGTGACCGGAATAATCCGCCGTTACGGATTGCGGCACCGGGAAACGATCGCTTACAGCCCGTGTCGACGGCGCTCGCTATGCTGGATTCATGTCGAATCCGAGCAGGTGAACGCGATGAAGAAAACCCTTTTGCTGATTGCCGGCGTGGCCGTGTTGCTGAGCGGCTGTATCGTGGTGCCCGATGGTGGCGGGTATTACGGCGGTGGCGGGTATTACCATCATCATCGGCATTGGGATTGATGCATTCCGCCCCGGCCGCCGCGATTGCGCCATCCGGATCGGATCAGCCGATTGATCCGGACTGCCGGGAGCGGCAATCGCGTCTTTCCTCATGAACCGCTGGAAAGTCTTCGCAAGACTTCGGCGCGTATCTCTGGATTCTGACCACATCACATCTGGCCTCGAACTCGAAGCCGATCTCGGCAAGCTTTCCCGACATCAGCGGTGAATGGTCCGCCGCTTGGTGCGTGGCACGGCGTCCGCCATCGGAAAGGCGCTCATCCCGGAACGGGACCGATGCATCAAAGGGAAACAGCGGGACGTGAAGTGCCCGCTCACTTCCCGATACAAAACCTGCTGAAAATCACCCCCAGCAGATCATCCGAAGTGAACTCACCGGTAATCGCATTGAGCTGCTCCTGCGCGAGCCGCAGTTCCTCGGCAAACAGATCGAGCGATTGCGCCCTCTGCTCCGCATGATCGGCCGCCTGCGTGAGATGCGCCTGCGCAGCCCGCAGCGCGATCAAATGCCGTTCGCGCGCCAGATAAACGCCTTCGGCCCCGGCCTGCCATCCCGCGATTCGCAGTAGCTCCGCGCGCAGCATGTCGATCCCGTCACCGCGCTTCGCCGACAGATGCACCTCGGTCAGGTCGCCTTCGGCCGCCGGATGCTCGACGCACGCCGGCACGCCGGTCAGATCCGTCTTGTTCAGCACCCGCACCACCGGCACGCCACGCGGGAACCGCGCCGCGATCGCCTCGTCGTCCGCCGTCATCCCCGTGCGCGAATCGAGCAGGTGCAGCACGACGTCCGCGCGCTCGATCTCGCTCCATGTCCGCGCGATCCCGATCCGCTCGACTTCGTCCTCCGTCTCGCGCAACCCGGCCGTATCGATGATGTGCAGCGGAATCCCCTCGACCTGGATCGTCTGCGCGACCTTGTCGCGCGTCGTGCCCGCGATCGGCGTGACGATCGCCAACTCCGCGCCGGCCAGCGCATTCAGCAGCGACGACTTGCCGACGTTCGGCTGCCCCGCGAGCACGACCGACAGCCCCTCGCGCAGCAGCGCCCCCTGGCGCGCATCGCCGAGCACGTGCGCCAGTTGCTCGCGGATCTTCGCGAGCTTGCCGCGCGCATCGGCCGCTTCCAGGAAGTCGATTTCCTCTTCCGGGAAATCGAGCGTCGCCTCGACCAGCATCCGCAGCGTGATCACATCCTCGACGAGCGCCTGGATCTGCCGCGAGAACGCGCCGTCGAGCGAGCGCCCGGCCGAACGCGCCGCCGCTTCGGTACTCGCCTCGATCAGGTCGGCGACCGCCTCGGCCTGCGCCAGGTCCAGCTTGTCATTCAGAAACGCACGCCGCGTGAACTCGCCCGGTTCCGCGAGCCGCAGCCCGAAGCCGCGCCCCGCATCCAGGCAGCGCTGCAGCAGCAGCTGCATCACGATTGGCCCGCCATGCCCCTGCAGTTCCAGCACGTGCTCGCCGGTGTACGAATGCGGCGCGGTGAAATACAGCGCGATCCCGCGGTCGAGCGGCGCGCCGTGCTCGTCGAGAAACGGAACGTAGCTCGCATGGCGCGGTGCGAGCCGCTGCCCGCACAACGCGTCGATCAGCGGCAGCGCGGCCGCCTCGCCGCCGCGCCCGAACGAAACGCGGACGACGCCGATGCCACCCCGGCCGGCAGCAGTGGCAATGGCGACGATCGGATCGGAATCGGTAGCAAGCATGGGAATCGGATGAATCGGATGAACAGAGGGTCAATGATGCGCCCGCGCAACGACTTGGGCATCGGGACGCCGGCATTGTAGCGTGCCGGCCCGCACGCTACCGGACGCCGCGTCGGTTTCGGAATCGCCCGAATTTATCCCGACGGAGCTAAGGCGAGTATCAATTCCACGCCGACACGTACTGTCCCTTTCAGACGAGTATGCCTGTCCGATTGACCGGGCTCCCGATTCCTCGATACGCTCCGCAGCAAGTTCGGATTCGTCTAAATGAGCTACATTTAGCCTGCGCGGTTGTCTGATAGGCGTCGGTGGAATTGCACAATCACCCCATGCCGACACCCGAAGAAAAATCAGCGTTTTCGGAACGCCTGAAATTCGCCTTGAGGCGCAGCCCGGAGAAGGTCACCGGCGCGACCGAACTCGCGAACCGGTTCAATCTGCGTCACCACGGTGCGCAACCGGTTTCACCGCAAACCGCGCACAAATGGCTGACCGGTCGGACGATTCCGACGCCGGACAAACTCGAAACGCTCGCCGACTGGTTGCGCGTCGAACTGCATTGGCTGCATTACGGCCCATCGCCGAGCGTGACCGAACATCTGACGCCGCAACCGCTGCCGCGCGACGAGCGCTATCCGCCAACGCCCGAGACGATCGAACTCGCGTCGAAGATCGAGGCGCTACCGCCGCATCAACGTTACCTCGTTCAGGAACTGATCGAGCAGTTCTACGGCAGCGACGCGAAAATCGAAGCGAAGAAAGCCTGAACGGCAGCGGTGGGACTCCGCACACGCCGCCGCGCCGCCGCGCCACCATCCGCCGGAAACAAAAAAGCCGCATGGATAAAACCATGCGGCTTTTTTGCGCGCATCGCGGGCGGCTGGCCGCCCGCGTGTGCGACATGCGTCAGGCCTTCTTGCCGCCGCCGAGCTGGCGCGTGATGTAGTACTGCTGCGCGATCGACAGCACGTTGTTCACGACGTAGTACAGCACCAGACCGGCCGGGAAGAAGAAGAACATCACCGAGAACGCGATCGGCATGAACTTCATCATCTTCGCCTGGACCGGGTCCGGCGGCGTCGGGTTCAGGCTCGTCTGCACGAACATCGAGACGGCCATCAGCACCGGCAGGATGAAGAACGGATCGCGCTGCGACAGGTCGTGAATCCACAGAATCCACGGCGCACCGCGCATTTCGACCGAGGCGAGCAGCACCCAGTAGAGCGAAATGAACACCGGGATCTGGATCACGACCGGCAGGCAGCCGCCGAACGGATTGACCTTCTCGGTCTTGTACAGCTCCATCAGCGCGGCATTCATCTTCTGCGGATCGCTCTTGAAGCGTTCGCGCAGCGCCTGCATGCGCGGCGTGATTTCCTTCATGCGCGCCATCGACTTGTAGCTCGCGGCCGACAGCGGGAAGAACACGGCCTTGATCAGGACGGTCAGCAGCACGATCGCCCAGCCCCAGTTGCCGACGACGCCGTGGATCTTCTCGAGCAGCCAGAACAGCGGCTTCGCGATGATCGTCACCCAGCCGTAGTCCTTCACGAGTTCCAGGCCCGGCGCGATGCCTTCGAGCATGCGCTCTTCTTCCGGACCGGCGAACAGGCGTGCCTGCACGTCGGCCGACTGGCCCGGTGCGATCGCGGCCACCGGCTGCTTCACGCCCACGCGGTACAGCGTCGGATCGATCTTTTCAGCGTAGATGTCGCGCTTCGCGCCCTGCTGCGGAATCCAGGCCGACGCGAAGTAGTGCTGCACCATCGCGACCCAGCCGTTGTCGGCAGAGTTCACGAAGTCGGCCTTGTTCTTGTCGAGGTCGCTGAAGTTGATCTTCTGGAAGTGCTTCGCGTCCGTATAGACCGCCGGCCCGAGGAACGTGTGCGAGAACATCGGCGTTTCGACGGCCGTGTTGTCGCGCACCAGTTCCATGTAGACCGTCGGCGTGACCGGTGCCGTGCCGACGTTGTCGATCTTGGTGTCGACGCCGATCACGTAGCTGCCGCGCGTGAACGTGTAGGTCTTCACGACCTTCACGCCGCCCTTCACCGGCGATTCGAACGACAGCTTCAGCGTGTTCTGGTCGCCCGTCAGCGACGTCGGGCCCGCATTGACCTGCGTGTAGACGTCGTTGTGGTTCGGGAAGTCGCCGCCGAGCAGGCCCGTACGTGCGAGATACGTGTGGCCGGCCGTGTGGTCGAACAGCGTGATGTACAGGTCGGGCTGCTTGCCGTCGCCCTGCTTCTTCAGCGTCAGCTTCGCGAGCGTGCCGCCACGCGTGTCGATTTCGCCGTCATACACGTCGGTCGAGAACTTCACGAGCTGCGCCTGCGCGGCCGGCGCCGTCGTCGACGGTGCGGTGCCCGCCGCGGCGGCCGGTGCGTCACCTGCGGTCGTCGTCGCGCCCGTGCCCGAAGCGCCGCCTGCCACGGCCGCGGGGGCCGTCTGCGTGGCGCTCGGGAAGAACATCGACGGGCGTCCATGGTCGCGCTGCCAGTTGTCGTACAGCATGACAGCTGACATGAAGAAGATCACCCATAGGACGGTGCGTTTGATATCCATGCGTTGTCTCAGAGTCGATGGGACCGCGCGTCGGCTTCGCCGCGAGCGCGAGTGTCGGAGTTGGGCGGCGGGACGAGGTCGATGCCGCCCGCGGAAAACGGATGGCATCGGCACACGCGCCTGACGGCGAGATACGTGCCGCGCGCGGCGCCATGATACTGGATTGCCTCGCGCGCGTAATCCGAACAGGAAGGATAAAAACGGCAACGGTTGCCGAGCATCGGGCTCACGGCAACCTTGTAGAAGCGCAGCAAGGCGATCAATACCGTTTTCATACCTTGGGCGGCGCCATTCGACGCCGCGTCAAAACCGGCCGGGCGGGCGCGAACGCCGCACCGCGAACGGATGCGTCACTCGGACGCGGGCTTCGACGCACGGCGCGCGATCTCCCGAACCGCCCTGTCGAGCAGCTCACGGATTTCGGCCGCGCACATCGCCGCGAGCGGGGCGGAAGCCGCGCTCGGCAGCGCTTTCTTGTCGAAGCGCGTGTGCTGCCGCAGCAGCAGGTCGTAACCGGCGAATTCGGCGCGGCGCAGGCGAAACGCGTCGCGCGCCAGCCGCTTCACGAGGTTACGCGTGACTGCACGCGGCGCATACTTCTTGCCGATGACGAGCCCCAGGCGGGCAGGCTGGCCGGTCGGCTTGCCGTAAATCACGAAGTGCGCGGAACGCCGCCAGGGGCGCAAACGAAAAACGGATGAAAATTCATCCGTTTTCAGAAGTCGCGCAGCTTTCGGGAAGGCGGCTTTCGTCTGCGACGGATTCGCACCCGGCTCGACGGCACCTTCCGCAGGACTGCGGACGGCGGACACAGCGCGCAACCTGCCTTAGATGGCGAGGCGCTTGCGGCCCTTCGCGCGGCGAGCGTTGATGACCTTGCGGCCACCTGCCGTCTTCATGCGGACACGGAAGCCATGGGTGCGCTTGCGGCGCGTCACGGACGGTTGGTAAGTACGTTTCATGATGTTCTCACTTGTTCGAGAATGTCGAAATTCAGGGGACCGCGTGCCCTTAACCGGAGGCATTCGGGCGAACGCAATCGCCGGGAATACAGGATTGGTTTTCGCGGAACCCGCTATTTAAACCGTTTTTCTCTTGACGGTCAATACTTTAGGAGTCGCTCGCCTGTGCCGAGCCACTCCGATCCGGCCCCGCGACCCACAACCGCAGCCTGTGGATAAGTCCCGCTGTGGCCGCGTTTGGCGTTAGAATCTCGCCTTATCTCCAAGAATCCCGCACGCCGCTTCGGCCCGCGCCTGCCCCTCCAAGACTGTGACGCAGGCGTCCGAGGCACGCTCGCACGACCGCTTCGGGCCTTGTTGCGCAACCGCGACAAGGGCGCCGGCGAGCCGCGCTGTGCACGCAAAAAACGACAGCTACTTGATGAACGATTTCTGGCAACACTGTTCCGCACTGCTGGAGCGCGAGCTGACGCCCCAGCAGTACGTGACGTGGATCAAACCCTTGGCCCCGGTGGCCTTCGATGCGTCGGCGAACACGCTGTCCATCGCCGCGCCGAACCGCTTCAAGCTGGACTGGGTCAAGAGCCAGTTTTCGGGCCGGATCTCCGATCTGGCCCGTGAATTCTGGAACACGCCGATCGAAGTCCAGTTCGTCCTCGATCCGAAGGCCGGCATGCGCAGCGCCCCCGCAGGCGGCGCGACGGCCGCCCCGCGCGCGCCGCTGGCCCCGACCGGCCCCGCCGCTCAGGTCGCCGCGATCGCCGCCAACCTGAGCGCGAATGCCGCTGCCCCGAGCGCGCCGGCCGACGTGCCGATGACGCCGTCGGCGGCCGCCGCACATCACCTGAACGCCGACGACGCCGACATCGACCTGCCGAGCCTGCCCGCGCACGAAGCAGCCGCCGGCCGCCGCACGTGGCGCCCGGGCCCCGGTGCCGCGCCCGCGAACGGCGGTGAAGCCGATTCGATGTACGAACGTTCGAAGCTGAACCCCGTGCTCACGTTCGACAACTTCGTGACCGGTAAGGCCAACCAGCTCGCGCGCGCCGCCGCGATCCAGGTCGCGGACAACCCCGGCATCTCGTACAACCCGCTGTTCCTGTACGGCGGCGTCGGCCTCGGCAAGACCCACCTGATCCACGCGATCGGCAACCAGCTGCTGCTCGACAAGGCCGGCGCGCGGATCCGCTACATCCATGCCGAGCAATACGTGTCGGACGTGGTGAAGGCGTACCAGCGCAAGGCGTTCGACGACTTCAAGCGCTACTACCACTCGCTCGACCTGCTGCTGATCGACGATATCCAGTTCTTCTCCGGCAAGTCGCGCACGCAAGAGGAATTCTTCTACGCGTTCGAGGCGCTCGTCGCGAACAAGGCGCAGGTGATCATCACCAGCGACACGTATCCGAAGGAGATCTCGGGCATCGACGATCGCCTGATCTCGCGCTTCGACTCGGGCCTCACCGTCGCGATCGAACCGCCCGAGCTGGAAATGCGCGTCGCGATCCTGATGCGCAAGGCGCAGTCGGAAGGCGTGAACCTGTCGGAAGACGTCGCGTTCTTCGTCGCGAAGCATCTGCGCTCGAACGTGCGCGAGCTCGAAGGCGCGCTGCGCAAGATCCTCGCGTATTCGAAGTTCCACGGCCGCGAGATCTCGATCGAGCTGACCAAGGAAGCGCTGAAGGACCTGCTGACCGTGCAGAACCGGCAGATTTCGGTCGAGAACATCCAGAAGACCGTCGCCGACTTCTACAACATCAAGGTCGCCGACATGTACTCGAAGAAGCGTCCCGCGAACATCGCGCGGCCGCGGCAGATCGCGATGTATCTGGCGAAGGAACTGACGCAGAAAAGCCTGCCGGAGATCGGCGAGCTGTTCGGCGGGCGTGACCACACCACCGTGCTGCACGCCGTGCGCAAGATCGCGGACGAGCGCAGCAAGGACGCGCAGCTCAACCACGAGCTGCACGTGCTGGAACAGACGCTGAAGGGCTGAGCGCGCGCACCGCGCTTGATAATTCGGCCTCCGCCCCAATTTAAGGGGGGCGGTTCGGTTTTGAGGCACAATACTGGTTTGACCGCCCCGGTGGTGGCGGGCCAAGAGCCCGGCCGGCGGGGCGCTGCGTGGCTGCTGCGCTGCAGGCCGTTACTCAACGAAGGAACTCTATGCAACTGGTCAAGACCGAACGAGACACACTCCTCAGGCCGCTGCAAACGGTCAGCGGCATCGTCGAACGCCGCCATACGTTGCCGATCCTCGCCAACCTGCTGATCACCAAGAACGGCCCGGACGTTTCATTCCTGTCGACCGACCTGGAGCTGCAGATCACCACGCGCGCCGATTTCGGCGTCGGCGGCGACCAGGTGGCCACCACCGTCGCGGCCCGCAAGCTGCTCGACATCCTGCGCGCGATGCCTGACGGCCAGGTCACGCTGTCGCTCGCCGACAAGCGCCTCACCGTTCAGTCCGGCAAGAGCCGCTTCGCACTGCAGACGCTCGCGGCCGACGAGTTCCCGACCGTCGCGCAGGCAAAGGATTTCGGCGCGACCCTGACCGTCCCGCAGAAGTCGTTCCGCCAGTTGCTCGGCATGGTGCACTTCGCGATGGCGCAGCAGGACATCCGCTACTACCTGAACGGCATGCTGCTCGTCGTCGACGGCGACCAGCTGATGGCCGTGGCCACCGACGGCCACCGCCTCGCGTTTTCGTCGATGAAGATCGAAGGCGGCACGTTCGGCCGCCAGGAAGTCATCGTGCCGCGCAAGACGATTCTCGAGCTGCAGCGCCTGCTCGAAGACATCGACGACACCGTCACCATCGACATCGCGCAGACCCAGGCCAAGTTCACGTTCGGCCAGGTCGAACTCGTGTCGAAACTCGTCGAGGGCAAGTTCCCCGACTTCCAGCGCGTGATTCCGAAGGCGCACAAGAACACGTTCGAAATCGGCCGTGAAGAGCTGCAGCGTTCGCTGCAACGCGCGGCGATCCTGACCTCGGACAAGTTCAAGGGCGTGCGCTGCATCATCGCGCCGGGCCAGCTGAAGATCATGTCGACCAACGCCGATCAGGAAGAGGCGCAGGAAGAACTCGAAATCGCCTACCAGGGCGATACCGTCGACA
Organism: Burkholderia sp. Bp9004; assembly: GCF_003858025.1. Classification (NCBI taxonomy): domain Bacteria; kingdom Pseudomonadati; phylum Pseudomonadota; class Betaproteobacteria; order Burkholderiales; family Burkholderiaceae; genus Burkholderia; species Burkholderia sp. Bp9004. The sequence goes on along the minus strand of NZ_QTQD01000049.1, from coordinate 9,065 downwards.
TCGGCTTCAACGTCACGTATCTGCTCGACGTGCTCGCGAACCTGAAGGTCGACACCGTGCAGGTGAGCCTCGGCGACGCCAGCTCGAGCGCGCTGATCACCGTGCCCGAGAACGACGAATTCAAGTATGTCGTGATGCCGATGCGCATCTGACGCGCTCGACATCAAGATACACACCAGGGGGCGGCAAGCCCCTTTGGCGTTTTTATGGCGAACCGACAACCCGTCCCTTTGGTGCCTTTTCGGCGCCTGGGGCGGGCCAGGAAACTGGAGCGGCCCGGCGATTTCTCTCGCTGAAACGCACCGCGCCGCCACGAGAGTGGCCTCGCAGAACCGGAAGATATCCATGAGTGAACAGCACAATTCGCAACCCGATAACAGCAGCTACGGCGCCTCGTCGATCCAGATCCTCGAAGGTCTGGAAGCGGTGCGCAAGCGCCCCGGGATGTACATCGGCGACACGTCGGACGGCACCGGTCTGCACCACCTCGTGTTCGAGGTGCTCGACAACTCGATCGACGAAGCGCTGGCCGGATACTGCAACGACATCCACGTGACGATTCACGCCGACAACTCGATTTCCGTGACCGACAACGGCCGCGGGATTCCGACCGACGTGAAGATGAACGACAAGCACGAGCCGAAGCGCAGTGCTGCGGAAATCGTGATGACCGAGCTGCATGCCGGCGGCAAGTTCGACCAGAACAGCTACAAGGTTTCCGGTGGTCTGCACGGCGTGGGTGTGTCGTGCGTGAACGCGCTGTCGAGCTGGCTGCGCCTCACCGTGCGCCGCAACGGCAAGAAGCACTTCATGGAGTTCCATCGCGGCATCGCGCAGGATCGTGTGCTCGAGAAGGTGGACGGCGTCGAAGTGTCGCCGATGCTGGTGACGGGTGACACCGAGAACCGCGGCACCGAAGTGCACTTCATGGCCGATCCGACGATTTTCGGCACGGTCGAGTATCACTACGACATCCTCGCGAAGCGGATGCGCGAGCTCTCGTTCCTGAACAACGGCGTGCGGATTCGCCTCACCGACCTTCGTTCGGGCAAGGAAGACGATTTCGCGTTCGCCGGCGGTGTGAAGGGCTTCGTCGAGTACATCAACAAGACGAAGACCAACCTGCACCCGACGGTTTTCTTCGCCAACGGCGAGAAGGATGGAGTGGGCGTCGAAGTCGCGATGCAGTGGAACGACAGCTACAACGAGAACGTGCTGTGCTTCACGAACAACATTCCGCAGCGCGACGGCGGCACGCACCTGACCGGCCTGCGGGCCGCGATGACGCGCGTCATCAACAAGTACATCACCGACAACGAAATCGCGAAGAAGGCGAAGGTCGAGACGACCGGCGACGACATGCGCGAAGGGCTGTCGTGCGTGCTTTCCGTGAAGGTGCCGGAGCCGAAGTTCAGCTCGCAGACGAAGGACAAGCTGGTGTCGTCCGAAGTGCGGGCGCCGGTTGAAGAAGTCGTCGCGAAGGCGCTGGAAGAGTTCCTACTCGAAACGCCGATCGACGCGAAGATCATCTGCGGGAAGATTGTCGAAGCTGCTCGGGCGCGTGATGCGGCGCGGAAGGCGCGTGAGATGACGCGCCGCAAGGGCGTGCTCGACGGCGTCGGCCTGCCGGGCAAGCTCGCGGACTGCCAGGAGAAAGACCCGGCGAAGTGCGAAATCTACATCGTCGAGGGTGACTCGGCAGGCGGCTCGGCCAAGCAAGGTCGTGACCGGAAGTTCCAGGCGATCCTGCCGCTGCGCGGCAAGGTGCTGAACGTCGAGAAGGCGCGCTACGACAAGCTGCTGTCGTCGGAGCAGATCGTCACGCTCGTGACCGCGCTCGGGTGCGGGATCGGCAAGGACGATTACAACCTCGACAAGCTGCGCTATCACCGCATCATCATCATGACCGACGCGGACGTGGACGGTGCGCACATCCGGACGCTGCTGCTCACGTTCCTGTATCGCCAGATGCCGGACATGATCGAGCGCGGGTACGTGTATATCGCGCAGCCGCCGCTTTACAAGATCAAGGCGGGCAAGGACGAGCGGTATCTGAAGGACGATGTGGAGCTGAACGCGCACATGCTGCGGTTGGCGCTGCAAGGGTCGGAGCTGGTGCCGGGTGAGAATGCGGCTGCAATTTCCGGCGATGCGCTTGGGGAGCTGGCGCGGTCGTATCTTCTGTCGCAGAGCGTCATTGACCGGTTGAGCCGGTTGTATGACCCGGCCGCGCTGGAAGCCGTCATGGATGGCGTGGTGATCGACCTCTCCAACGAGGCTTCGACCGAGGCTTCGGCGAAGGCTTTGCACGCTGCGTTGCATGACGAAGCGCTGAAGAACGAAGTGCGGGTTGTGCCTTCGTATGATCCGGTTCGCGAACAGCGGGCGCTGCATGTCGAGCGTACGCATCACGGCAACGTGCGGGTTTCGGTCATCGACCAGGAATTCCAGCACACGGCGGATTATCAGCAGCTCGTGACCACCGCGAATACGTTCAAGGGGCTTATTGGGGAAGGGGCAGTCATCAAGCGCGGTGAGCGCAGCATGGCTGTGGCGGACTTCAAGAGCGCGATGAAGTGGTTGCTGGCGGATGCAGAGCGGAACGTCTCCAAGCAACGGTATAAGGGGCTGGGAGAGATGAACCCCGAGCAGCTGTGGGAAACGACGATGGATCCGGCGGTGCGGCGGTTGCTGCGTGTGCAGATCGAAGACGCGATTGCTGCGGATGGGATCTTTACTACGCTCATGGGGGATGATGTCGAGCCGCGGCGGGCGTTTATTGAGAGCAATGCGTTGAGGGCGGGGAATATTGACGTCTAACCTCTGGTAGACGGACACATATCCTAAGCATGTTTGTCGTGCAATCTGCCTAAAAAGAACAACGGCCGCCTCAGTCGAAGCGGCCGTTGTTCTTTCAGCCCGAGATTTTGCACGCCGGAAATCTCCACTTCCGACCGGGACTAATTCTGGTTCAGGGTCAGTACACCCAGGTAGCTCGATCATCGTCGCCGCTGCCGCCGAACAGCGGACCGACAAATCGCTTGCGCGAGACCCACAGGCCGGAATACGCCCTAGCATCCAGCGCGATATTAGCGTGTCGCTCCGAGTGCTTCGATCCGCAATGGAATTGCTCGCGCTTGTACAATTCCGATCTCGAACGGCTGTGATCCACAATACAGTACGAATTATCTAGCGATGCAATCTTGATTGCATCGCGCCAGATCTAGAAACCTACGGGGCAAAGTATGAGCAGGTACTGCGGAGACGATGATCCCAAATCCATCTTAGAAGCGGCCATTCACTGGCGTGACGCGGCGCTCTTAGGTAGCCGCTCAATCTTGACCAATCAACCGCTTTGGACATCGCCGGCTCTCGACTTGCTCGACGCGCACTTCGTACGTAACCCCGATCTCGGAGACGGAAAGTTTCTTGAGAAATTAGAGAGTCAGCTCGCACCGGCCGCGCACTCCGCGAAGCAACTGGTCGCAGAAATGATGTGGTTGCTGTACCTCTGCCCAAGTAGCCTCACAGCAGCCCACAAACGCAAGACTATCCAGGCTATTTGGTCGTGGTCCGGCGAACCGTTACCGACAGACTCGCGCTGGCTAGATGACGACGTGCTCGCAGGTGTCGGTAGCGCTGGCCCCGGCTTCAATCAAAATCAATGGCGCGAGCTCGTCTTCCTGATCAACTTCCTCCGCCGCTTCAGTGAGCTAACCAGCATTCGTCAACTGGAGTTGATCGGTGACGGTTGGGCATTCGATGAATGGCTTCGCCAGGTCCCCGATTGGGAAGCAAGACAGTTTCGTCACATGCTGCTCTTCCTGCTGTTCCCCGACGACTTCGAACGGATCTTTGGACAGAACGATCGCAAGACTATTGTTCGCCACTATTCAAAACACGAGCGCCGTGTAGTCAATCGCATGGATCCTGTTCAACTGGACCGCGAACTGCAAGCAATTCGAAAACGCCTTGAAACAGAGCGCGGTACAACACAGCTCGACTATTACGTGCCGCCGTTGAAGGGAGAGTGGCGCAGCGAGACATTCGCTGCAGCAACTGAGAACGTAACGGCAGAGCACATTCGGTTGGCTTTGCACGAAATCGATCAAGAAGGTGTGCCGAAGGATGCGGAATCCACTGGCTACGATCTGGTTTATGACGGCAAACGCTACCCACCTAAGTTGGTCCTGTCCCTGGCTGTTAAACAAGCAACGGGGGAGCCACTAGATCGTGCAGCCTTTTCCGGAGGCGAAGCTTCGTCCGCCTTCCGCTTGCTGCGACGCCTCGATTTCGAAGTTGAACCCAAGGAGGAGTCGTCAGACGGCATTCCGGAACTCCTCAGTCGCTTTCTCAAACAGGCGAGTGATGGAAATGAACTCGGAACAAGGGGCTACCTCAGCGTATACCGAGATCTAAAAGTCCGAGTGAGTTTTGGCAAAGGCAACTTCGCCCGGATTCCCTGGATCGCGTTTCTTGGCGATGGACAATCGGTCAACCAAGGCATCTACCCCGTCCTCCTTCTGTACGCGGAGCAGCAGCAATTACTGCTGTGCTATGGAGTAAGCGAGGAGGGGGCGTCCCGATTGAGCTGGGGCGAACTGGCTGGAGCACAAACGGTGAGGGATTGGTTTAAAGGACGATATGGTCGAGTGCCGGATCGCTATGACACATCCTTTGTTCGCGCGACGTACGACCTCACGCAACCATTGCCGATGGCCGAGCTGCAACAGGATTTGGATGATGTAATCGACATCTATAGCCAAGTTCTGGCTGGCAACGATGCGGGCGAGCTACCGGATGCAACTGATCTAGAGCAGTCGGACGAACCATTTCCTGTCAGAGCGGATCTTCGCGCAGCGATCGATGCATTCAGCAGCGCTCTAGCTACCAGTGGTGTGAAGTTCGGTGATCACCACCATGGTCTTGTCGCATCCTTCATTTCAAGCCTGATCACGAAACCGTTAGCAATTTTGACTGGACTGTCTGGTTCGGGTAAGACACAAATTGCCATTCGGTTCGGTGAGTGGCTAGGCGAGGATCGACTTCACGTCGCCGCAGTCCGTCCCGACTGGACAGGTGCGGAAGCGTTGTTCGGATACGAAGACGCACTTAAGCGGGAGCTAGACGGGCGCCGGGCGTGGTCCGTTCCCGCACCGTTGGAGTTCATCTTGAAGGCGGCAGCAGATCCACAGCATCCGTACTTGCTACTTTTGGATGAGATGAACCTCGCACACGTCGAGCGCTACTTCGCCGATGTGCTATCAGGTATGGAGTCAGGGCAACCGTGTATTCCAAACCTTCACAAGGGAACGGACGACTGCTGGCGACTGAAGGCCAACGCAGAAAAGCAGGTTCCGCTTCCGCGGAATCTCTGGATAGTCGGCACCGTCAACATCGACGAAACGACCTACATGTTCTCGCCAAAAGTTCTCGATCGTGCCAACACTTTCGAGTTTCGCGTTCACTCAAGTGACCTCTCGATCGAGGCGATCAAGCCGCAACCATGCGTTGCCGGGGACCAGGACCTGGTAAGGGGACTGCTGAGCATCGCGCAGGACGACAACTGGCATCGAGGTCGCCAGAGCGACGCGCTCAACGAGCTGAACTCGCGCCTGCGGCAGTTGCACGACCTCCTCAGTCGGTACAACCTCGAGTTCGGCCATCGTGTCTTCTATGAGGCAATTCGATTTGCAGCCTTGGCACAAGAGGCCGGAATCAACGGCCTAGCATCGATCGTGGATCGCATTGTCATGCAAAAGGTACTGCCGAGACTGCATGGATCGCGCAGACGCCTCGAACTGCCGCTCCTTGCGCTGGCGCAGTTCTGTCGAGATCTGCCGGATTCAATTCTGGCCGATGACAAGCTTCCGACATTTAAGATCGACGAAATGCCAGGCCAAGGTGCCGCACTTCCCATCGCCTATGCTAAGACGGTACGCATGCTTCGAAGCCTGCGTGCCAATCAATTTGCTAGCTTTACGGAATAAGCCGTGCGTGCTGCCTCAGACGCTATCGCACTTCTTCGCGACTCGACGGGGAACATCACCGCAAAGTTGCGCATAGCGGTGTTACCCCGTCGCTCTGCCACTCCTTTAGCAACGCTTTGGTGTTCCGACGATAGCATCCCAACGGAAAACTCTGCCGCTGGTATCGTTGAACTTTTGGAGGGCATGGAATATCGATACGCCTGGGAAATGCTCGGGTCAAACGGTAGCCCACTGATCGCCGATCCCGAAGAGCTTTTCCAGCCTGATACCACGGACGGGGCATCTGGCCGACTACGGCCCGGATTAGCGACCGGCACGATACGCGTCGTGCTCCGTACCGACGCTGGAACGCTCGGACAGATGGAGCTTGAGGTCCGATCGCGCAAACTCTCGTACCTTTCCGAGTATCGCTGGATGCTGCGCGATATTGCTGAGCGAATGACTGAGCTCGTGATGGATCGGTTCGCGGTGAGCGATGCAAGCTTCGAACTCGACGAGACACGTGACGCCGTTACGCTTTATCAGCGCTTCACATTTTTGCGGGCCTTGTTCGAAAGCGAAAACTTCCAAGGAGCGCTTCACGAGGTCATTCGACGTCCGCACACCGCATGGGAAACGACGAGCGACACAGTGCGTGCTGGCGCCGGGATACGAGCAGATTCACGTGTGCTGCGGCAAATCGCCAAAGGCGGATCTAGATCGGCTTGGCCAGATGGATCGCTGAAGTCCGTCCCGTCATACTTTGAGCGGGCACAAACAGAAGCGACCCACGACACGACCTCGAATCGCTTTGTTAAATTCGCTCTGGAGCATTGGCTTCGGCTACTTGGCGATATCGAGCGAGGACTTACAAAAGCCGCAGCCAGCCCCGCGAGAATGCGTGGGCAACGCGAAATTTCTGGCGTGATGTCGCGCCTAGAAGAGGTGCTCCACTGCGACCTGTTTACCGAGGTTGGGCGGCTCACAAGATTCCCAGCCGACGATCAGGTGCTCCAGAAGCGCGAAGGCTATCGGGATATCTTCAAAGCCTACGTGGAGACTGAATTTGCAGCGCGTCTCTCTTGGCAATCGTCACCAGACGTCTATGGCGCAGGCCAGCGCGATGTCGCCACGCTTTACGAGTACTGGGCATTCATTCAGCTTTCGCAGATCGTGGCAGACCTCGTGGGCCAGGCGTTCGATTTGAGTCCGTTGGTACAGGCCCGGTCAGATGGTTTGACCGTCGGCATTCGCACGGGCGTGGAGACTGTTCTCTCGGGCGAGGTTAACCGCTTGGATCGACGTATGCGAATTGAACTCTGCTTCAATCGAACCTATCGTCGAGGCACCGCAGGAATTGGGTCATGGACGAGACCGATGCGTCCCGACTATTCGTTGTTGATCAGTCCCGCCGATGATGAGCCTTCGTCCTTTGAACCTATCGCGGTTCATTTCGATGCCAAGTATCGGGTCGATTTCGTTCGAGAAATTTTCGGCACCGATAGCGAAGAAGCAAATGCCTCTGGCTCGGACTCGGTTTCTCGGTCGGAGCGTGGCGGCGTTCTGCGCGACGATCTACTGAAGATGCACGCGTACCGCGACGCTATTCATCGAACTGCAGGCGCATATGTGTTGTATCCGGGCGCCGACGACGAAGGGGACGGACTGCAATACCAAGAGTATCACGAGCTCCTGCCGGGATTAGGTGCGTTCGTGCTACGGCCAACCGACACCGGTATCCCAAGCGGTACGGTGGCACTTCGACGATTCATCAGCGATGTACTCGATCACGTCGCAACGCGTCTGACAAGGCACGAGCGCGGTCGATTCTGGCAGATGGAAACATATGGCACATCACCGCTTCGGCGATCGGCTCAAGCGTCCGCTTCCCCGCCCGCCGATGCAAGCGTGCTTCTGGGCTTCGTTAAAAATCACGAACATTGGACTTGGATTCGACGACGTAAATCGTACAACGTTCGAGCTGAAGGTCGCCGCGGGGGTATCCATCCGGGCACTGCCCTACTTAGCAGTCAGCTTCTACTCCTTTACTGCCTCTCAACACACGAAGTCGCGCTTGCTCGTATCGTTTCTGATGCAGAGGAAATAACTGAAGCAGGAATGGCTGCGGCAGGCTATCCATCTCCGCGGGGCAGCTATTGGTGTGTCCAGGTTCAATGGCTGGCCCGCGATCACTGGCTTGATCGACTGTCGCCCCACTCTATCGATGCTTACGTTAGAAGCTACGGGCTGGCCTACGGCGAACCCATCAGCATCTCTTGGGGGGACGTCATGTCGCTAGCTCACAGCGAGTAGATACCTGCCCTGGATGGCCTTCATCGACGCGCACTTCAAGCTGTTCGGATTCGAGCCGGGCGATCGCGTCTATCTCTAGATCCATCACAAAATCCAGCAAATCCGTACCACGCCGGACTATGGCGATTTGGATTTTCGCGAGCAGCCCTACTATCAAACGACCTGCCGAAGCCCGTTTGCACGCTAAATTGCAAGAGCCGCATTATGCGGCCCTCACTGCTTCGGTGATCGATCCCGCGTTCGAGACGTCGTCATATGGCCGTTCGGAGCTCGGAGACCAGTTTTGTTTTCAATGCCGATCGTCAGCAACCGGCACAACAACTACGAACCGATCGACGGCCCTGATCTCTTGCAGCCACATTTCCGCCGCCCAAATGCAAAAACCCCCGCCTTTCGGGCGGGGGTTCTTGGCTTAGGGAGCCTGACGATTACCTACTTTCACACGGGAATCCGCACTATCATCGGCGTAGAGTCGTTTCACGGTCCTGTTCGGGATGGGAAGGGGTGGGACCGACTCGCTATGGTCATCAGGCAAAGAGGGTTGTTGCGCTGCTTCGCAGCACAACCAATCTTGGAAGAAGCAGTAATTTCGTTGGGTTGTGAGGTTGTATCTCACACATACGCGGTAGTTCAACCGCTGTACGTCGAGTGCCTTGCACTCGACGTTCGACATTCGTAAAGCGCTGAAGCGCTAACGACTGTCGAAACAGACTTGTTATAGGATCAAGCCTTACGGGCAATTAGTATCAGTTAGCTGAACGCATTACTGCGCTTACACACCTG
>NZ_QTQD01000048.1:0-39539 GCF_003858025.1 Burkholderia sp. Bp9004 | reverse complement strand
GCTACTAAAACAGGGGGAGCTGCCGTGGGCCGCGACAGGGTACCGAGACGTGTTCGCCATCTTTCCCTGCACGTTGCATCCAGGCCACCACGGGGACGTGCGCCCCATCGACGATTTAGCTTATGTAAAATCGAAGAGGAATGCGAACCATGTGGCTCCATGACGCGCCGTATGGAACTCGAGCACTGACACTGGCAACCAGATCTCGGTGAACCATCTCTCGTGGACAGGTCGCACGTCGTTGACGCTGTCGATCGTACCGTCCCACGACCTACCGGCGTGTTCTGGTGCGCGTTTCGCTCGACGACGATGTCCGAGTTTGCGATCTAAAGGTTCGGCGCGGTTGCGGCGAACCCGCGCGTGACGAACGGATGCTCCATGCAATCGCCGTCAAGGGTTTCCCCACGTGACATCAAGCACCGTTAGCGCGGCTTGTGCAGCGCCAGTCTCAGGGCCTTGCGCAGACGATGGCGGTGAGAATGAACGGAATGACCTGATGCGCGACGGCCTTGCTGCCCGCAAGCCGAGAATGCTCTTCGACCGAATCGATCGGCGCCTTGACGACGACGCCGTAAATCGAGCCCGGCAGAGGGTGGCCGCTTCCTTGCCTGAACAGCGCGTCATACTGCTCATAGGCGAATACGGCATAGACGCTGAAGCCGAACACCGTGAGCGCGGCGTCACTGGTAGGCCGGAATGCGTTGATCGAATTCTGTTCGACCCGCATCGGATCGCGATCGATATAGCCGTGATTGAACAGGCGCACGATGAACGCGTGCGCGTTGGTTTTACAGTCGAACTGAGCGTCTAGCGCATACGCGTGGCTCGGCGCGGGGGCAAGCCAGACTCCGCCCGCAAAGAATGCGGCCAGTGCATTGAGGATGATTTTTCTCATGGCAGTTTGCGCGAACCTGATCGGTCCCCCGTGCTCGTCACCCGTACCACGTGCCCCGGTTGGACAGGCACGCTCCAATCCGCGATCTTTCTGCCGATCTTGTCGCGCAGGTGCATGCCGACCGTCTTGCGATCCGACAACAGCGAGGCTGATGCCGCGGCGACAAGCGCGGCGGTTAGAACCCGTGTGATTGCATTCATGGTGGCGCTCCGTTTCGGTGACGACGGCCCGACCGTAAGCGATGTAACGCGTCGCATCCCGAGTCGTCCTGCGCGCTATGGCCACATGGACCCCGGCGCTTGATCCGAACGTGCGCCCGATCACTCGAAGCCGAACCGCACCCGCCAACCTCCGATTTGCGAAACGATTTCCATGACGAATCGCAGTGCGCCGGCGCCGGCGCGCGCGTATCTCGCAGGCTCATCCCCAGCGCTACTGCTCGGTCTGCTGCCGCAAGTATTCGTCATATTTCATCTGCATGTACTGTTGCCGATCCATTTCATGCAGTTGTCGCGGATATCGCTCGCTGGCGTCGAACCAGTCGGTCAGGCGTTGCTCGAGTCGCTTGCCGGGCGGGCTGGACAGCGCGCCGAGATACGCATCGATGGCCAGGTAGTAGCGCATCGTGTTGCGCTCCATGAGGCCGCGCATCCCGCCGATGTATTCCGCCTGAGCCGCGGACGGATCGGCGATGTTGGTGAAGCCAACCTTGCCGCGACCGAAGGCGGCCAGATAGGTTTTCATCGCAAGACGACCGATCACGCCGTAACTATAGGCATAGGTCAGATGCAGAAACGTGCGATTGTCGCCAAGCGCCACCGCTTCCAGCGCAATCCGATAATCGCGGGTGTTCAATGGTCCCCGGTCCGCATGGAGCTTGACCTGCAGGTATCCCGGGCCGGTGGTCGCCGCGTCGTATTCGAATTGCACCCGGTAAGTCGTGCTGAGCTCCTCGGCAACTTCCTTCTTGCTGACGTTCACGATCAGCATATTGCCGCCGCCGGCGTCGGTAGTACGGCAATACTTGATATTGGGGTGCAGGATTAATGCGTCGCACCAGTTCAACGGGCCTCGCGAAGGGTCATTGAACGCGCCGTTGACGGTCGCGAACGGGTAGGCCATCACCGCGTAGACCTCACCCTTGAGCGTGGAAGACGATTCTTCCGAGTCGAGATACAACGGGCGCTCGAACTGGTTGTGATCGAGCCGGGGAATCAGTTGCCGGTAAGCCTCTCGCAAGTTGGCCGCCTCGTCCGCACCGTCCGCAGGCGTCCCTCCCAGGCATGGCAGGCTGCACGCCATCAGCATCGACGCCATCAGCGCCACCTTGCGTAGCGCGTGGCTGGTTGGGCTTCCGGCAGATGCACTCATCGATTTGCTCCGGCTCGCGACGGCATGCACGTTAGGCTGATCGAACGCGAGACATTTCTTTCGTCGACGCGGCTGGCGGATGTCGCCGCGCGTCGCGGCGCGCACGGGCATGCCCGGCGCCAATACATTGGGTGAAAGACCTGCGCAGGATCCGCGCCTCTACGTTCTGTCCTGCAATCTGCGATACGAGGTAACGCCCGACTGCGGCGATTGTGCGGCGATGGATGCCGCAGTATCGCGGCATCCATCTGTCGCGGCCGACACAGCGATCAATGCGTCTTCTTCGCTTGCTTCGCCTGCTGCCTGATCGCTTCCTTGGCGTCGCCGTACTTCTTCTGCACTTCTCCGACTGCTTGCTGGGCATCGCCTTTGACTTCCTGCTTCGTGTCGCCAGTGGCTCGGCCAATTTCCTCGTTGACCTTGCCCTTTGCCTTCTCCGCGACGCCCTTGACTTGATCCTTGTTCATTGCGAATGCTCCGGTCACAGCTGCTGGATGGATGACCTGCCGCCCATCGCGATGAGCGCATCGAGCGATGCACGCGATACGGCAGAATCTGAAAAAGCAGCAATCGCTCACCGCATTCCGCAGTCACGCTGGCGCGTGCATGGCGGAATGCCGGCCGAGCCTCCTGCTGACGTGCCGCTACATCGGCGGCGTATTACCCGAATGAAGCGCCCCGCCCCATTGCGAATCCGCCACCGCAGGCCAATGGTCCTTGTCGAATCCGGATGCGCTCTTCATCCGTTCTTCTGTTACGTCGAGCCGGAAGCATTTCTTGCCGGTATCGAGGGTGAACGCGCTCCACGGCACCGCGAAAAGTTTGTCGCCTATCCCGAGGAAACCGCCACACGACAGCACGGCGTACGCGATCCTGCCGCTGCCAACGTCTAGCATGATGTCTACGACCTTCCCGATCTCCTTGCCATCGGATGACAAGACGTTATCGCCGGTCAGCGTGGTAGCCGCCATGACATCAGGACCAGGCCCGCCTGTGGTGGTTGCGCGACCGATGATGCGGGCGCCGCTGCCGTTGCTCGGAAGTGGATTGCTGGGAGAAACAGGTGTCATGATCAGCTCCGGTATTCGTTGCACGAATTGCCGGCGAGCGTCGCCGGCCAGTGTGACGGTGCGAAGCGCGCGCCGGTCGGGCTCTGTTCCGAGCCGGGACGATGCGCGCTTCGCCTGCAATCGCCCGCCGTCATTCGGGCCGAAACATTCTCGATTCGAGCAGCGTTTCGGGCTGAAATGCGCGCTGGTTTCCGCGCTATGCCCAGCCTGGATCATTGCCGTATCACACTGCGCATCGCCTCGAGCAGCACCGGCTTTCGGCCCCGGTATCCATTGCTGTCGGCGAGATGACATTGGAAGCGCGACGCATGTACGATGCGCGTCGACGTGCCGTGCCGAGGCTCCCCCTGTGTCGATGTGTGCTCGGTGCGCGTACCGGGCATGCGGCTGGAGAACACATCCGAACTGTCGTGGCATGCGTACCCGTCAACTCAACCTACCCTATGCGCGAGCAGCCCGGGAGTCGGTACGCTGCCGTACCCATGCGGGAACGGCAGTGATGCGGTCGCATCGTGGGATGCGGTCACAGATTGCCTGTTGCGACGCTGTCTTGGTCTCAAGCGTCGATTGAAAACGGCATGCCGATTTTCGATCCATGCGGACATCGACAATGGCGTATGCGCCTCCACCCTCCGCATGCCGGGGTCACTCAAGACAAGTCGGGAACGGTCAGCCGGTAGCGGGCGACTTAACCGAAGTGATTCGGCGATTCGGGGATGGAAAGCGTGTTGCCGGTCAGTCCCGGCCGCTGCGCATCATGAGAAATCATGCCGTCCTCCAGGATCGCGCACATTGCGACGAGCAGCATGATCGCGACGGCCACGAGTCCCGCATAGCCGATGATCTTGAGCGTCTTCATTTTGCTTCCTGCGATAAACGATGGCTGTCGCGACCTGGATCGTTTTGATCGCGGTCGTTGACCAGCCATCGCGTGACGAGCACGTAAACGAGATGCCCTATCTCAATCCCAAGTAGCCGAGGACGAACAGAACGATGACCACGGCTCCAACGAGCCAGACAATGTTGTACATGGCAACTCCCCTCAAGTTAGACGCCGACCTGATCTGCTGCGCGGCTTGTGGGCCACGGAGCCACGCGGGCGAAGCTTCCAGCGATACCCGGCGTTTTGCCGCAGCAAAGACTTGCGCGATTGAGCCGGTTATCGGTTCGAAGGCGCGCCTCGCGACGGGGGCCGGGAACCCGATGCGCGAAGGACGCAACTCGACGTTCTCGCATCCGATAGCGGATGTCTGTACGGTAGTAGCCGCAGTGAGGTTGCACGATGCGGAAGCACCGTGCGAGAGGGGAATAGCCCCCCTCGTGAAGCCTCCGTGTCCAATCAGGCTTTTTTGACAGCTTCCTTGGCGTCGCCAAGATTCTTGCGCGCCTGGCCGGCTGCTTGCTGGAGATCGCCTTTGACTTCCTGTTTCGTGTTGTGCGTGGCACGGCCAATGACCTCATTCACCTTGCCTTTGACCTTCTCCGCAGTTCCCTTGACTTGATCCTTGTTCATGGTAAAGCTCCAATACGTAACTGATCTGTGGATGCTGCTGCTATCTATTGCCGTCAGGTGATGACACCGTCCGACCGGTGAATCTATATTCGATAAAAATCATCAGATATCCATATTTTTACCGGCTGGCGAGGGCGTTTCAATGTGCGGGCGGACGATTCATGGCGACGTCTCGGGTCGCTGACCAGTACGGCTGCCGATTGTAGAACTTGTGAAGCGACGAACCCCACTGCTCATCCGCCATCGACGGCTAATGGTCCTTGTCGAACGCGGGGGCATTTTTCACGTGGTCCGCGGTAACGTCGAGCCGGAAGCATTTTTCGTCCGTGTCCAGGGTCAGCGCACTCCACGGAATGGCGTAAAGTTTGCCGCCGATGCCGAGAAAGCCCCCGCTTGACAGCACGGCATAGGCAACCCGGCCGCTGCGTACGTCCAGCATGATGTCTGAAATCTTCCCGATCTCCAGCCGGTCGGACGTGAAGAGCTTGTTTCCCTTGAGCGTATCGGCTTCCATCACGTTGGGGCCGGGCCCGTCGCCGGCCCCGCTGCCGACAATCGCCGCACCCGTATCGCTGGTCGATGGCCGATGGGTCGGGTCTAGTATCGTCATGATTCCCTCCTGGTTTCATTTCGCGGTACGCCGGAGCGGATCGCCGGCTCGCCGTGATGGACGGCACACACCGGTCACGCGATATGAACGGTTACGTGCCGGACAGGTGTCGCCTCTGGCCGCCCTACCCGTTGCGCACCTGCCGCTCACGCTGAGCGCCCGGTGCATCGTAAAGGGAGAGCGAGTTGCAACGATGCGCGGTGCCGGGATACGAAGTCGGTACGGCGCCGTACCGGGCCGCGAGAATGAACGATCGGATGCCGGTCGCCCACGTCGAGCCGGCATTGGTGCTGCCGGCCACGCCGCCGAACGAATACGAGCCGCTCAGCGTCAGCCCGTACCATTTCGGCGACGTGTATTCGAGCATGTTGTTCGCGCGATAGATCGTGTCGAGCCCGTCGACGTCGCCCGGGTGCGCGCCGTAGTAGCCGGTGATCCACGTCGTCGGGCTGAACGCGGACATCGTCTGATAATACGACGCGTATTGCCGCCCCGCGGTCAGTGTGCCGTAAGTCGCATTGGTCAACCCGACCCACGCCTGCCGCCCGAACATCGCATCGGTGTACTGCGTCGCGCGGTGCCCGAGTTGAAGCCCGATTCGAGCGTGAAGATCGCCTTCGTGCCGCCGCCGAGATCCTCGGCCCCCTTCAAGCCAAAACGGCTGCCGGCCCACACGCCCTGGTTCATCCTCACCACCGATTTGCCGCCGATCGTCGAGCCTAGCGTCGTCGCGTTGCTCTGGTAGCCGATCCCGTTGTCGACGATCCCGTACAGCGTGACGCTGCTCTGCGCAAACGCCGGTGCGGCCGCCGCCATCGCGATGGCGGTCAGCGCGCCCCGTGATGCTGCTTCTTCTTCGATCTGTCTCCTTCCTTGCCTTGTTGAATGCGTGAGTTGTTGTGGTCGTGGCACACCGTCGTCAGGTCACAGACGATACGCATGCCAGCCGTTACCGCCCTTGCAGACGAGTTGCGAATCCTGGACCTGACATTGCGCCTCGTAACCCGGCGAGTACAGCCATTCGCCGGCCCAGTGCAGGTCGACGAACGGGTCGGCCCTCGGCGCATCGGCCACGAAGTTCGCCGCATCGTCGGTGCTGCCGCTGCCCGTGTAGCGCGCGGTGGCCGGATACGGGAACACCGGACGCGTGCGGGTCGTGTTGCCGTTCGCGTCAACGATCGATGCGACGATCCTGCCCGGCGTCGCGCCCGTCTCGGTCCATGCCATCAGCGGCGACAGGATGTCGAACACGTTCGGCCCCTGCCCGCCGCCGCAGTGCGCGACGCCTGGGAACAGGTAGAAGCGCGCGAAGCGGTCGACTCGCGCGTCGCCCATGTAGCGCTTCATCGCTTCGTAGTACTCGATGCTCGAACGCGGCGAGATATGCTGGTCTTCCAGCCCGTGCCACAGCAGCAGCTTGCCGCCGTGCCAGGCAAAGCGGCTCAGGTCGGGATCGGTCGCGGCAAGGTAGATCGATACCGGCACCGTCTTCGCGAAGCCGTCGAGCGTGAACTTCAGGTCGCCGATCGCCGCGGACGGATACGACGCGTTGTAGTAGTCGAGATAGCGCAGGAACGGCAGCACGAAGCCGATCGTGCCGCTCTGTGCGGTTGCGGACGCCGGGACGAAGAGGGTCCAGTTCAGCTCCGAGCCCCATTCGCGCGAGACGAGCGGCTCGAGCCGCATGCCGTCCGCGGTCGTCGCGCCGTCGTGAATCCGGCGGACGACGTCGGCTTCCTGCGGCATCAGGCAGGTTGCAGTGGATTGGCCTTGCGCGCAGACGATCGTCGCGGGATCGAAGTGACACGCGCGCGGGTTGTCGATCACGCCGTCGACCACGCCGTCCAGCCCGTCGCACGCCTTCAGCACGGCCGCGTGCAGCATCGGCAGCTTGCCGGCGAGCAGGATCGCGTTGCCCGTCTTCGGGTCGGTGTTCACCGCGTTCGGCCATGCATGGTGGAACGTGTTCTGCACGAGCAGGTCGTTTGCGGGTGCACCGGCGGCGATGCCGTCGAAGTCGTCGGGGAAGCGCTGCGCCTCCATCAGCGCTTCGCGTCCGCCGTCCGAGCAGCCGTCGAAGTACGCGTAGCGCGCGGGCCGTGCATAGAACTTGCCAATGATCGCCTTCGCGACCTGCGCCGTTGCGTGTTCGGCGCGATACGCGAAATCGAGCTTCGCCTTCGGGTCGAGCGCCCACGAACCGTCGTTGCCGCCTTCGTGGCCCATGTCGGTCGCGGCCATCGCGATCGTGCCGTTCGTCACTGGCACGCACGTCGATGCCATCGGCGCATTGACGGACAGGTTGCCGCACAGGCCGCCACAGCCCGTTTGCAGGTAACGCTGCGTCCAGCCCTGCGTAGGCAGCTGCAGTTCGAACAGCGACGCGCCCGGGCCGATCGTGCCCTTCACGTCACACACGGGCGCCGGCAGCGTGTTGTTACCGACCACCGTGCCGGCCGGCAGCAGCACCGCCGACGTGATCGTGACGGTACCGTCGGTCACGCCGCTCAGGTCGAGCGCCGCGACCGACGGGCACGACATCGCGGGCATCACCGCGGGAAGATTCGCGAGTCCGGCGGTGCTCGCCGCGTTCGCCGCATTGGGCCAGCCCGTCAGCGCCGCACACATCCACACGATGCCGATCGCCAGCACCCTGGTCAGCGCATCGCGCCTCACGCGTGCCGCGCGATACCATGCGCGCACCGTCCACCCTGCCCTGCAGTTCATCTGCATGCCTGTCTCCTGCGTTTCTTCTGGATATGCCGCTCGCCCGGACCGGGCGACGCGGCGACGTTGTATTGATTCTTCGATAGATCGTGTGAGCCGCATCGCCGCTCACCACTTCATCAGCATAACTAATCTCGTTATGAGAACTCGTTGCGAAGAACCGCGAATCCCATCCGATTCGTTTATCGATCCGGTCGCATCAGCTCTATGCGGGCTCCATCCCGTGTTCGCGCTTGATGTGCGCGACTTGCGGCGACGCAAGATACGCGAGGAACCGCGCCGCGGCCGCGCGATCGCGCGCGACGGCAGAGACCGCGGCGGCGAACACCGTCACGGCCTGCACGGCGTCGGGCAACGCGCCGACGATTGCGACGCCCGGCACGTCCATCAGCTCGCTCAACTGCTGAAAGCCCAGCTCTACGTCGCCGGATGCGATCAACGCGCCGACCGGCACGCCGGGCGGGGTCTGTACGATACGCGCCGCGATCGCGTCGGCGATGCCCCAGCGGGCGAACAGGCACGTCAGGTGCGTGCCGCTCGGCCCCGTCGAATAGCCGATCCGGCCGGCGCCCAGGATCGCATCGCGCAACGCCGTCTCGGTACCGATCTCCGGCCGCCGCGCGCCAGTCGCCACCGCGACCGCGATGCCAGAGCGCGCGACATCCACGCGGCTGCCCGGCTCGACGTGACCGTCCGCCGCGAGCCGCTCGATCGCATCGGACGCGAGCACGACGACATCAAATGGCTCGCCGTCGCGCACGCGCCGCGCAGCGTCGACGCCGCCGACCGACGTGATCGCGACGCGCGTGCCCGTGTCGCGCTCGTAAGCGGCGGCAAGCCGCGCGAGCAATGGCCGCGTCGCCATCGACGAAATGCCAGTGACCGTCACCGCTGCTTCCGGCGTCTGCATCATCGCGTCCACCTGCATCAGTCGATATAGCGCAAGCCGGCCTGACGCAGAGGCTCGCGCATGTCGTACATGTCGAGGCCAAGCACGCCGGACGCGAGCTTCGCGCGCTTCGCCGCTTCGTTCGCCTCTCTCGCCGCCGCCTTCTCGAGCACTTGCGCCGCGCGCGCGGCCGGCACCACGGCCACGCCGTCGTCGTCCGCGACGATCACGTCGCCGGGATGGACGAGCGCGCCGGCACACACGACCGGCACGTTGACCGAACCGAGCGTTGCCTTGATCGTGCCTTTCGCCGAAATCGCCTTGCTCCAGACCGGGAACTGCATCGCCTCGAGCACCGCGACATCGCGCACGCCGGCATCGATGATCAACGCATTCGCGCCGCGCGCCCTGAAGCTGGTCGCGAGCAGATCGCCGAAATAGCCGTCGGTACAATCCGCGGTGATCGCCGCAACGACCACATCGCCCGGCCGGATCTGTTCGGCCGCCACATGCATCATCCAGTTGTCGCCCGGATGCAGCAGCACCGTGACGGCGGTGCCGAACGCCTGCGCACGCGGGTAGATCGGCCGCATGTACGGCTTCAGCAGCCCGGTGCGGCCCATTGCCTCGTGCACCGTCGCCGAGCCGAGCGCGCCGAGCCGCGCCGCCACATCCTTGTCCGCACGCTGGATCGTGCGGTACACCACACCGAGTTCAGTCATGATCAAAGCCCCTTCGCTTTCAGTTGCGCATCGAGGCGCGGATACACGCGCCGCGCATTGCCCTCGTAGATCTTGCGACGCGCTTGCGCATCGAGCGACGATGCGTCGATGTAGCGCTTCGTGTCGTCGTAGTAGTGACCGGTTTCCGGGTCGATGCCGCGCACTGCGCCGATCATCTCGCTAGCGAACAGGATGTTGTCGACCGGAATCACGCCGGTCAGCAGGTCGATGCCGGGCTGGTGATACACGCACGTATCGAAGAACACGTTGTTCAGCAGATGGTCCTTCAACAGCGGTTTCTTCAGCTCCTGCGCGAGCCCGCGGAACCGCCCCCAGTGATACGGCACCGCGCCGCCGCCGTGCGGGATCACGAAACGCAGCGTCGGGAAATCGCGGAAGAGGTCGGAGGTCAGGCACTGCATGAACGCGGTGGTGTCGGCGTTCAGGTAGTGCGCGCCCGTCGTGTGGAAGCACGCGTTGCAGCTCGTGCTCACGTGGATCATCGCGGGAACGTCGTACTCGACCATCTTCTCGTAGATCGGGTACCAGTAGCGGTCCGACAACGGCGGGCTCGTCCAGTGGCCGCCGGACGGATCCGGATTCAGGTTGATCGCGACGTTGCCGTATTCCTCGACGCAGCGCACGAACTCCGGAATGCAGGTCGCGACATCGACGCCCGGGCTTTGCGGCAGCATCGCGGCAGGCACGAAGTGATCGGGAAACAGTCGATGGATGCGATGGCACAGCTCGTTGCACACGGCCGCCCACGTGCTCGACACCGCGAAGTCGCCGATGTGATGCGCCATGAAGCTCGCGCGCGGGCTGAAGATCGTCAGGTCGAGGCCGCGCTCGCGCATCAGCCGCAACTGGTTGTGTTCGATCGATTCGCGAAGTTCGTCGTCGCGGATGTTCAGCTCGGCCGCCTTCGGTTGCTCCGACGGACTGCCGAGCGCCGCGATCTGGCGATTGCGCCACGCTTCCAGCGCCTTCGGCGCGGTGGTGTAGTGGCCGTGAATATCGATGATCATTAATGCTCCTGCATTTGATGAGGTGTCCAGCACCCTGGCACCGGCCGCGCCGGACGGCGGTGTGCGACGTGCGTCAGTGCGCCGGGTTTTCGAGTTCATGCGGTCCGTGCACGGCCGCACGCTGCGTCGTCATGATCGCGATGGCCGCCAGCGTGGCCGGCACCGCGAGCATCGACAGGATCGCGTCGAACTTCCAGCCGAAGCCGAGCAGCGCACCGCCGATCGCCGAGCCGAAGATGCTGCCGAAGCGGCCCATCCCGAGCATCCAGCTCACGCCGGTTGCGCGTGCCACGGTCGGATAGCGGCCCGGCGCATACGCATTCAGCCCGGTCTGCGCGCCGCTCATGCAGAAGCCGGCCGCGAACACCAGCAGCGCGAGCGATGACGACAACGCACCGGCCCAGGCGAGCACGGCCACGCACAGCCCGCCGCCGAGATACGCGGCGCCGATCACCGGCGCCGGGCGCACGCGATCCATCAGCCAGCCCACGCCGATCGCGCCGATCGTGCCGCCGATCTGGAACATCGCGGTCACGTTCGCGGCTGTGCTGACGGACAACCCGGCATCCTTGATCAGCGTCGGCAGCCAGCCGGTCAGCAGGTAGATCACCAGCAGCCCCATGAAGTACGTGATCCACAGCGACAGCGTCACGCGGCCATAGCCTTGCGAGAACAGAACGCCGATCGGCTTGCGCGTCGGCAGCGGCGGCTCGTTCGACACGAACGTCTCGTTGCCGGTGAACCGGGCACCGCACACGCGGTTCAGCAGCGCGCCGACGCGTTGCGACGGCGCACCGCGCACGGCCAGGAGCCGCGCCGACTCGGGCAACAGCCACAGCTGCAGCGGAATCAGCAGCAGCGGCAGCGCGCCGCCGAACAGCAGCACCGCTCGCCAGCCGTGCAGCGGAATCAGCCAGCCGGCGACGAAGCCGATCAGCGCCGAGCCGAGGTTGAAGCCTGTAAACATCACGGTGATCATCAGCGCCCGCATCCGCTGCGGCGCGTACTCGGACAGCAGCGTCGTCGTGTTCGGCATCGCAGCGCCCAGGCCGATGCCCGTGAGCAGCCGCAGCACCGCCATCTCGAACGGCGAGTGCGCGTGCGCGGTCACGATGGTGAACACGCCGAACAGGAACACCGACGCGATCAGCACACGCTTGCGCCCGAACCGGTCGGCGCTCGGGCCGGCCAGCAGCGCGCCGATCACGAGCCCGATCGGCGCCGCGCTCATCACGAGCCCGAATTCGGGACGCGAGATCGCCCAGTCGCGAATCACCGACGGCGCGACGAACCCCATGATCGCGACGTCCATCCCATCGGCGATCACGACAAGGCAGCACAGCACGACCAGCAGACACTGGTAGCGCGACACCGGCTGCTTGTCGATGAACGACTTGATGTCGATTGTCTTTCCACTTGCCATCATGACTCTCCTGTCTCCTTTGCGACGATCGACTGATCGATTCGTCATCCTATTTATATGAACTTTTTCACTTCCAGCGTTCCAGTCGCGCAGGCGCCGCGATCCCGCGTGCGCCTTCGTCTTCGTTACGTGTTGCCCGGCTGGTCCGCGCCGTCCCAGCCGAGCGGCCCGGCGCTCTTTCCGGCTACCGAGTACAGCGCGCCCGGCGCGTTGCGCGTGCGCTGGAAGTCCTCCAGCGATTCGCCTCGCATCGCCGCATAGATATGCAGGTTCGATACGCCCGTCACCGCGCCGAGCTTTTCCAGCAGGAAGAAGATCACGCCGTAGCGCAGCAGGCCGAGCCAGTCGCGCCGGCGGATCAGGTCGCGCTCCTCCGTGCTGAGGTCCGCGGCCGCGAAGCTCGCTTCGGGATCGCTCAGGAACTGCGCGCGATGGGCGGGCTCGATCATCCGGTGCAGATAGTCGTTGATCCGGTACGCGCGGACGGCCCGCTCGATCGTGAACGGATAGGTGCCCGGCAGTTGCTCGACGCCGGCGAGTTCGGCCGCGATCCGTTGCCGGTGACGCTCTGCCGCCGCCTCGTCGACTTCAGTGTCCGCCGGCTCGTAGACGGCCGTCGCGATCCCCGTCATCGACGGCAGGTAGTAACTGCGGTGGCGGCACACGACGCCCGCCGGCAACGCGCCGCGCATCGTGAGCCACATTACGACCTCGGTGCCTTCGAAGCCGCCGAGCGTCGCATATTCGCCGAGCGGCATGCCGGCCAGGCGCTCCGGGTCGCGCTCGAGCAGATCGAGAAAACGTGCGTCCCATTCGGGATTGTTGAAGCCCGAACGTTCGCCATGCACCTGATGCGACAGTCCGCCGGTCGCGACGATCGCGACGCGCAGGTCCTCCGGATAGCTTTCGATCGCGCGGCGCAGCGCCTGGCCAAGCCGGTAGAAGCGGCGCGCGGACGGCACCGGCAGCTGCAGCACGCCCATCTGCAGCGGCACCAGTTGCACCGGCCAGTCGGGCCGGTGCGGACACAGCGCCGACAGCGGCGAGAAGCAGCCATGGTCGAGCGGCTTGTTCTGGAAGAACGACATGTCGAACTCGTCGGCCATCAGCGACTGGCCGATATGCGCGGCGAGCGCCGGGTGGCCGGCGACCGGCGGCAGGTCGCGCGCGCCGCCGCCTTCGTCCGCTGGATGCCACTGCGGCCCGACGCCGAGCGAGAACGCCGAATAGTGATCGAAGAAGAACGAGGTCACATGGTCGTTGTAGATGAACAGCAGCACGTCGGGACGCTTGTCGGCGAGCCACGCGGCCAGCGGCGCGAAGTTTTCGAAGATCGGCGCCCAGACGGGATCGTCGTGCTTGTTCTTGTCGAACGCGAACCCGATCGTGGGCGTGTGGGAGGCCGCAATGCCTCCGATAATCCGTGCCATGCCAATGCTCCTTCGTATGCTCCGACGCGGTCAGGCCGCGCCGTTCGTTACTGATTGAATGCGTGCGCGTTCGCTCGCTGCGCGCCGGTGCGGCTACGGCGCAAGGCTGCGCTTGACGACCAGCGCGAGCGGAACGGCGAACACGAAATGCGACATGAACCCGCCGATGATCACGTTCGGGTCGAAATAGTTCGGATGATTGCTCGACGCGATCATGATCAGCGCGTGCATCACGATCCACGCGACGATCGCGAAGAACAGCGCGACGAACGTCGCCTCGAAGCCGCGCCGGCGAAACCACGGCCAGATCGCCGCGAACACGATGCCCCACGACAGCGCGAAGGCGAAATGGATCGCGGTGCCAATGAAGTACGCGCCAATGCCGAGCGCGTCCTGTGCGGCCTTGCCGAACACGAGCCCCGTCGCGTTGCGCGGGATACCGGCGAGCGGCATCAGATGCTGCGCGCCGACCCACACGAGCGCCTCGTAGACCCAGATCAGCACCGCGCCCGCGAAGCCGCCGCGAATGCCCGCGCGTACCGTATCGGAAAGCGGCGTGCTGCCCGCCGATGCGTCCGTCGATCCGCCTGCTCCGATGATGTGCTGTCGTCCCATTGCGCTGCCTCGCTCGTGGTTGCAGGTGCCGCGCCGCGCGCAAGCCCCTTTCGTGATCGGATCGGGCGAACAATGAATCAGATGGCGGCCCGATGCGCCGGCAACCGTGTGCTTGCGGTCCCCGGGATCGAAATTACTCAGTCGCCGGCCAGGCAAGACAGTCAGGGTAAACCCTGATTTTTTGGCGAATCTGCATATCTGGCAGGCTTTCAACCGGGATGCGAAGCACCTCGCCGACCGCCCGGAAGCCCGCCGGATATGGCGCTAGCGCGTCGGCATTCGGCGGCCCGCGAGCCACAACCGGTCACTAGGTGATTCATTGCCGATAAATAAAACAGATGGGTCGATAAGCACGACGCAAGCTCTCCCACCACCGTTCCGGTAAAGTCGTTCAACCAGCTGCGCCGCCGGCGCAGGCCGCCCGGATACACGCATGTCGTGCGCGCGGCTGCCGCCGCGACGCACACCGCCCGAACGCCCATGGACAACACCGAACTTCCGAACCTCGCCTGCTTGTACGCGGTGCAGCGCGTTGCCGAAACGGGCAGCGTAAGCCGGGCCGCCGCGACGCTGTTTCGCGCGCAGTCGGCCGTCACGCGCGCGGTGCAGGAACTCGAAACAGTGGTCGGCGAAGCGCTGTTCGATCGCAAGCCGTCCGGAATGCTCACGACGCCGGTCGGGCGTGCGGTGCTCAAGCGCGGCGAGCGCGTGATCGCCGAACTCGGTGCGCTCGCGAACTGGTGTGCGCTGCGCCAGTCGCGCCGCCGCGCGTCGGCCGACGGCGGCCTGCCCGCGTACCTGCTCAACACGCGGCGGCTCCAGCTGTTCTCGACGCTCGCGCGGCACCGGCACATGCCGAGCGCCGCGCGTGCGCTCGGCGTCACGCAACCGGCCGTCAGCAGCGCGATCCGGATTCTCGAGAGCGGCGCGGGCTTCGCGCTGTTCCATCGACATCCGCGCGGCCTGCTGCTGACGGCCGACGGCGAGACGTTCCTGCTGCACGTGCGGCGCGCGCTGAACGAACTGCGGCACATCGCCGACGACGTCGCCGCGCTGCACGGCAGCATCCAGGGTGCCGTGACGGTCGGTGCGCTGCCGCTCGGCCGCACCCTGATGCTGCCCGAAGCGGTCGCGCGCGTCGTCACGCGATTTCCGAAGGTGCGCGTGATCACCGACGAAAGCGCATACGAGGCGCTCGTCGCCGGCGTGCGCGCGGGCGACATCGACTTCATCCTCGGCGCGCTGCGCGCGAGCGATCCGGCGAGCGACCTCGACAGCGAACGGCTGATGTCCGAGAACCTTGTCGTCCTTGCGCGTCACGATCACCCGCTCGCCGGCGTGCGCAACCTCGCGCTTGCGAGCCTCGCCGGTGCGCAATGGATCCTGCCGCGCAGCCATTCGCCCGCGCGCGGCCTGTTCGAATCGCTGTTCCGGCGCATGAAGCTCAAGCCGCCGATGGCGACGGTCGAGAGCGCCGACCTCGCGGTGATTCGCGGCCTGCTGCGACACACCGACATGCTCGCGGTGCTGTCCGCGCAGCAGCTGCACTATGAATGCGAAGCGGGACTACTTGCCGTGCTCGACGTGCCGATGCACGGAACCACCCGCGACATCGGCCTGATGACGCGCGCCG
The DNA here is from genome assembly GCF_003858025.1 of Burkholderia sp. Bp9004. Lineage (NCBI taxonomy): Bacteria > Pseudomonadati > Pseudomonadota > Betaproteobacteria > Burkholderiales > Burkholderiaceae > Burkholderia > Burkholderia sp. Bp9004. The sequence continues at coordinate 23,613 of NZ_QTQD01000048.1, read as the reverse complement.
GCAGCCCGCCGACACCGGCTGCGCGTGCAGTGATTGACGCGCTTCGAGTGGTGGCGACCGAGGTTGCACGCACGCCGCACGCGACGGCCGCTGAGCGATAACGAAAGCGCATGGCTGTCGCGTCGGAATCGCATCGCGCCCGGCGCGTGCGTTGCCGCGCAATCCGGTCGATATACGGTGCGGCTGCTGGCCGAAGCGCGACGCGCACTGGAAAGTGTCAACTTCCCTGCGGCGCCATCGCCGGGCCCGCAGTCGCGCTCACGCGTTGCGCGGAACCCGAGTTTCAACAGGCAATCACGCTGTGATGACAAGGCTCCGTAGCTTGCTGGCGCGCTCGTCCCGACGACAGGATCGGCACGCGACAGCGAATTGCGGTTGGGGCGAAGCGAACGACGCTGATCGACTGCGGCACGCAACCTGGCTATCGCCGTCGAGCATTACAACGAGAAGCCTCCCCATAGCGCGTTGAAATATCGTTCGCCACGAGCGTTCCGACGTGCGATGGATTCAGCAACCTTGGTGTGATGCTGTGTCCGGGATTACAGGGTCAGCTCCAAGACCGATGCAACGGGCTATTCTCGGATCGTCAGCATTCGCCATGGACTGACCAACCCACTGCAGATGAAAGCGGCATCGCCCCCGGGGCCATTCAAACGCACCAAAGCGAATCGCCGATTTGCTCGTTCCGATCAGATACCTCGCGCTCACGAGAATCAAACTCCTCTGAAGATCAAGCGCTGTGCGTCCAGGCCTTCGCCGCCACTGGCCGCTCTTCTGGCCCAACTCATTGCAACAGGGTGCGACGCGCGGTCTGGAGCCAAGTCTGTCGCATTTCTTTCCGCAAACGACCAAAATGATCGATTCGATCATATAAGGGTTTTCATTGACTGAATCGATCACGATATCCGCTAGAATGCACACATCAAGCAAATTTTTGATCGAACCGCGCAAGTCCATCGAAGAACATGACGGACAACGCGTTCCCTCATACGAATTGCATCGGATGGCGTGCACAGCGACACGGTCTCTGCCGCCGGCGCTCGGCCCCACTGATTCCGGCATAACCCCGGAGACGGCGATTCCACCGGCCGTCCCGTCCTCGATGGAGCAAGCATGTCAATGTCGTTCAAGGGGATCGTTCCCGCGCTGATCACGCCGATGACGGCAGACGAGAACGTCGATGAAGAGGGTCTGCGCGCACTGGTCGAACGACTGATCGAGTCGGGCGTGCACGGGCTCTTCGTCCTCGGTACCAACGGCGAATTCATCGCACTGAGCGAAGCAGAGAAGCTGCGCATCGCGAGCATCACGGTCAGTCAGGCCCGTTCGCGCGTGCCCGTCATCGCCGGCACCGGCGCCTACGCGACGCGTGACGTGATCGACCTGAACCGGAAGATGACCGAGGTCGGCGTGGATGCCGTATCGGTGATCACGCCGTATTTCAACGGCGCGACGCAGCCCGAGCTCTACGCGCACTACAAGAAGATCGCAGAAGCAACGCAGCTGCCGGTCATGCTCTACACGATCCCCGCGAAAGCGGGCATCACGCTGACGGTCGATACCGTGCGCCGCCTGTCGGAGATTTCGAACATCCGCGGCATCAAGGACAGCGGCGGCGACTTCGATCGCTTGCTGCAGCTGATCAACCTGCGGCGCGACGACTTCGCGGTCTTCACCGGCACCGACTCGATGATTCTCTGGACGCTGATCGCGGGTGGCGACGGTGCGGTCGCCGCGACGACCAATGCCGTCCCGCACGTGGTCATGTCGATCTGGAACAAGTTCCAGGCCGGCGACATCGCCGGCGCGCGCGCCGCCCAGGAATCGCTGCGCGCGCTACGCGACGCGTTCGCGCTGGGCACGATGCCCGTCGTGCTTAAAACCGCCGCGCAGATGCTCGGGATGCCCGCGGGGCCCGCGCGGTCTCCCGCGCAACCGCTTGACGACAGTGCGCGCGAGCGGCTGGCGCAAGCGCTCTCCATTTACCACGACGCCGCACGCGGCCACTGAAACAGGTCATCAGCATGACGACTTATCACTTCCAGACTGTCAAGCACATCGTCCACGGCGCCGGCAGCCTCGCCACGCTCCCCGACAAGCTGTCGCTGCTCGATACGCCGATCGAGCGCATCGCGCTGATCACGCAGCCCGCAATGGAAGCGCTGGGTGTCGCCGATCGCGTGATCGAATCGCTCAAAGCGAAAGACGTCGACGTGCGCATCATTCGCGGCGTCGAGCCGGAGCCGACCATCGGCAACGTCGAGACAGTGTACAAGGAGCAGATCGAGCCTTTTGCGCCGCAGGCGATTCTCTCGATCGGCGGCGGCAGCGTGCTCGATGCGGCGAAGCTGTTCGCGGTCCGGCTGACCAACGACGAACCGCTGCGCAACTGGCTCGGCATCGACCTCGTCAAGCACCCCGGCGTGCCGATGATCCTGGTGCCGACGACCGCCGGCACCGGCTCCGAAGTCACGCCCAACGCAATCGTTACGCTGCCGGACGAATCGTTGAAGGTGGGGATCGTCAGTCGTCACCTGCTGCCGAAAATCGTGATTCTCGATGCGGAACTGACGCTCGGCCTGCCGAAGCCGATCACGGCCGCGACCGGCATGGACGCGTTCGTGCATGCGCTCGAATCGTACATCTCGACGAAGGCGAACCCGATCAGCGACATGTACGCGATGGAGTCGATGCGCCTGATCGGCGCGAACATCGTCGAGGCGTACGAAAACGGTCAATCGCTGAAGGCACGCGAAGCGATGATGCTCGGGTCGATGTACGGCGGCCTCGCACTCACCGCCGCCGGCACGGCCGCCGTGCATGCGCTGGCCTACCCGCTCGGCGGGATGTTCAACGTCACGCACGGCGTCGCGAACGCGATGCTGCTGCCGCACGTGATGGCCTTCAACCTCGATGCGATCGAAGGCCGGCTGTCGAACGTTGCGCGCGCACTCGACCTGGCGCCGACAACGGATTCGGACCCGGTCGCAGCACGCAAGCTGATCGACAAGATGGTGGAATGGACGGCGGCCGTCGACATTCCGCAGGACCTGCGCAAATTCGGCGTATCGGAAGAACATCTCGACGCGCTGGCGGTTGCGGCATCGAAGGTCAAGCGCCTGCTCGGCAACAATCCGAAGGCGCTGACGCTCGACGACATGAAGTCGATCTACCGTCGCCTGCTGCCATGAACACGGTCACACAGGACGCACCGCGGCTGCTGATCGTCGCCGACGACCTGTCGGGCGCGGCCGATTGCGCGGTGGCCGGCTTGCGTCACGGATTGACGGCGATGGTCGTGCTCGACACGCAGCATGCGCCGGCGCCGATGAGCGGCATCGACATCCTGTCGGTCGACGTGGACTCGCGCCGCGCATCGAAGGACGTGGCCGCCCGACGCAACGTCGCCGCCGTCGAGTCGCTGTCGCGTGCAGGCACGCGCGTCTACAAGAAGGTGGATTCTACGTTGCGAGGCAATGTCGCTGCTGAAGTCGCCGCACTGGCGTCAGTCCTCGGCATGGCGATCGTCTGCCCCGCCTACCCGGCATCCGGACGCACGACGCGAGACGGCCGCCAATGGGTTCGCGGCGTGCCGGTCGAAGCGAGCGAATACTGGCGCAACGAAAACATCCCTGGCAAGGCCGACCTGGTTGCGCTGCTTTCAGCCGAGGATCTGCGCGTCGCATACGCGACAATCGGCGCGGTGCGCGGCGAACCGGACACGCTCGCGGCATACCTGCGCCAGTGGCAAACCGACGGCGCGCAAGCCGTCGTGTGCGATGCGGAATCCGACGATGATCTGCAACGCATCGCCCGCGCATCGGCCATGCTCGACGACGTATTCTGGGTGGGCTCGGCAGGTCTGGCGCCCGCCGTCATCGAAGCGCTGGCGCCAATCCGAAGCACGACCGGCCCGGCGGCCGATCGCGAGGATCCGCAAGGCCCCGTGCTCACGGTCGTCGGCAGCATGTCGAGTATCTCGCATGCGCAGCTGGAGTGCCTCAAGGTCAACGCCGGCGCCAGCCTCGTAGCGCTCGAGGTCGCTGTCGCAGCGCTGGATGACCCGCGCAACGACGTGACGACTGTCGTATGCGACGCCCTGCGTCGCGGCCAGCATGTGGTGGTCTCGTTGAGCCAGACGCAGCGCGGTGATGTGCAGGACGGCCTGCTGTTCTGCAACCGTCTTGCCGCGTTGCTGGCGCCCGCCGTGCGTCACGCAGGCGGGATCATCGCGACGGGCGGCGAAACGGCGCGCGCGCTGCTCACCGCAGCCGGCGCGAGCGCCTTGCGGGTCGTCGACGAAATCGAGGACGGCATGCCGCTCCTCGAATGCCTACTGCAAGGAAAGACACTCCCCGTCGTGACCAAGGCGGGCGGCTTCGGCCAGCCCGCGTCGATCCATCACGCGTGGCACCGGCTTGCGAATGACGGCAAGACGACCAATACAGCTCAAACCAATTTGTGAAGGAAACTGCCATGGACAACCGTCCCATCATCGGTATCACCATGGGCGACGCAGCCGGCGTCGGACCGGAAATCATCATGAAGAGCCTTGCGCACGCCTCCGTGTATGAGCAATGCCGCCCCGTGGTCATCGGCGACGCAGCACGCCTGCGGGACGCCGGCCGCCGGACGGGCGTCGACCTCGAGGTGTGTGCCGTCAGCCGTCCGTCCGAAGGCGCGTTCCGCGTGGGCGTGGTCGATTGTATCGACATGGCGCTGATTCCGGCCGACCTGCCCTATGGCAAGCTTTCTGCGATCGCCGGAGACGCCGCGTATCAATACATCGCGCGCACCGTGGAGCTGACGTCGAACGGCGAGCTCGACGCGATCTGCACGGCACCGCTCAACAAGGAAGCGTTGCATGCGGGCGGCCATATTTTCCCGGGTCACACCGAAATGCTGGCGCACCTGACGGGCATCGACGAAGTGTCGATGATGCTGGTCGCGCCCAATCTCCGCGTGATTCACGTAACGACGCACATCGGCCTGCTCGACGCGATTCGCAAGATCGAGCCGGGCCTCGTGCAACGCACGATCGAGCGTGCACACGACACGCTGGTTCGTGCCGGTATCGCGAATCCCCGCATCGGCGTATGCGGCATCAATCCCCACGCCGGCGAGAACGGCCTATTCGGCTATGGCGAGGAGGAAGAGAAGATCGTGCCCGCGGTTCAGGTCCTGCAGGCACGCGGCTGGGACGTAGAAGGCCCGCTGCCGGCGGATACGCTGTTCTTCCGCGCGGGCCGCGGTGATTTCGACGTGGTCGTCGCGATGTATCACGACCAGGGTCACGGGCCCGTGAAGGTGATGGGCCTCGAAGCCGGCGTGAACGTGACGGTCGGCCTGCCGGTCATCCGCACGTCGGTCGACCACGGCACCGCCTTCGACATCGCCGGCAAGGGCATCGCCGACGAGCGCAGCCTGCTGGAAGCCTTCCGCCAGGCCGTGGACCTCGCGACGCGACGCAACGAGCCGTCGCCCGTCGCAAGCGCCGCGTAAGCAGCGCCCGCAACGACGCGCATCGGCCAACGGGCGATACCGGCAGGAACATGCCGGATCGCCCGACACACCCGAACACACATCAACCGAAGGTAACGTGGAGACAAGAGATGGCCACCTTCAGTTATTGGGACACAGCCACCATCATCGGCATGGTGGTCGTCTACATCGTGATTACGAGCGTGATCAGCATTCGCCTGCGCAGCCGTAATTCCGAACAGTTCATGGTGGCCGGGCGCTCGATGCCCGCGCTGGTGGTCGCCATCCTGCTGATGTCGGAATTCATCGGCGCCAAATCGACCGTCGGGACTTCGCAGGAAGCCTTCTCGGCCGGCTTCGCCGCCTCGTGGTCGGTCCTGGCGGCAGCCATCGGCTTTCTGTTCTTCGGCCTGTTCATGGCCAAGCGCCTGTATGCGTCCGGCGAGTTCACCATTTCCGGATTCATCGCCCAGCGGTACGGGCATGGCGCGAAGCTAGCCGTCTCCGCGATCATGATCTATGCGCTGTTCGTGGTGAACGTGGGCAACTACGTGAGCGGGGCGGCGGCGATCTCGACAGTCATGCGCATCGACCTGCCGACGGCCGCCTTCATCACTGCCATCGTCAGCACCATCTATTTCGTCTGGGGCGGCCTCAAGAGCGTCGCATATCTGACCGTCGTTCACAGCGCCGTGAAGCTGCTCGGCATCGCCATCCTGGTCGGCGTCGCATGGAAGCTGTCGGGCGGCATCAAGCCGATGGCTCAACACATGCCCGCACACTATTTCACGTGGACGGGGGCGCTGTCCGGCGGCACGATCGGCGCATGGATCATCGGCACGGCCGGCGCGATCTTCTCGACACAATTCATCATCCAGGCCATCTCGGCGACCCGTAGCCCCGAGGGCGCGCGTGCGTCTGCGCTGATCGCCGCGTTCCTGTGCGTGCCGATCGCCCTCGCGCTCGGCTTCATCGGCGTGACCGCCAAGTACCTGTATCCGGACATCAAGAGCCTGTACGCGCTGCCGGTGTTCCTGCAGCACATGAATCCCATCCTTGCCGGCGTCGTCACGATTTCGCTCGTGGCATCCATCTTCGTCAGCGTATGCACCGTCGCACTGGCGATCGCTTCGCTGATCGTCAAGGACTTCTATGTGCCGCGCTTCAAGCCGACGCCCGATGTCGAGCTGAGAATGACGCGCTGGATCTCGCTGATCGTGGGCTTTCTCCCGCTGCTCTTCGTGCTGTTCGTCCCGCAGATTCTCGCGCTATCGTTCTTCAGCCGCGCGCTGCGCCTGTCCGTGTCGATCATTGCGCTGATCGGGATCTACCTGCCGTTCTTCAGCGGCAAGCGCGGCGCCGTCTCGGCGCTCATCTTCGCGACGATCGCCACAACGGTCTGGTACCTGCTCGGCAATCCGTTCGGCATCGACAACATGTACGTCGCACTCGTCACCCCCGCGATCGTGCTGGTCGTCGCCAAGCTGTTGTTTCATGGCAAAGGCTCGAACCTTCGCGACAAGCAGCTCACGCATCGCGAATCGCACTAACCTCGCAACTCGAGAAACATTTCATGAGCACGAACCTGCTTGACGCGGCAAGCGCCGCTTCGGATCATTGCGTCCGCACGGCGTATGCCGACGCGCAACGGCAAGAAGCGTTTCTGCCGACCGCCTGCGTGCAGAACCACGCGGCCAATCTGCACTGCCTCGACAACGGCGACCTTCTGTGCGTCTGGTTCGGCGGTACGCAAGAAGGCATTCCCGACGTCTCCATCTACATGTCGCGTCTCGCGGCCGGGACGAACGCGTGGTCGTCGCCCCACAAGCTGTCGGACGACCCGACACGCTCGGAACAGAACCCGGTGCTGTTCACCGCGCCGGACGGCCGCCTGTGGCTGATCTACACCGCGCAATTGTCAGGGCATCAGAACACCGCGATCGTGCGCCACCGCGTGTCGACGGACGGCGGCATCACCTGGGGCCCCGTCGAAACCCTGTTCGATCGCCCGGGGACGTTCGTCCGCCAGCCGATCATCACCCTGGATAGCGGCACGTGGATTTGCCCCGTATTTCTGTGCCGCACGGAGCCCGGCGAGCGCTGGGTCGGCAACGACGACGTCAGCGCGGTCATGGTTTCCGACGACCAGGGCGCGTCGTGGACCCTGCATGAAGTGCCCAACAGCGTCGGGTGCGTGCACATGAACGTTCACGTGCTGCACGACGGCTCGCTGCTGGCACTCTATCGCAGCCGCTGGGCGGACTTCGTCTACGCGAGCCGCTCGACGGACGGCCGCACATGGAGCGCGCCCGAGCCGACCGAGGTGCCGAACAACAATTCGTCCATCCAGTTCACGGTGCTGCAGAACGGTCACCTCGCGCTCGTGTTCAACGAAAGCGATGCGTCGCACAGCACGGAGCGCCGCGCATCGCTGTACGACGACATCGAAGACTCCGAGGACAACGGCGAGCTGCGCGACCAGAAGGCGTCCGCGCGTGGTACCGCGTTCTGGGGCGCGCCACGCGCGCCGATGTCGCTGGCCATCTCCGAAGACGGCGGCAAGACGTGGCGGCGCCGCCGCAACCTGGAAATCGGTGACGGCTACTGCATGACGAACAACTCGGCAGACCAGCGCAACCGGGAATACTCGTATCCGTCGATCGTACAGTCGCAAGATGGCGCGCTGCACATCGCATTCACCTGGTTCCGCCAGAAGATCAAGTACGTGCGCGTCGACGAGGCGTGGATTCGCGGCCGATGACACCCTCCGGTGCAACCAGCCGGTCACTGCGGCAATTGGATAAACTTGTCGGTCTCGAGGCGCAGACCAGCGCGCCCATTGAATCAGACCAGGAATTCACGCACATGAAAGTGACCAGGCGCCGGGAGGCGATGCTGCAGGCCGTGCTCGGGGGCATGACGGACGTTGCGACGTTGTGCGAGCACTTCGGGATGTCGGAAGCCACGGTTCGCCGGGATCTGCGTGCGCTCGCGAGCGACCGCCGCATTCTGCGCACTTACGGCGGCGCCGCCGCGGTCGGCGGCCATGAGCCCGAGCCCTCGCTCGAGGAGCGGCGCGTCAGTTCGCAGGAACAGAAGGAAGCGATCGCGCACGCGGCGAGCGCGTACGTCGAGGACGGCGACACCGTGTTCCTCGACGGCGGCACCACGACTGCGGCGCTGGCGCGCCTGCTTGCCGGCCGGACAGCCGTTCACGTCGTCACCAACAACCTGCTGGTCGTGAGCCCGCTCGTCGCGTCGGGCGTTCAGGTGACGGTGATCGGCGGCGACGTCCGGTCGTCCAGCATGAGCACGCTCGGGCCGCTCGCGCAGATCGCGCTGAGTCGCCTGAGCGTCGACAAGGCGTTCCTCGGCGCGGACGGCGTGGTCGCCGAACTGGGCTTGTGCGAGGCGAGCAGCGAGCAGTCGTACCTGAAGGAGTGCGTGATGCGACAGGCAGCGGAGGTCTTCGTGCTCGTCACCGCCGACAAGCTCGGACGCGCAAGCCAGCAGCACTGGACGCCGCTCGAGCGCGACTGGACGCTCGTGACGGACGACGCAGCGCTGCCCGAGCAGCTCGATCCGTTCCATTCGCAAGTGCGGATCACGGTGCATGCGGTCAGCACAAAGACAGCGCCGACATCCGCCGGTTCATCGTAGTTCAAACGCAGCAGGAGCGATCGTGGGTCAATTGGAGCAGTCGGGTTCGGGTTTGCGCCATGCAGTCGTCACGGGCGCGTCGTCGGGAATCGGACAGGCGATCGTCGAGCGTCTGCTGTCGGACGGCTGGCGCGTCACCGGCCTGTGCCGCTCATACATTGAAACACCCCGTGATTCGCTGAAAATCGTGCCCGTCGACGTCACCGACTTCGCCGCACTCGGGCCCGTGTGCGATGAACTGGGTACGGCGGACGCGCTGGTGCATGCGGCCGGTTTCATGCGTACCGCGCCGCTCGGCCAGCTTTCGCACGACGACGGAGCGGCAATGTGGCGCCTGCACGTCGAGTCTGTGAGCTTTCTGGCCGATCGCCTGGTGCCCCGGATGCCCCCCGGCGGACGCATCGTGCTGCTGGGCAGCCGCACCGCCAACGGCGCGGCCACGCGCAGCCAGTATGCGGCGACCAAATCCGCGCTGGTGGGCCTCGCGCGGTCCTGGGCGGCGGAACTCGCGCCGAAGGGCATCACCGTCAACGTCGTCGCGCCCGGCGCCACGGACACGCCGTTCCTGCGGGATCCGGCACGTGCGGCAACGCCTCCCCGCCTGCCGCCGATCGGGCGGTTCATCACGCCCGGGGAAGTCGCCGCGCTCACCGGCTTTCTGCTGAGCGCGGACGCGAGCGCCATCACCGGGCAGCAGATCGTCATGTGCGGCGGTGCGTCGCTTTAAAGCAGCGCGGTGCCGCTCACCGTCAGGGCGGTCAATTGGCGCGCGAGTTGCACGAGAATGGACCCGACGCCGCCACCCGCGCCGATCACCAGCATGCACTGCCCGACGCCGCCGCGCTCGACAATCTTCAGCCGGTCGAACAGTAGTTCCCACGCGGTAATGGCAGTCAAAGGTAGTGCGGCGGCCTTGGCAGCGCCCAGTGCCGTCGGGCGGCTGCTAGCAATCCGCTTGTACGAGGCGCGCGCGCACCTGCCGGAACCTGCGCCACTGCACAAGCCCGCCGTGGGCGTCGATCATGGGCAAGCGGTAAACTCAGCATACCGAATGGAGAATCATTGCAACTGACGGGCGAGCATAGCCGTATCGCGACCGTCGGGATCGACCGGCGATGTCCGTGCCAGGGTTCCGGTAGTGCGGGCCAACGCGATGATCGTGGCGCGCTCGCTGCGTTAGTTCACGCGGCATTGTCAACTTAACGACCATCGAGGATGAAAATGCAACGGACGACAATCGCAGTTTGTCGGAGACGGATTCCGGGCCACGCTGGTGAACTCGCGCTAGGCGTCGAAGCGCCCAGCGAGTTGTTTGCGATGGAGCACCGCGTGTAATAGGTGCCTCTTCACTGCGAAATGTTGGCGGATCGGACCAAAGCACGACAGGAAGTGTTGCGTGCGTCGCGGGTCGCGAAACCCTCGCATACGACGCTCGCGTTCCCGAGTCGGTTGGTGGCTGTTCTCGGCGCGATTGTTCACGCGGGCGGCTGCCCTGACGAACACATGTCGGACAGCAGCTCACTGATCCAGCATATCAAGGCACGCACTCCCAAGCTGATGCCCGAACTCGGTTCAGGTTCAGGCTCAGGCTCTTTATGTTCGGCCGCCGTCGATCGATGGCGTGACGCGCAACTGATCACGGTCGACGTTGATCACCACGCTCCGAAGCGACTGCCCGCAGGGCAGATTGGCCTTGATGCGAAGCATAGCGTGACGACACTGTCGAACGTGACACCGCGCCGACATTATCCGAAGGAGCGGATGCACCCACCCGGCATTACACTCGGAAGTTCATGCGACACCTGGCGGACTCGATGATTTCACCTTTTCGACGGCAAATCACAGCCCGAGGTCGAGAAATCGACCTCGGGCCATGGATTTGTCGCAAGCACCGGGTATCACGCGCATTGCCGGCACGTCCGAACGTTCAACGCGTTACGCCCGACATCAGAACTGATAGCCAGCGCCCACCACCGCGCCGAAGTCCGAGCGGGCGTTGCCCGTCACCGACGCCTTGACGACCCAGCGGTTGCTTTCCGTCACATACGAGTAACCGGCGGCAAACCCCTGCTGGCCGTGATAGTTCGCGGTCGCTGCCGATACCATCGAGCGGCCCGCGCCCGTCGGTTGCGGCAAGCCGGCCACCGCCATCGCCGACGCGACGCCGCCGTACATGTCCTTCTTCAGGTCGTTGAACGAGTTGTACACCTGCCCGATGCGCTGGTCGGTGTAGCTCTTCGCCTGCGTCGAAGCGGTCGAGAGGTTGTCGTTCAGTTGCTGCACGTTCACCGCGTCGGTCGGCGCCGTCCCGGCCGCGACGTTCGTGATCTGGCGCTCGCTGCCCTGCGCGCCGACCGAGAACGAATTGTCGCGATCGGCGACGGAACCCTGGCCCACCGCCACCGCGTTCTTGCCGGTTGCGGTCGCCGTCGACCCGATCGATCCCGCATCGGCGCGCGCGATCCACGTCGTGTTCGCATCGGTTGCCGCCGTGTGGATCTTGTCGTTGGCCGCCACGTTCTGCAGCGCGGCGTTGAACTGGCCGACGTTGACCGCATCGTTCGCGTTCACGCCCGCCGCGACGCCGGTCAGCACGCGGTCGCCGGCCGTGCCCGAGAAGTTCACGTTGGTGCCGCCCGTGTCCTTCCCGACCGTGATCGCGCCGTTCGGATCCTGTTGCTGCACGAGGCCGGCCTTGCCGTTCGCGATGTTGGTCACGCTGCCCTGCAGGTTCGAGATGTCGGTCGTGTTCTTCGACACCTGCTGGTTGGTCGCGTAGAGCTGCGAGCCGTTTACCGCGTCCGTGCTGGTTGCGCCGAGCGTGCCGGCCTGCACATTCGTGATGCGCGTGCCGCCGGCGCCGCCGAGCGTGATCGTGCTCTTCGAGCTGTCGTCGTACTGCACCGCGAGTGCGCCGAGCTGGTTGAGATTCGACTGCACGTCCTTCAGTTGCTTCACGTTCACCGCGTCGGTATCGTTGGTGCCCGCCGCGACGTTCTTCAGCACGACCGCCGAATTGGCGTCGCCGCCGACGAGCGAGACCGAATTCAGCCGGTTGCCGTTCGTATCGACATCGTATTTGACGACGTTCTTCACGGCCTCGCCGGTCTGATTGGACACCTGCGTGATCTGCTGTTCGAGATCGGATTTCACGCCCGACAGCTGTCCACCGTTCACCGCGTCGGTACTGCCCGCGGCGACGTTGCCGTCGGCCACGTTCGTCAGCTTGGTCGGAGCACCGCCGCGCGCCGCGCTATAGGCACCGAGTTTCGGGTCGAACTGCAGCGCGTCCTGCTGCAGCCCGGCGATCGCGGCGGTATTGCCGACGATGTTCGTTTCGGCGTTGCCGAGGCGCGTTTCTTGATTCTCGAGCGTCGTCGTGTTGCTGCCGACGCGGCCGTCGAGGTTCGTGAGTGCGTCGCCGACATTGTTGAACGAGCCGCCGCCAACCTTGTAGGCCGGCGCGGTGATCGAGCCGTCCGGGTTCGCCGTGGCGCCGCCGCCGAGCGCAGCCGCGGTGCCGTCGGTCGCGCGGCGCAGCTGCGCGCCGTTCACCGCGTCGGTGCTGCCGGACGCCACGTTGCCTTCCGCGACATTGGTCACACGCACCGGGCTCCCGCCATTGCCCGCCCCGAGCGAAACCTGCCGCTTGCTCGCATCGTCGTACTTCACGGCCAGCGCATCGAGCTGGCTCGTGCCGCTTTGAATCGCCGCGTTCAACTGGTCGACGTTGACCGCGTCGGTTCCATTCTTACCGGCCGCGACGTTGCTGATCAGTTGCGGGCCGTTGCCGCCGTGGCTTGCATCGTACGCGCCGAGGCTCGCGTTCCACTGGAGCGCATCCTGCTGCAGCGCGGCGATGTTGCCCGTATTCGTCGTCACCTGGTTGCCGACTGTCGTGATCGACTGATTGAGCGTGTCGGTCACATTGCCGAGCTGGCCGACGTTCACCGCATCGCCCGCGGCTACGCCGTCCGCGACATTGTGCAGGCCGACGGGTGCCTGCGCGCCCTTGCCGCCGAGCGTGACGCCGCCGTGCGCATCGTCGTCGTACTGCACCGCGTTCTTCGTCGCGTTGCCGATCTGGCTGGTGATCGACGTGCTCAGGTTGCCGAGCGTCGTGCTGAGGTTGTTCGTCACGCTCGTGCTGAGCGATGCGAGGCCGCCGTTCAGTTGGCCGACGTTGACCGCGTCGTGCACGTCCTTGCCGTCCGCGATGTTGTGCAGGGTCGTGCCGTTCGTGCCGGCGAACGTCACCGAATCGAACCCGCTCGCGCCGTCGTACTTCACGTTGCGCGTATCGGCCGCCTGCAGGTTGCCGATGTTCGACGCCGCCGTGCTCAGCGACGTGTTGATGCCGGAGACGCTGTTCTGCAGGTTCGTGATGTTCGAAGCCGCCGTCGACATGGACGTTTGCAGCGGCGCGACGCTGCCCCTCAACTGGCCGACGTTCACCGCATCGGTGTCTGCAACACCGGCCGCGACGCCGCTGATCGCGGTGCCGTTGCTGCCGTCGAGCGTGATCGCCGCATGCGAATCGTCGGTGTATTTCACCACGTTCTGCGTTGCCGACACGATGCTCGTGCTGAGGCTGTTGCCGACGCTGGTCACGCGCTGGTCGACGTTCGTGATCGAAGTCGACAGCGAATCGCCGACCGACGTCACGCGCGCGTCGACGTTGCCGATGCTCGTGCTGAGCGCGCTGTTCACGTTCTTCAGCTGCTGGACGTTGACGGCATCCGTATCGGCCGCGCCGGCCGCGACGTTCTTGAGCTGGCGTTCGCTGCCGAGCGCACCGAACGACACCGCGCCGCCGACCGGCGCTGCCGTGCCGCCGAACACCGGCGTGCCGCCGTTGTTCGCGCCGACGCTGCCCGAGCCGATCGCCACCTGGTTGCTGTCGTTTGTCTGTGCGCCCGCGCCGATCGCCACCGATTGCGTGCCGCCGGCGCGCGTCTGCGACGCTGCGTCGTACGCGGCGCCGTTCGATACGCCGTCGCTCGACGTCGGGTTCGCGCCGCCGATCGCGATCGAGCGATCGCCGCTGGCCAGCGCAGAGTGGCCGAGCGCGATCGAGCTCGTGCCGTGCGCATCGGCGACGTTGCCGAGCGCCATCGAGAAATCGCCGATTGCAGCCGACTGGCGACCGATCGCGAGCGCCGTATTGCCTTGCGCGACCGCCACCGTACCGATCGCCGTTGCCGAGTTCGCCAATGCCTGCGAGCCGACCCCGATCGCAATCGCACCGCCGCTGCTGCTGCCGCCCTTGCTGCTCGCATTCGACTGGTCGCCGATCGCGATACCGCTGGAACCGGCCTTCGCATTCGTGCCCTGCGTAACGTTCGTGGTACTCACCGCGACGAAACTCCCGCTTTTCGTCGCCACGCAAAGCGGGTTGGTCCCGTCGATGCATTGGCCGTTCAGCGCGTTGTCCGGGTTGCCACGGTCGACGAAATTGTCCGCGTGCGCGACCCCCGCGATCAGCACACCTGCACCCGTGAACATGGCGGCGGCAAGCGCCGAAATCTGGTTCCTCTTCATGCTGTTCTGCTCCGTTTTGTAGCGTCTGGTTTGAATACGGACTACTTAATTTTCTTGACAGCTTCGACTTCGACTGCGATTACAAATACGACTTCGGTGCGGAACCTGGCCACGATGCCCAGCCTCGCCATGTCGAGCGCGACATGCATCGACACCGAGCAAATCGCCAGGGCATTCGATGGCACGGGCACGCCGTCTCTTTACGACCCATTCCGTTAAATCGCCACATCATCAGGAATGCGTATCGTTATTTATGGACGAGCTCATCCCCGTTGAATCGCGAGATTCAACCCGTCTTTATAAACACACCGAATCTGATGACGCGCCGAGCGCGACCAACCCCGTTTCTTTTATTTCATCTCCGGCGACCGGATTTCTGTTCGCATGCGCAGGACATTCGCCCACGCATGCATCAACTGATGCCTCGGACTCCAATTGCGCAACATCCGCCGCTGTTCGCCTCGTCTCCCGGCGTCCGGCGCCATCCGTCGCTCAAAGTTCGGACGAATTATGAGACACGATCGATAATTATTAAAGGCGACATTGTTTATAGATTGTAAAATTCAATATATTCAATGAGTTACCTATAATTCAATCATCTCGCAAACGATTGCGATCTACCGTATTCAATCGGAATGTTTTTAGAAGCGGATAAATACTTTGCTCGAGTGCATTCAAATAAAACGGCATCGGACAACTCTCTGCCGGAGAGCCGGAAAATTGCACGATTGCATCCCGGACACACATGGAATCAGCGGGTTTTTGACGAATATCGACGCCCGGCACCGCAGGCACGAACCGCCGCATAATTGAAAATATGTAAAACGCCATGACTCGATTATTGACAGACCATCTGGCGGGAATCGAAATATGCTCCTACAATTCCGCTCGCATCGATACCGGCAGCCGCGATCACTCACGACGCCACCACCGCAATCGTCCGTGTCATTACCGGTTCAGCGATCAAAACAACGAACGCCCGGTATTGCGCCGGCCGGTTGCCGGCCGCGCAGTCCGGCGCAATCCGAATATCGATACGAGCGTGCGACGCATTTGCGCGTCGTCATAGAGCGGCGTCCGACGATTCCCCACACCGGGCAGGCCGCCCGCGGGATCTCGGCCAGCCGCCTTTCCAGAACAGGTGCACGATGCCCCCATCGATCTCCGCATTGAGCGACGCCCATGTCCTGATCGTCGACGATCAGCCCGACCAGCTGCGTTTGCTGATCGACATCCTGCGCGGTACGGGCTGCCGGATCAGCATCGCATCCGACGGGGCGCAGGCGTGCCAGCGCGCGCAGGCGCTCATGCCCGATGTGATCCTGATGGATGTCCGCATGCCGCGCATGGACGGTTTCACCGCGTGCCGGCGGCTTGCCGCCGATCCGCTGACGAGCGCGATTCCGGTCATCTTCCTGACCGTGGCCGGCGAATTGCACGAACGCCTCGAGGGGCTGGAAATCGGCGGTGTCGACTATGTGGTGAAGCCGTTCGAACCGGTCGAGGTGCTCGCGCGGATTCGCGTGCAGCTCGCGCGGGCGAAGCGCGACCGGCCGTCGGACACGGCAAGCCCGTTCGCGGCCGGCATGGACGACGACATCATCGTGCGCGCGGCCATTCGCCACCTGTCACGGACGCTGAACGATCCGCCGACGGTCGAACAACTGGCGCGTGCGGTCGGCACGCACGAAAAGCGGTTGTCGCGCGCGTTTCGCGACAATCTCGGCCAGACCGTGTTCGAGTATCTGCGGCACGAGCGGCTTCGGATCGCGCAGGATCTCCTGGATTCGACGTCGCTCAGCATCGCCAGCATCGCGAAGGAAATCGGCTTTTCCACGCCGGCGAACTTCGCGACCGCCTTCCGCGAACGTTTCGGCATCACGCCGACCGAGTGGCGGCGCCAGCGCCGCGCGAGCCGGCGCACCGCGACCCGTGAACCGCAACGCGGCGCGTAAGCCGCGTTCGGCGTGCCCGCGATGCTGCGCTACCAGTTGTATCTCGCGCTGGCCAGCACCGTCCGCTCGTTGCCGAACACGCACACCGCGTACGACTGGCAGCCGCTGACGTAACGCCGGTCGAACAGGTTCGCGACGTTGAACGCGAACCGCCAGTGGCGCATCTCGTAGTGCATCGCCAGGTCGTACAGCGTAAAGCTGGATACCGTCAGCGAATTGTCGGGCGCGCCGGCCGACGCGCTCTGATAGCGCACGCCAGCGCCGATCCCGAGGCCCGACAGCGCGCCCGCATGCCAGGTCCAGTCGGCCCACATCGACGCCATCTGCCGCGGCAGCGGCACGGACACCGGCCAGTTGTTCAGCGACGCGTCGTTCGCCTGCACGTTCTTGACGTCCTGATACATATACGACGCGACGATCGACAGCTCGCGGGTCACCTTGCCGAGCGCGCTCAGCTCGATGCCGCGCGAGCGCACCTTGCCGGTCTGCACGGACGTCGTGCCGGTGGGGTCGAGATTCGCCGGCGCCGGCGTCACGACGTTGGTCTGGTCGATCCGATAAACGGCCGCGCTCAGCATCAGATTCTTGCCCGGCGGTTGCCAGCGCAGCCCGGCTTCCGTCTGCGTGCCGTGCGTCGGCTTCGGCAGGCCGCCACCATAAATCCGCACGCCGATGACCGGATCGAACGACGTCGAATAACTCACATACGGCGACAGCCCCGCATCGCCCTGATAGGCGAGCCCGACGCGCCCGGAAAACGCGCTGTCGTCCTGCCGCGAATGCGTACCGACCGTCCGGCCGTCGAACCGTGCATTCACACGATCCTCGCGGCCGCCGAGCGTCATCGTCCAACGCTGCCAGCGGATCTGGTCCTGCGCGTACACGCCGACCGCGTTCATCGCCGTGTACTGGTCGACATGGCCGAGCGACGTCGGGCCGGTAAAGATCGCGGCCGTGACCGGCCGATAGACGGGGTGGTACAAGTTCAGCGACGGCGCCAGCGCGAGCCATACGCTGTTGGTCGTCGTCTGCCGGTCGAACTGCACGCCGAGCAGCAGCGTGTGTTCGAGCGGCCCCGTGCCGAAGCGCGCCTGCGCGTGGTTGTCGATATCGAGCCGGCTGTAGTTGAGCTGGAACAGCCCCGCGAAACGCATCATGTTCGTCGTGCTGCGGGGCACCAGGCCTGTGCCGAACACCGTCGCGTCGTCGAGCGACAGATGCGACCAGCGTACGTCCTGGTGCAGCGTCCATATCGCATCCACGCGGTGCTCCAGCGCGTAGCCGAGCGACCATTGCTTCTTCCGGTAGTCGTTGAACGACGGGTCGCCCATGTAGATGTCCTGCGACAGGCGGCCGTTCGGGTTCGGCAGCACCGTCCCGGACGCGGGCAGGAAGTTCGACGAGATGTCGCCGCTGTCCTGCAGGAACGACGCGGAGAATGTCAGCGACGTGTCGGCGGTCGGCCGCCAGCGAAACGAAGGCGCGAGCGCGACGCGCCGGTCGGCATTCGGGCCGGTCCATGCGTTGCCGTCGCGTGCGATGCCGACGAAGCGATACGCATACCGGCCGTCCGGGTCGAGCTGGTCGCCGACATCGACCATGAATTGCTTGCGCGCATGGTTGCCGATCTGCACGCCGGCTTCGCGCACGCGCTCGCCGTCGGCGAGTTTCGTGTGCGCGTCGACGATCGCGCCGGGCTCGCCCGCGCCGTACAGCACCGACGTCGGCCCGCGCAGCGCCGCGATCGAGTCGATCGTGTATGGGTCGACACGCCAGTTCGCGATGACGGCCGTATTCGGCGCCGGCACGCCGTCGACGTACAGCGTCGGCGTGAAGCCGCGCAGCGCCGCATACCAGTCGGTCCGGCTGTCGGCGCCGAACGTCGCGAAGCCCGGCACATAACGCAGCGCCTGGTTCAGGTCGGCCGCGCCGGTCATCTCGATCTGCTGCGCGGTCACGATGTTGGTCGTCTGCGGAATCTCGGCCACCGGCGTGTCGGTCTTCGTGCCGGCGGCGGTGCGCAGCCCGACGAGCCCGACCGACGATCCGCCGGCGTTGCCGGTCACGTCGATGGGCGGCAGCACGGCCGTCGTCGCGCCGGCGTTCGGCGCCTGCGCATGCGCGCCGCCTGCGGCCGCCATGCACAATGTTCCCCCGGCAGCGATCGCCCACGCGCGTCGCGCCGCACCTGTCTCCATCAACATCGTTTCAATACTCCGTCGTGCTGTCCTGGCCCGTTCGGCCCGATCGAGGCCCGGTGAGTCGCCGGCGTCCGTCCTGCGCTGCCGCGAGTGCCGTGCCGGTGACGTCGGTCACGCACGCGTCGGCATGCACTGGCCGATTGCGTCGTTCGCGAGCGCAGCGATCATACCGGCCGAACGTCGCGCGGTGGTTGTTCATCCGTCGGACGACGCCGGCATAGCCGCGCCTGGATAGGGTTGTACCGGCCCGCGAGCCGACATACGGTGTGTAGAACCACATAATGTTATCGGTTGTATGACAACACGAAAAAAACGATCCGATATCGGTCGACACACATGATGCGTGTCCTTCGCGCAGGCCGGCGACGATAATATCTCGCAAGCACATCAATCACCATTTATTTCAATTTCAATAGCATGTTAATCAATCGATTCGTGACAATCGCTATCGGATCGACAAGTTGTTTCGTGACAACTTTTTATTTCGTCGCGGTGATGCTTCCGTTACACTTCGCGCCGTCATGCGATGACTGATTTCAATGGTGCTCAAGATTGCACCCGGCGAGGCGTCGCCCCGCTCGCCCGCAGTGCCCGCGAGCGGGTCTCGCCAACGAACGACGCAACCATCAACGACAGGCAATTTCGGCCCGGATCCGGTGCAACACCTATACGGGCGGCACGCAGGTCGGCGGCGGCACGCTCGCCGCCGCGTCCCCGACGGCGTTCGGCAACGGCGACGTGTACGTCGGCTCCGGCGGCGGCATCCGGATCACGGCCAGCGCGCCCGTGACGATCGCCGCCCGCTATACGCAGCTCGACAACACGACGCTCGACATCGACATCGACGGCAACGGCGGCGGAAGCCTGCGCGTGGGCGGCTCGTTCACCGTCGCGGGCGGCACGCTGCACGTGAAGTTCGTGAACGGCTACACGCCCAAAGCCGGCGACACCATCGCGCTGGTCGACGGCGCGGCCGGATCCACGCAGTTCTCGACGGTGACGGTCGACGGGTTCGAGGCAACGCCCGTCTACACGGCGACGGGCGTGTCGATCACGCTGTCGGCGGCGTGTCGCGGCGGATGTCCGCCTTCGCCGCGTAGCGCATCAGGTCGTCCTGGCACTCCTTCCAGGCGGGCGTCTGCATCGGCTTGATCGCGCCGCCGCGCAGTGTCTTGCGCGCGTCGGGAATCACGAGGCCGAGATCGACACCGATCACACGGCCGAAGCCCCGGCAGGTCGCGCATGCGCCGTAGGCCGAGTTGAACGAGAACAGTGCCGCCTGCGGCTCCGCATAGCGCAGGTCGCTGTCAAGGTCGTGCAGCCCGGTGGAGAAACGCCACACCTGCGGCTCGGCGAGCACGTTTTCCGCTTCCGGCGTATCGAACAGGAGGCCCGACTTGCCGGAGCCCGACGGGCGGGTGACGACCGTCATTTCGCCGGTGCGCAGGTCGAGATCGAGGTTCTTGAGGTTGTGCTGACGTGCTCCGCGAATGCGGATCAGATTGCTGGATGACAATTTGCCTGCCCGTCTGGATGAGTTAGCCGGAATTCACGGTGCCGAAACGCTGCGGCGGATGCCCGCACGCGCGGCGCACGTGCCGCACGGGTCATGCCCGGGCGGCTCCGGTTCGACGGACACTCTGCTGCATATTCATACAGTTTTCCATGACGGGATCGCCACCCCGCCACCGGGCAGGCCGGCAACGCGCGGAGCGACACGCGGGCCGTCCGGTTTCGACGGCCGCGCGTGTGATCGCCATGTCGCCCCTGCTACTTCTGCAGCAGGATTTCCACGCGGCGGTTGCGCGCCCGCCCTTCCGCGGTATCGTTTGACGCCGCCGGATCGGCTTCTCCTCGCCCGGTCGCCGCAAACGAATCCGCCTTCAGCCCATGTTCGCGCAAATACGATGCGACGGCCTCGGCGCGACGCCGCGACAGCGACAGATTGTGTGTATCCGAGCCGGTCGAGTCGGTATAGCCGGTCACGTCCACTCGCGAGAATTGCTTGTCGCCCTGACGATTCAGCAACGTGTCGAGCGCGGCCTGCGCAGTGGGCGTCAGCGTGGCGGAGTCGGTCGCGAAGTACGCAGCGCCCGTCAGGCTGACTTTCTCGGCGGCCACGGGCGCGGCCGGTGCGGCTGCCGGGGCCGGCGCGACGGGAGCGCCGCACTGGAACACGAGCGAGCGCGGGTCCGCGCCTTCGCGGAACGGCGCCGTGGAATCGATCGTGCGCACGGCGTCGCTGCCGCACATGCGCGTCGCGACTTTCATGCAGGTCTTCTCGCTCGACAGGATGCCGTGGCAGTCGACGCGGAAGGTCCTAACGCCGTCGCGCGGCTGCAGTTCGTATGCGTTGTACGTCGGCCCCGATGCGCTCGAACACGCGGCCAGGGAAACGACGGATGCCAGCAATGCAAGATGGTGTTTTTTCACTTGATAACTCCGAAAATGCGATGGGCGCAGCGAATGCGATGCGCTCGGCGCAGCCGCATTCGCATGCGTTCCGTGTGATTCGCTCCGGCAGCGCGTGCCGGAGCGAACCGTTGCGCGCTCGATCACTTCCACTGATACAACATGCCGGCGCCGACGACGCGCTGGCTGCCGGCGAAACCGCCGTTCAGCGTCGCCTTCAGGTTCTCCGTGATGCGCGCCTGCATGCCGACCGCCATGGCCTTCTGGCCCTGGAACGTCGCCGTGCCGACCCCCATCGCGAAGTTCGAATCGCGGTCCATGTGCGGGATCGACGCCATCGCGGCCGTTGCGGCGATCCCCTCGCGCGCCATCGAGTCGGTCTGCTGGATCTGCTGCTGCATCTGTGTGAGTTGGTTGTTGACCGTGTTCAGCGACTGCGTGAACTGGTTCGACACGGCATTCAGCTGATTGACGTTCACCGCGTCGGTGCCCTGCGTGCCCGCCGCGACGTTGGCGACCTGCCGCGGCGAATCCGCCGAGCCGACCGCGACCACGTTCGACCGGCCGCCGTCATTGCTGCCGGCGCCGATCGCGGCCGAGTTGTTGCCCGACGAGGTCGCGCCGACACCGAGCGCGGTCGAGCCGTTGCCGGACGCCGTCGACGCGTTGCCGACCGCCGTGCTGTTCGAGCCCGATGCCACCGAGCCCGAGCCGCCCGCCGACGAATTCGAGCCGACCGTCACCGGATCGATCTTCGTGCCGGTCGGATTCGTCGAATACGAGCCGTTCGCCGTGCGCTGGTCGATCAGCGTCGTCAGCTGATTCGCGACCGAGTCGAGCTGCGACACGTTCACCGCGTCCGTGCCGTTCTTGCCTGCGGCAAGGCCGGTGATCTGCCGGTTGCCGACGTTCACTTCGCCTGCCGACGATTGCGGGCTGGTCAGGCCGTACGCGATGTAGTTCGTCAGTGCGCCGACCGTCGTCAGCGAACCCGCGCCGAGCGCGACGCTGTTCGCGAACGTCGACGACGCGCCGGCCCCGAGCGCGAGCGCATCGGTCGCGGTGCTGCGCGCGCCGGAACCGAGCGCGACGCTGCCCACGCTGACCGCGACCGCATTGGCGCCCTGCGCGACGGACTGTGCGCCGGTCGCCGTCGCGCCGCTGCCGAGCGCGATCGCGTCGGCTTGCGCGGAACTCGCGGCCTGCCCGATCGCGATGCCACCGGGAGCCGTCTGGTCGACGATCGCGCCGTTGCCGATGCCCACGCCGTTATCGCCGTTCACGACCGTCGTCGGCCCCACTGCGACCGATTCCGCGCCGACCGCGAGCGAATCCGCCGCAGTCGAATTCGCGTGGAAGTACTTCTGGGGCGTGACCGCGAACGACTGCAACGCGCCGGTCAGCTGCCGCACCGTTACTGCATCGTGTTGCCCCGTGCCGTCCGCGACATTGGTGATCTGGCGATAGGACTTGCCCGTCTCATCGCCGAGCGACACCGCGCCGAGCAGCTTCTCGTCGGTCGTATCGAACGGAATCGACGCGCTGCCGTTGCGCAGGAACCCGGACGACTGCACGATCGGACGATCGGACACCGAACCCGAGCCGAGCGCGATGCCGCCGTCCACCCGCGAGATCGCATTCGGCCCGATCGCCACGCTGTCGACGCCGAGCGCCTGGCTGTCCGGTGCGGTCGAGTTCGCGTGGAAATACTTGATGCCGTTCGCGTTGATGTTGTCGATCGCCGAGCCGACGTTGTTGTTGACCGTCGTCGAGCCGTCGCTGTTGTAGGTCACGTAGGACGGCGCCGAGATCGCCCCGGTCGTCGGGTTGTAGGTCGCGCCGCCGCCGAGCGCGCCAGCCGTGCTGTTGCCGAGGTTGCCGTTGTTCGATGCGATCGAACTGAGGCCGGTCGACAGCGAACTGATGCCCGTCGACGTCGCGGTCGACAGCGACGTCAGGTTGCTGTTGGTGCTGGACAGGCCGGTCGACAGCGAGCCGACGGCGGTCGACGCGGACGTCGACAACGACGTGATCGTGCTGTTCGTCGAGCTCAGGCCGGTAGACAGCGAACTGATGCCGGTCGAGGTGGACGTCGACAGCGACATGACCGTGCTGTTCGTCGAACTCAGGCCGGTCGACAACGAGCTGATGCCCGTCGACGTCGACGTCGACAGCGACGTCACCGTGCTGTTCGTCGAACTCAGGCCGGTGGACAACGAGCTGATCCCCGTCGACGTTGAGGTAGACAGCGACGTCACCGTGCTGTTCGTCGAACTCAGGCCCGTCGACAACGAGCTGATCCCCGTCGACGTTGAGGTAGACAGCGACGTCACCGTGCTGTTCGTCGAACTCAGGCCCGTCGA
>NZ_QTQD01000047.1:0-41736 GCF_003858025.1 Burkholderia sp. Bp9004 | reverse complement strand
GAACGCGATATAGCCGTCGCGTTTGGTTGGCAGCTTCGGGATGGCAAGGTCCGTCTCGTAGATTTCCGGCGACAGATTCCTGGGATCTTCTTCAGGCGTCAGGTCGTATGTGACCTTGAGGTGCCAGGTGTTCTTGTCGCGCGGCACCTCCATGCAACAGGCCATGCCTCCACCGACGCCGAATTGACGGGCGTGCACACTGCCGTCACCGAAACCGTCGACTACGAAGTTGTACACATCCCGGTCGGTGTAGTTGAAACCCGCGACGCGATACGGCCCGTCGCGCTCGGCATGTGCCTGCATACCCCACAGGCCGCCAGCGATCGCGATCCCTATTGCAGCCACCCGACGCATTCCCCTCAACATCCGCGTCTCCCGCCACTCAACCGGCTTCGGGCTGCGCATCCACCGCCGCCGTCATTGCCTGCTGCCGCTCGGCCGCATAACCCGCCAGCGGATGCCCATCCAGCAACTCCGTCCACACATCAGCGTCGACAGCCGCAAGGGTGTCCGACAATGGCGGCGGATCGTCCCCGCGCGCCGCAATCTGCTCGGCGATCGCCGGATGCACGTCGAACGCCGGATGCACGTTCATCCCGACCAGCACGAAGTACGCGAGATCGTTCTCGTTCGCGAGCCCGTACCGCTCCCGCGCCCGCCCGACCAGATCCTTCACATAGCGAATGCCCCAGCGGTCCGGCACGGCCGACATCGGCGGCAGGAATTCGTCTCGCAACTGGAAATAGAGCGTTTCCGCGTACCCTTCGCGCGCGAGCGCGTCGTACTGCGCGTCCGTGAACACGATCGGCGTCGCGGCGGGCGCGGGCCGCGGCCCATGTTCCTCGCCCGCCACCGCCTCCCACGGATCGAACCGGTAACGCAGCTCGACGAATGCGGCCAGCAGTTCGCGCCGTTGCGCAGGCGTCAGGACCGGCACGAGGATTTCGAGGATCGACGGATCGTAGTAGCGCAGCAGCGCTTTGCGCGTATCGGGCAACGTCGCCTCGGCAAGCGGGTGCAGATAAGCGGCGAGCTCGGGCAACGCATGGCCGGTCGCGAGCCAGACGACGAGATCCGAATCGCCGCCGGCATTCAACAGGTCGAGCATCGTCGCGCGCGATGCGTCGTCGTCTGTGGTCAGGTCGAGCAGGAACGGGCCGATTTCAGGCCGCGACGCCTCGAGCATCGTCGTGGGATACAGCGACTGCCACGCGATGCCCCGCGCTCGGGCCGCATCGAGCATCGTGTCGTCCAGCGCGCCGTCGACGAGCGCCAGCAGGCGCAGCGGGCGCGTGTGAGCGGCTTGCCGCGTGCGATGCCAGTCGCGCAGGCCGTCGTGCCGCTGTGCGGCGGTCGTGCGTGGCCACTGCGCCGGCAGCGGCAACGCGCGCGTCAGATCGTGAAACGGTTTCATGGAGGCGGCGGATTTCATGTGCGGGGCGTCAACGCGGACTTCATTTTCGCAGCGCTGCGCCGGCATTCCGAACACACGCCTTCGGGCAGGCGCGGCAGTGGGTAGTCGGTACTGGCCGGGCCCGAGAAGCTGTGGTTGCCGCCCTTGAAATCCACCTTGCCGGGCGCGTGGATCTCGATGTTGCCGTTGCCGATGCGGATATACGCGCCGCCGGACGTCAACAGGATCGGCTGCTTTGACGCGAGGTCGATCTGCGCCGTGGCGGCGACGATCTTCACGGTTTTCTGCGCGGTGAGTTCGACATCGTCGTCGTGCGCGCGGATCTCGATCTTGCCCTTGCCGGCGAACAGCTTCATCCCGGCGTTCTGCGCGAACAGGCTGATCGACGAGATCACGCTCGCGACCAGCGATTTCCCCACCGCGATGTGGGTGTTCTGGCCGCTGACGACGTTGACATGCCGGTCGGCAACCATCTGCAGCGATTGCTGGCTGGCCATCCCGATGCCGGCCGGGCTGCCGAACAGCATCACGGGCTGCGTGAACGCGTTCGCGTTGCCTGTGCCGCCGCCTGCCGTGCGTCCGCCCGATGCGGTACCGGGCACGCTCTGCTGGGTCGCGTCGGTGAACGTCTTCAGCGCGTCGCGACCGGGTTTCAGCGTGTCGGCCTGATGCGTCTCGCTCACGTCGGACAGCGATTCGAGCAGGCTTTCGCCGCCGACGAGCTGTTGCTGCGTCTCGCGCACGTCGAGCGGCTGGCTCGACACGGTCTGCGGATGCGTCGTGACGTACAGGCCCTGGTTCGCGCGCACGGCGCCGTATGCATCGGTCCTCAGGTCGAAGCCGCTGCCGACGTACGCGCCGCGCGTGTTGCCGGACTGTTCGATCAGATAGCCGACATGCAGCAGGCTGTTCGCCGTGCTGCTGTAGAGCTGTGCGCGGTTCTGCCCGGTCGCGTCGTCCATCACGAGCTGGTTGTAGCCGCTGCCCGCGTATTCCTTCGAGCGGAAGCCGGACAGCAGCCCGTTCGTGTGCCACTGCGGTTGGGTCGCGCCGTTGTAGAGCCGTGCCGTGACGATCGGCCGGTCACAGTCGCCGGACATCCAGTCGACGACCACTTCCTCGCCGATGCGCGGCACGTGCACGCTGCCGTACCCGCCGCCCGTGTCCGACGACGCGACGCGCAGCCAGCACGACGCGCGCTCGTCGCCTTCGTTCAGGCGATCCCAGTGGAACCGGACCTTGATCCGGTTCAGTTCGTCGGTATGCACTTCCTCGCCCTTCGGCCCCGCGACGGTCGCGGTCTGCAGGTGCATCTCGGGTTTCGGATGCTCGAACGGGCTGCGGAACGGCACCGTCTGGCGTTGCGCTTCGATTTCGATGAGATAGAAACCCTCGCTGCCGTCGGCGTGGCGCACGGTCATCGCGCCGGCCGCGTCGCCGAGCTGCGCCTTCATCGCGTCGAACTGCGCGGCCAGCCCGTGCGGAAAATGCGTCGGCGTGGCCGGGATGTTGTTCCTGATCCACCAGACCGTCTCGACGACGGCGAACCGGTTGCCGTCCTGTTCGGCGGGCGGATGGGCAGGATGGTCGGTCAGTTCGAACACCCGGCCCGCGTCGATGCCGCGCATGCCACCGATCCCGTGGAACCGCTTCGCGCGCGATTCCCATTCTTCCATCCGGATGGTCGACTGGCGGTTGCCGTCACCTTGCGCGCCGTATGTATAGGCGCCCGTGTACGTGTAGACCTCGGCCTGGTCCGGCAGGTCGCCCTGGTTCGGCCTGGCCGGGATGTCGGTGCCTTTCGGATTGAGCGCGGAGCCGGGCGACTTGTAGTCGAACGTGCGCGTCGTGTAACGGTTGCTTTGCAGTGTGCGCGTGCCTGACCACTTGATCAGCGCCTGGGTCTCGTCGCCGGCGGCCGCGCGCTGGAATGGCACGCGCGACGGTACCGCGGCGGGCAGCGAGTGGAGCGAATCGGTGATCACCAGCGTGTGGTGGGAGCCGTCCGGGGCCTGCTCGAAATAGCCGAACAAGCCTTCGTCCTCGAGCAGGCGGTGGACAAAATTCCAGTCGTCCTCGAATTGCATGCAAAACGAACGGTTTCGCAGCGGCGCGGAGAGTGCAAAACGGAACATCCCGCCGGCTTGCGGATGCTGATTGAATACGTCGGTAATGATTTCGTCGGCAGTGCGGTCCTGCCAGATGCGCTGGTCGCGGCGATACCGCAGGAAGCCGAGCCACGACATGAAACGGATCTGGTATGCGGTGATGCCGCCGTCGAAGCCGAGCCGGCGTGCGGTCTGCACGTAACCGTGCCACGGCAGGCAGGCGTCGCCGTGCTGTTCGACCCATAGCGTGACGGGCTGCGCGATGAGCTTCTTCAGCTCGATGTTGTCGCGGGTCGAGACGGCATCGACCGTCATCGTGAAATCGCGGCCGAGCCGCGACGCGCCGTGAACTGTCTGGGGCAGCAGCACGTTCTGGCCCAGCGGTGTATCGAGCCTGAGCAGGCGACCTTGTTGAAACAAGCCGCCGCCGATTGCGCGAACGAGTTCTTGTGAATTCACCGTCGTGGCCCTCTTGGATCGAGAACGATGAGCGGCGTCTCTCTCGCCGGATTTATCGTAGGAATGCTCTCGGTTGGCGATTCTACCGGATAAATCGGAACATTTCGGCATACGGGTGGCTGCTTGTATATGGGGACATAGTCGGCTGACCGAGTGCTTCGTGGCGACGCTGCCGCTGGTCGTGTTCTCGCGCGTGCGGCTGGAGCCGAATCCGGAGATGAACGCGCCGGCGACGCGGTTCATCACGGCGGTGACGATCGGCGTGAACGTCGTGAACCAGATGCTGATCGCGCACGAACGGTGCGGGGTGGCCGACTTGAAGGCGGCGTTTGCTGCGGCTCGAGCGGGCTCCCGGCGTCACGAAACGGCGGGTTCCGGATGTGCCCGTCGTTTGTATGTTCGTCAAGATCGGCACAGTCTCGCGCTGCGGGCGAACGCGCTATAGTCGTGCGACGCCCGCCGCGAACCCTGCACGTTCGGCGGCTCATTCACGCACGTCTCCATTCCATGACCGCGCATCCCGCCGTTTCCCTTCAGCTCACCGACACCGAACAACCGGCTGCCCGCGATTTCATCAGCCGCAAGCTCGGCGAATTCAACCACGCGATGACGGGCCGCAGCGACACGGCGGCGCTCGACGTCTACGTGACCGATCCCGCGACCGGCGAGGTCCTGGGCGGGCTCACCGGCCGAACCTCGCTCGGTCTCTTCTTCGTCGACCTCTTTTATCTGCCGGAATCGCTGCGTGGCGGCGGCTTCGGCAGCCGGCTGCTGCGCGAGGCTGAAGCGGAGGCGAAGCGGCGCGGATGTGCCCGCGCGGTGCTGTACACGATTACGTTCCAGGCGCCGGATTTCTACCGGAAGCACGGGTACGAGGTGTTCGGCGAAGTGCCGTGCGAGCCGGAAGGGGCGGCGCGTGTGTTCATGGTCAAGACGCTATGAACGACGTTGCCTGACGTCACCGCGCCGGCGTCGCGCGCTCGACGATCATGTCGTACAGCGCCTGCGCCGCGGGCGACAACTGCGCGGCCCGGCGCTTGACCAGCACGAGCGTACGCGATACCGACGGCTCGACGAGCTCGATCGTGCGGATCATCGGATACGCGTTCTTCTGGATCGCGAGCTTCGGCACCACGGCCGCGCCGAGGCCTTCGGCGACGAGTCCGAGCGCGGTCGAACTGCGCTGCACTTCGTAGAACGAATGCAGCGTCACGCCGCTCGTCTTCAGCGCACCTTCGAGCAGCCCGCGATTGCCGCTCACTTCGCCAGCGAAGATCAGCGGATGCGGCTGCAGCGCGGCCCAGCGGATCCGCCGACGCTTCGCGAGCGGGTGATCGTCGCGGCAGACGAGCACGTACGGATCATGCGTGAGGGGCACGCTGACGAGTTCGGGGTGCTGGTCGCCCGCGATGCTGATCCCGAATTCCGCTTCGCGGCGCAGCACGGCCTGCAATACCGACGCCGACGCGTGGTCGAGGATCTTCACGCGATCGTGCGGCCGGTGCCCGGAGAATGCTCGCAGAATACGGGGGAGATACTGAACGCCGACCGTCGGCACGCACGCGATCGTCACGTCGCCGCGCTGGCTCAGGCCCGTTTCGCGGATTTCGGTCAGCGCATCCGACAGCTCGTTCAGCAGCCGGCGCGCCTGCGGCAGGAAACGCCGGCCGATTTCGGTGAGGGTGGTGCGGCGTGTCGTGCGCTCGATCAGCGCGACGCCGAGAAACGACTCGAGCTTGCGCAGCCGTTGCGTGATCGCCGTTTGCGTGACGTGCAGCGTGTCGGCCGCCTGCCTGAAGCTGCCGCCGTCAGCGATCGCGACGAAAGCCTGGACACCGAGCGTATCGATTTTCATCAGAAACATGAATCAATAACGATATTAAATTCATTTTACTGAAGAACAGCGAGATCGCAGAATGCGCTGCATCGATGGCTGTCGGTATTCCGACGCCGTCCACGCCGACCAGGAGGCATACCGTGACGACCCCACTCGATCAATACGCCAACCAGTACGTGCGATTCGAAGACGAACGCACGCGGCCCGTGCGCGACCTGCTGGCTGCCGTGCCGGATACGCGGATCCATACCGCGATCGACATCGGCTGCGGGCCCGGCAATTCGACCGAAGCGCTGATCGCGCGCGCACCCGACGCGACGGTTCGCGGGATCGACGCGTCGCCGGACATGATCGCGGCCGCGCGCAAGCGCCTGCCCGCGCTGCGTTTCGATCTCGCGGATGTCTCGGTCTGGGACGATCCGGGCGGCTACGACCTGATTCTGTCGAACGCGGTGCTGCAATGGGTGCCCGCGCACGACACGCTGTTTCCGTCGCTCGTCGGCCGGCTCGCGCCGGGGGGCCATCTCGCGGTGCAGATGCCCGACAACCTCGACGAACCCGCGCACCGGCTGATGCGCGAGGTCGCCGCGGGCGGGCGATGGGCGGACAAGCTCAAGGGCGCGGCGCGCACCGAACGGTTCGACGCACGGTATTACTACGCGCTGCTGTCGCCGTTGTGTTCGCGGGTGGATGTCTGGCGCACGACTTACTACCATCCGTTGCGCGGCGGGGCCGATGCGGTCGTCGAATGGTTCAAGGGCAGCGCGCTGCGGCCGTTCCTCGCGGCGCTGGACGAAAGCGAACGCGACGCATTCGTCGCGCGCTATCGTGATGCGCTCGCTGGTCCGCACGGCTATCCGCTGCTCGACGACGGCACCGTGCTGCTGCCGTTCCCGCGCCTGTTCATCGTCGCGACGCGGAAGTAAGGCGAAACCAGGACCGGGGCGGTGCGGCGGCCGGTCGTCAGTCAGGACAGCGGCCGCATCGATTCCGGATCGACCGTCCGGCTCTTTGCGGACTGCCCGTCACGCAGATCCTTGTACCAGAAGAGGGCGACTTCCCCGTCATTCGCGCCGTCGGCATACAGGAAGCGGTCGTGGCCGCCGATGACGAAGCCGGCGCGCGCGTACGTGCAGCAGGCCGCGACGTTGTTCGCCTGCGTTTCCAGCCGCATGAACCCGAACCCGCGGTTGCGCGCCCAGGCTTCCGCGGCCGCCAGCAGGAACTGGCCGATACCTTGCCGCCGGCAACCGCGGTCGACCGCGAGTTCCGCGATCTCGGCCATCCCGTTCCAGCTTTCGGTGATCGCGACGAATCCCGCGAGGCGCCCGCCCGCGCTGGCGCGGAACAGCGCGGTGCCGCCGGACGCCTCGCGCGCCCAGCCGGCCGGGTCGAATCCGTAGTCCTTGCGCCGCACGGGCAGCGCGCGCAAATCGAGCAGATCTTGGTACGGCGCATTCAGCTCCCACGCGATCTCGAACGAAAAGTCGCATCCGTTCAGTTCGTCGGCGGGCAGGTCGCCCGCCTGTTCGATGCTGATGTGCTCGGCTCGGTCCATGTGTCGGTGTCCTGTCTTCAGCGGGATTGCCGGGTATTCCCCCGGGGCGAGCGCCGCCGCCTTGCGGCGAGCCGGATCGCGCCCGTTCCTGATTCGAATTGCTGCGCTCGCACAATGCTCCCCTTCGCGGCGCGGTTCAACGCCCGATTATGCGGGATATCGGCGGCGACGCCGCACCTGGAACGGGTATGCAACCACGCCATGCATCGGCGCGGAACGCGAGATAGTCGGCGGTGCGTATCGAAATGATGATCGACTGCACCGACCGACATTCACCGGCACGGGAACACCATGTTGAATTCGACGCAGCGGGAAGCCGTCGGCGAAGCGTTTTCGCTCGACGCGAAGCGGCACGCAAGAACGATGACGTGGCACGCCGTCGACGCGATCGCGGATACGGGGCATCGCGTCAGCGATTTTCCGCACGCGATCGACAAGGCGGGCAATCTCGGCGATTTCGACGGCGCACCGGCCTCCGGGCTGTGGATCCTGGAAACCCGAGAACGCGCATCCGACACGGCCGTTCGGCGCGCTCCGTGAAGACTTGCTGATGCGAGCCCCAGCCGAGCGACGCGCGCCGTGAGCGCGCGTCGCCGGCCGCTCGTCAGATGCTGATCGCGACCGGGCCTGCCAGCGGCGTGTAGCCGTCGTCGAAGAGGAACCACGCATCGTACTGGCCCGACGCCAGCGCGCTGTTCGCCGTCGACGAGAAGAGCAGCGAGCCCGTGCTCTTCGGCAGATACGCCCACGACTTGTAGCCGCCCTTGGTCGGCTGCGCGCCGCGCGGGTAGATGCCGACCCAGTTCTTCGGGCTGTGGCGCCAGGGCGGCACGACGTAGTCGAATCGCAGCGTGCCATACGACGACCCCTGCGACGACAGCGCGGGCACGAACTTCCCGTTCGTATTGCCAATCGCCGAATCGGTCAGCAGCGCGCCCGCTTGCGTCTGCACGCAGCCGGCCACGCGGCGCAGGAAGTTCGGATCGTTCGCGTCGCGGATGCTCGCGTCGTACCAGCCTGCGTCGCCGTACCACGTGACGGCCTGCGTCGCGCCGGCCGGCACGCTGACCGACTGCGGCGTGTTCATGCCGTACGCGTTGTCGACGAGCTGGAACGTCGTCGGGGTCGATCCGGCGGTGTTGTCGAGCGTGATCTGCACGTTGCCGTTCTGCACGTCATAACAGAGGCTCACTTCGGCCGACGAACCGGTATTTCCCGACGCGCCGACGTTGCCACGGAACGTCTGCAGGAATCCGTTCGGCCCGTAGACCGAATAGTCGTAGCCGCCGGCCGAATTCAGCGCGAGCGAATCGGACAGGGTCGTGCACGCGTTCGCGCCGGCGCCGATCGTGTATTGCCGCGGGATCGTGCTGGTGCCGTCGACCCACGCCTGCAGATGCACGCCCGCCGTGCCGGTATTGGTCATCGTCAACGCGAGCGCCTTGCCGGACCGTTTGACCTTGCCCTGCACGAAGAACTCATATGGCAGCCGGCATGCCGCATTGCGGCCGGTCGTTTGTGCCGGCACCGCGGTGGTGGTCGCCGGCGGGATGATGACCGTCCAGCCGTTCGGGTCCATGTTGCTGGCCGGGCTCGGGATCGCAGGCACCGTCTGGTCGGGATTCGTGAAGTCGAACGCCGACGTGAGATCCCCGCACACGGTGCGCCGCCACGGCGTGATGTTCGTTTCCTGCAGCCCGAAACGCGTTTCCAGAAAGCGGATCACCGACGTGTGATCGAACACCTGCGAGTTGACCTTGCCGCCTTTCGACCACGGCGAGATCACGAACATCGGCACACGCGGGCCGAGGCCGATCGGCACGTCGCCGCTGGCCGAGCCGTCGGACGCCGCGCCGCTGCTGCCGACGAATTCGGCCGCGGTCGAGACCGTCGACAGGCCGGTGCCTGCGTAGGCGCTGGATGGCACGGCGGGCGGCACGTGATCGAACAGGCCGTCGTTCTCGTCGTACATCACGAGCAGCACCGTGCTGGCCCATACCTTCGGATTCGACGTCAGCACGTTGAGGACGTTGCTCACATACCATTCGCCGCCGCTCGCGGCCCACGACGGATGTTCGCAGTACGCGTAGGGCGCGGCGATCCACGATACCTGCGGCAGCGTGTCGTTCGCGACGTCGGCCTGCAACTGGCTGAACAGGCGCGTGTCGTATTCGGTGCCGCCACCCGTCGGGTCGATTTGCGTGCCGTTGAGCGCCGGCGCAAGCGGATCGTTCGCGCCGAGGTTCTGGTACTGCCTGAAGTTGAGGATGACGTTGTCACCGTAGTTGCCGTTCCACCAGAGATCCTTGCTGGAGCCGTTGTATTCGCCGTAACCGTGAGCGGCATCGAGCCCGTTGCCCTTGTCCTGATAGAACTTCCACGTGACGCCGGCTTCATTCAGCCGTTCCGGCATCGTAGTCCAGCCGGTGCCGGTCATCGTGTTGGTCGTGTACGGTGAGTAGCCGGGCACGTTGCCGCAGCAACCGGTCCACAGATACAGGCGGTTCGGGTCGGTCGGCCCGAGCATCGAGCAGTGGTAGCTGTCGCACACGGTGAAGGCGCTCGCCAGCGCGTAATAGAACGGGATGTCGTTCTGTGTGAAGTAGTACATCGTGCCGCTGGTCTTCGCGCCGGCCCAGTTGTCGTAGCGGCCGTTGTTCCATGCGCTGTGCGTGCCGTTCCAGCTGTGGTCGAGGTCTCCGTAATAGGTGTCGCCGTTCGCGCTGCCGGCCGGCGGCGACGGATTGAACGGGAACACGTACGACAGCAGCCACGGCTGGCGCCAGACCGGATACCCGCTCGAGATCACGACGGGGCGCGGATCGCCGAAGCCGCGCGCGCTGCGCAGCGTGCCGAGGTAGTGGTCGAACGACCTGTTTTCCTGCATCAGGATCACGACGTGCTTCACGTCCTGGAGCGTGCCGGTGACGGTTGCCGCCGGAATCGACTGCGCGCGCAGGATGCTCTCGGGCAGCATGCCGGTGACTGCCGTGGCGCCCGCGAGCTTCAGCGCATCGGCCAGGAACTGACGTCGTGTCGTGGATTTGTTTTGCATGTTCGCTCTCTGTCATGAATGGCCGGACGCCGCCGCGCTTCAAACGCCGCGCGTTGCAATGGCAGTCGCGCCGGACAAGGGCAGGTGCCCGTCAGTGGCAAGCCGTGGCGCAATGCAGGACCGGCGCAGCGGCCGGGCCCGATGCCGATGCGCGGTTCGCGGCGAGGTTGCCGGTCGCGCCGGAATCGCCATCGCCGCAACCGACCAGCGTGCAGAGGAGTGCGATCATCAAAGCGCCGCGCCAGCGCGGAAAATGACTTTCCTTGCCGGCGGGCGGAGCGGGGTTGTCGCGACTCGATTCAAGTCGGATTCCTGAGTGATTGACGTGCGTCGTTCCTGTTCCTGCTTTCATTGCCCCTCCAGAAATGAAATGAACAGCGGAGAATAGCGCCCGTATCAGAACAACTTCATGACAGGCCATCCGCGCGTGCCGGCGACATGCGACAGCCTTGCATCGGGATTGGTCGCGACCGGATGCGTGACGTAGTCGAGCAGCGGCACGTCGTTGATCGAATCGCTGTAGAAGTAGGTTCGTTCGAAATCCGACGGCGCGTAGCCGAGCGAATCGAGCCAGGCGTTCGTGCGCACGACCTTCCCTTCGCGAAAACTCGGCACGCCGGTGCTGCGTCCGGTGAACCGTCCGCCCGGCGTGCCGTCGTCGGTATCGAGCTCGATGCCGAGTAGATGCTCGATTCCAAACTCGGCGGCGATCGGCCCCGTCACGAATACGTTGGTTGCGGTGACGATGCAGCAGAGATCGCCGCTCTCGCGATGACGATCGACGAGCGCGCGCGCCTGCGGCGTGATGGCCGGCCGAATCACCTCGTCCATGAACTGCGCGTGCCAGCGTTCGAGCTGGGCCCGTGGATAGCGGGTGAGCGGCGCCAGCGTCACCGCGAGATACGCGTCCATGTCGAGCGTGCCGGCCGCGTAGCGGCCGTAGTGCTCGTCGATCAGCGCCGCGTGCGTGTCGTCTTCCAGCGAGCCGACCCGAGTGATGAAGCGGCCCCAGGCCTGATCGCTGTCGAGCGGCAACAGCGTGTGATCGAGATCGAACAGCGCGAGATTCCTGTGCATGTGAAAGTCCTTGTATTGCGTGCCTGCTGGCGTGCTCATGCGCCGATGAGTTTCTCGATCGCGTCCTTCGCGTTCTTCCCGTCGATGGTCGTGACGCCGTCGAGCCACTTCGACAGCACGCCCGGGTTCTTCCTCGCCCATTCCTTCGCGACCGCGACCGGATCCGCGTGATTCATGATCGGCACCATCAACTGGTTTTCTTCGTCGGTCGTGAATTTCAGGTTGGTCAGCAGGCGGCCGACGTTCGGGCAGCGTTCGAGGTAGCCGGGCGTGACGAGCGTGTAGACCTTCGCCGAGCCGTAGTTCGGGCCGAACACGCCGTCGCCGCCTTCCAGGTACGCGATCTTGTAGTTGATGTTCATCGGATGCGGCTCCCACGCCAGGAACACGATCATCCGGTGTTCCTGCACCGCACGCGTCACCTGCACCAGCATCCCGGCCTCGCTCGACTCGACGAGCTTGAAGCCGCCGAGCCCGAATTCGTTCCTGTCGATCATCCGCTGGATCAGCGCGTTGCCGTTGTTGCCGGCGCCGATCCCGTAGATCTTGCCGTCGAGCTGGTCGCGGAACTTCGCGATGTCGGCGAAGCTCTTCAGGCCCTTGTCCGATGCGTATTGCGGCACGGCCAGCGTGTAACGCGCGCCGACCAGGTTCGGCTGCGGCAGCAGGTGCACGGCGCCGGCGTCGACGAACGGCTTCACCGTCGGCGTCATGCTCGGATCCCAGTAGCCGAGGAACGCATCGATCTGTGCCTTCTTCACGCCGGCCAGCACGATCGGCGGCGACGCGATCGTCTTGCTGGCTTCGTAGCCGAGCCCGTCGAGCAGCATCATCGCGACGCCGGTCGTGGCCGCGATGTCGCTCCAGCCGACATCGCCGAGCGTCACCTTCCTGCAGACGTCGCCTTCGGATGCGTGAACGGGCGCCGTCGCGATCGACGCGAGCAGCATTGCGGCCAGCATCCATGCCTTCTTCATCATGTTGGTCTCCTAAGCAAGTGTTCCGGATCGGGTTGCGTGAGTGGTCCGACGATCGATCGTATTGATCGGATGAAACGAACGAACTTGGGTCTAGCCGTGCGGTTTTTCGTAACGTATATTAGAAAGCACAAATTCGCAAGTTCGCACAAAAATACAACCTGCGGCGCGTGCGAACCGTCAGCCGGACGAAAGCAGAATATGTCGGGCGGCGGTCCGGGCGGGTCGCGTTTCGTCAAGTCGGTCGAAGAATGGAGGCATCGCATGATCAGTCAGATGGAAATCATCTCCCGCCTGTTGCTGGCCGCGCTGCTCGGCAGCATCATCGGCATCGAGCGCGAACGGCTGTCGTGGGCGGCCGGGTTGCGCACGCACATGCTGGTAGCCGTCGGCGCGGCGCTCGTGATGGTCGTGTCGGCGTTCGGCTTCGCGGACATCCAGAACGCGAAGAACGTGTCGCTCGACCCGTCGCGGGTCGCCGCGCAGGTCGTATCGGGCATCGGCTTTCTCGGCGCCGGGTCGATCATGCTGCGCGGCGAGATCATCCGAGGGCTGACGACGGCGGCGAGCCTGTGGGTCGTCGCGGCGGTCGGGCTGGCGGTGGGCGGCGGCATGTACATCGCCGCGATCGCTGCAACGGCGATCGTGCTGACGATCCTCGCCGGCCTGAAGCCGATCGAGAAGCGCTTCTTCGCCGCGCGGCAGCGCTGGGGCGTGCGCATCCTCGCGAGCCGCGGCGCCGTGAAGCTGACGTCGCTGCAGGCGATGCCCGGGATCGACCAGGCGCGCATCGTCCAGTTCGTCATCGAACAGGACGATGCGACACCGGACGACGACCGGATCCATGTGGTGTTCTCGAAGATGACGAGCCGCGAATTCCAGGTGGTCCGTCAATCCCTGCAGACCCTCGGCGGGGTCAAAAAGATGGAGGAGAGCGCCGCGTAGCCGCGGTTCGAATACCATTGACGTTCATTTCCAAGGACATTTCATGTGGCAAGAAGAGCGATATCAGAGGATCCGGCTTCTGTTATCGAAGATGCAGCGTGTCTCCACCGACCGGATCATGGCCGATCTGAACGTGTCGCGGGAAACCGTGCGCCGCGATCTCGTCGATCTGGAGGCGATGGGGGAACTGAAGCGCGTGCACGGCGGCGCGGTGCAGGTGGGCGACGAAGCGCCGATCGCCGAACGCGCGCAGACGCACGTGAAGGCGAAGCAGGCGATCGCGCGCGCCGCGGCGCGGCTCGTCACGGGCTCGCAGACGCTGTTCATCGACGCGGGCACGACCACCACGCTGCTGGCCGAGGAACTGGCGAAGCTGTCCGGCCTCACGGTCGTCACGAATTCGATCGACGTCGCGTTGAAGATGCGCTCGAGCGACCCCGGGCAGGCGAAGAACGAAACGATTCTGCTCGGCGGGATGATCGGCAGCCGCGCGGCCGCGACAGTCGGCGACGGGACGATCGCCGAGATCTTCCGCTATCGCGCCGATCTCGCGTTGCTGTCGCCGGTCGGCGTCGATCACGTGCGCGGCGCGACGAACTACGACCGGATGGAAACGGAAGTCGCGCGCGCGATGGTCGCCAACGCGGCGGACGTCGCGATCCTGGCCGACTTCAGCAAGCTCGGCACGAATAGCCGGATCGGCTTTTGCGAACCCGCGCGGATCGGCACGCTCGTGACGGACCAGAAGGCGGAGTCGGTCGACAGCTACCCGAGCATCAAGAAGGTCATCCGGAACATCGTGCTGTCGTGATGCGCGCGGCGGCGCGCCGCGTCGCGTGGAGTGGCTGGCACGACGCGCTTGCGCCGCAGCATCGACAGTGACTGCGCCGCGGGTGCGGCCGGATCGTCGGTCGATGCCTGCACCGTCCGTTCGATCGCGCTCGCCTCGGCGCGCAGCGCTTTCACCATCGCCATCAAGTCATCGAGCCGCGCGCGCATCGCACGCGCGCTTGCGTGTTCCGCCGCCTCGCGGCGGCTCGTGTGCAGCGGCAACCGGGTCGTCGTGCTCGGCACGCAACGCTGGCATGTCCATGCCACAGGCCGCACGTACGAAGACGACTGGGTGCATCTGTTCACGATCGAAAGCGGGAAGATCGCGACGTTTGTCGAGTATCACGATACCGAGGCCGAAGCGGCGGCACATCGACCGTGACGACGCCGTATTCGCGCACGGGAATCGTCGTCATCGGAAGCGTGCATCGCATGCTTCGGCCGGCCGCCCCCGGTCAATCGATCGCGCGCATCGCGTGGCGCAGTTCCTGGTAGCTGCGCAGGCCCGTCACGCCGAGTTCGCGTCCGATCCCGCTGAGCCCGAAACCGCCCCAGCACACGTGCGGGTAGATGAGCTGCGGTGCGTTGATCCACACGAGCCCGGCGCGCACGCGTGCCTGGAACTGCTTCGCGATTTCCGCGTCGCGCGTCACGACGGTCGCGACGAGCCCATAGCGCGTGTCGTTCGCGAGCGCGATCGCCTCGTCGTCGGTGCGGAACGACTTCACGCACGCGACCGGGCCGAACACCTCGTCAGTCCACAGCAGGTTGTCGACGGCCGGTTCGGCGACCACGACCGGCGCCATGAAGAAGCCGTTGCCGCCCCCCTCGGCGACGCACCCGCTGAACGCGACGCGGGCGCCGGCCGCGATGCCTTGCTCGAGCATCGCCTCCACGCGCGTGCGCTGCGCGGCCGAGATCAGCGGCCCCATCGCGACGTGTTCGGCGGAAGGCGGCGCGACGACGAGCGCGCGAACGGCCGTCTCGAACGCGGCCATGAAGCGGCGGTACACGCTGTCGTGCACAAGGATGCGCGCGGTGGCCGAGCACATCTGGCCCGCGTTCGTGAACGCACCGGCCACCGCCAGCGACACCGCGACGTCAAGATCGGCGTCGTCGCGCACGATCAGCGACGACTTGCCGCCGAGTTCGAGCGTCACGCGCTTCATGTCCTCGGCCGCGGCCTGCATGACCTTGCGGCCGGCGGCCGTGCTGCCGGTAAACGAGATCTTGTCGACCAGCGGATGCGCGGTCAGCGCCGCGCCGACTTCCGCGCCGCCGTTGACGACGTTGACGACGCCGTCGGGCACGCCGGCTTCGGCGATCATGTCGAGCAGTGCGTGCTCGGTCGGCGACGTCAGTTCGGACGGCTTCATCACGACCGTGCAGCCTGCCGCCAGCGCGGGCGCGAGCTTCCACGCGGTCGTGACCATCGGGAAATTCCACGGCATGATCAGCGCGGCCACGCCGACCGCATCGTGAAAGCGTTCGGCCGCGACCGTGTCGCTCGGCAGCGCGATCGGCTCGGCCGCGAACAGCGCAGGGTTCTCGCACAGCTGCGCGTAGTACGCGAACGTCGCGGCGACGTCGCCGACGTCGGCGTCGGCCTCGAACGGCGGCTTGCCGCTCACCTGCATCTGCAGCGCCGCAAGGCGTTCGCGGCTGGCGTCGACGCGCGCGGCGATCGTCGCGAGCAGGCGGCCGCGCTCGGCGGGCGGCGTGTCGCGCCAGCCGGCGAACGCGTCGCGCGCGGCGCGGACCGCGGCGTCGACGTGCGCGGCCGTCGCGAATTCCTGCCAGCCGATCGTCTCGCCGGTCGATGCATTGAAGATCGGCGCACCGGCTTCAGCGGAATGCGTGCGCACGGATTGGCCGGCGATGCGCGCGGCGGGCAGCACGATGGCGGTGGCGGAAGGGGAAAGCTCAGCGGTGGACATGAACGTTTTCCTGTCGATCGGGTTAGCGGCAGGCGACGCCCGGCATCACGCAGAGCATCTCGAACGCGAGGTTCGCGCCGACGAGCGCGGTGGTGCCGGTCGGATCATACGGTGGCGACACTTCGACGAGATCCGCGCCGACGATGTTCAGCCCCTTCATCCCGCGAATGATCTCGAGACCCTGCTGCACCGACAGCCCACCGATTTCCGGCGTGCCGGTGCCGGGTGCGAACGACGGATCGAGACCGTCGATGTCGAAGCTGAGATAGACCGGCGTGTCGCCGATGCGTTCGCGCACCTGCGTCATCAGCGGCGCGAGCGACGTGTTCCAGCATGCCTCCGCCTGCACGACCGTGAAGCCCTGCTGGCGGCACCAGTCGAAATCGTCCGCGTGGTAGCCGGTGCCGCGCAAGCCGATCTGCGTGACCTTGTCGCATTGCAGCAGGCCGTCCTCCACCGCGCGGCGGAACGGCGTGCCGTGCGCGATCTTCTCGCCGAACATCGTGTCGTTCACGTCCGCGTGCGCGTCGACGTGCACGACGGCGACCTTGCCGTACTTCTTGTGCAGCGCGCGCAGGATCGGCCATGCGATCGTGTGGTCGCCGCCGAGCGTGATCGGCCGGCAGCCGTTCGCGACGATCTCGTCATACGCTTCTTCGATGCGGCGCACCGAATCCTTCAGGTCGTACGGATTGGTCGCGACGTCGCCGATGTCGGCGACCTGCAGCGAATCGAACGGTGCCGCGCGCGTGGCCATGTTGTACGGGCGAAGCAGCACGGATTCGGTGCGGATCTGGCGCGGGCCGAAGCGCGAACCCGAGCGGTTCGACGTGCCGAGGTCCAGCGGCACGCCGACGAAGCACACGTCGAGGCCGTCGGTCGTGTCGGTCTGGGGCAGGCGCATCATCGTGGCGATGCCGCCAAAGCGCGGCATCTCGTTGCCGCCCATGGGTTGGTTCAGTTCGCGTTGCATCGGGCCGTCTCCTCTTTCTAGTGAAAAGCGATCGGCCGATGGTAGAGGAGAACGCGTACGCGAAGATCGTGAAGTCGCAACGTTTACATCGACAGCGCTCGATGCGAGTGGCGCCGCCGCATCGACGCGACGTGACTATCGGCGGATGGTCGGCGTCGGGCCGGATCAGCGCGCGATCGCGGGCGGCGGCGCGCCGTCGCCGTCGCGCGCCGCGGCCGCGCCCCATGCAGCAAGCTCGCGCTTCGTGCGCACACCGAGCTTCGCGAACGCGCGCTTCACGTACGACTCGGCCGACGCGACTCGCACGCCGAGGATGTCGGCGGTTTCCGGCACGGTCTTGCCGGAGATCAGATGCTTGCAGGTTTCGTATTCGCGCTTCGACAGCTTCACGCCGTCGGCCGCGATCCGCGCATCGAACTGCGCGAGCGGATGCACTTCGGGTGTCGGATGCGCGACGCGCCGCGCGGCGGTGGTCGACGCGTGCAGCTCGAGCAGCGGGAACAGCACGTCGCTGACGTTGCGAAAGCGGTTCATCTCGGCGAGCGTGAACGGCGGGCGGTCACGGCCGCGTTCCAGCGCGATCGAATGCTGCGCGTAGCGGGTGCCGCGCGCGAGCACGCATTCGTGGCCGATACGCACGTCGTCGAACAGCCGCTGGCGGAATTCGCCGGGCGGAATCGCCGCGATATCGCGCACGACCAGCATCGTGCCCGTCTTGCCGCGCAGCCCCGCGAACAGCGGGTCGCTGTCGAGAAAGCGCTCGTAGTAGAGCGTCATCACGTCGGAGATCTCGGCGGTCGCGGTGCCGATGCCGCTGCTGCCGATCCATTCGCAGCGGTAGCCGGTGGGCATCGTGCCGTCGACGCGCGAACGTTCGACGTGCGCCACGTCGAGCGGTACCACGTCGTTCAGCAATTGCGTGAGACGCGGCACGAAGTGCGGCGTGCCGACCGTCTCGATCAGCTCGCCCAGCGCCTTGAACGACACGACGAAGCGGTCGGTGTCGCGGTCTGAGGGGTTCACGTTGAGCAGCATGCGGTTCCCCGGTGAAAAGCGGCCGCGATTTTAGCGTCCGAAGTCCGAAACGTCATTAAGGGGAAATGCGGTATGGCGTCCTGCGACCTGGCGCACCCCGGAAAACGCGACTTGTCCCCCCCGAAGGGGGGCATACCGGGGCAGTGTAAATGAGTAACTTTATCTCTGCTTTTTCAATCCAGAGACGAAAGATTCAGATGACCAAACTGATCAAGGACATCCTGCCGCTCGGCGCAGGCATTGGCGAATTCACGAAGCTCGACTTCGGGATGGACGAAAGCGACTGGCGCGCGGCCGAAGGCAAGAGCGGCAGCTACCTCATCGGCTGGTGGGAAGGCAAGGTCGGCTCGGTGGAGTTTCCGGAAACGGCGGCGGACGAGGCGGTGTGGCTCGTCGAGGGCCGGATCGCGCTGACCGACGTGGAGGGCAACCGGAAGGAATTCACGCCGGGCCAGGGGTACCTGCTGCCGGCCGGTTTCGCGGGCCGCTGGGAGACGATCGAGGACGCGAAGAAGTTCTACGTGCTGCTCGAGAAGTCGTGATGCGAGCGACCGCCGCCGGGGTGTCGTCGTCGGATTGACGCGGGCCCGCCGGCGGTTGCGTTTTCGATCGACCGCTAGCGAAGTCCGTCGCGCTTTTGCCGACGGGACGCATCGCGACTTGCGGTGCATGCGCCGCAAGTCGCCATCGGCGGAAGCGATGCGATCGGCGAAATCGGCGAATGCTGCACGCCGCGCACGCTCGACCCGTGCGGGCCGCGATCACGTGGGATGGCTGGGATCATGGAAATGGAAGTCAACGAAGCAACACGGGCCGCACCGGCGCACGCACACGCCGCGCGTCGCGCACCGGTCGCACTGAGCGCCGCCGAGGCGCTCGCGCATACGAAGCTGTTCCCGTACTGGCTCGACAACCCGGCCGCACCGGCCACCGAGCCGGAACTCGTCGGCGACGCGACGGCCGACCTGCTGATCGTCGGCGGCGGCTTCACGGGGCTGTGGGCGGCCGTGCAGGCGAAGGAGCAGATGCCGCACCTGAACGTGGTGCTGATCGAGGCCGGCAAGGTCGCGCACGGCGCATCGGGCCGCGCGGGCGGGATCATCTCGACGTCGGTGATGCACGGGCTGCCGAACGCGGTGCGCGTGTTCCCGAACGACATCGCGCAGCTCGAGGCTTTCGGCCATCGCAACCTCGACGGCTTCGAGGAAACGCTGAAGCGCTACGACATCGACGCCGACGTCGAGTGGAACGGCGAGATGACGGTGGCGGTCGACCCCGAGCACCTCGCGCACCTGAAGGGCGACTACGACCTGCATCGCGAATACGGACACGACGTCGTGCTGCTGAATCGCGACGAAACGCTCGAACAGTTGAACTCGCCGCTGTTCGCGGGCGCACTGTGGTCGCGCAACCGCAGCGGCATCGTGCATCCGGCGAAGCTCGCGTGGGGGCTCAAGCGCGCGGCGCTGTCGCTCGGCGTGAAGCTGTACGAACACACGCCGCTCACGAAGGTGACCGACGAAGGCGGCACGGTGTACGTGAAGACGCCGAAGGGCAGCGTGCGCGCGCCGCGCGTCGTGTTCGGCAGCGGCACGGCGAAGGTCGGCATTCCCGACATCAACCGCCGGGTGATGCAGGTGCGCGACCACGTGCTCGCGACCGAGCCGCTCACCGACGAACAGCTCGCGCGCATCGGCTGGAAGAATCGCCAGGGCGTGTACGACACGCGCACACAGCTGAACTATTTCCGGCTGACGAAGAACAACAACATCATCTTCGGCGGGCTGGTCAGCTATCACTTCGACGGCGATCCCGAGCCGCACCAGGACGGCGAGCGCGAAACCTACTACCGGCTCGCGGAGGCGTTCTACCGCACGTTCCCGCAGCTCGCCGACGTGCGCTTCTCGCACGCGTGGGGCGGCCCGATCGACTACTGCTCGCGCGGCTCGGTGTTCGCGAAGCGCTATCTCGGCGACAAGGCCGTGTTCGTCGCCGGCTACACGGGTTTCGGCGTCGCGGCGAGCCGGTTCGGCGCGTTCATGGGGCTGAACATCCTGTTCGATCGCGACAGCCCGGAACGCAAGCTCGACATCGCGAACCAGAGCCCGAGCTACATCCCGCCCGAGCCGATGCGCTGGGTCGCCGCGAAGATCACGTTCCATGCGTTCGACGGCGCGGATGCCGAAGGCGGCTGGAAGCGCGCGTGGATAAACGGGATCAAGGCGATGGGCTTCCCGATGTAGGCGACGCGCGATGTCCGCGAGCGACGCGTATGGCGCGTGCCGTTGCCGATGGCGGCACGCGTCCGGCAAGGTTCATCGGCAAAGACGGCCGGTATCGCGCCGGCCCGACAACGCGCTCAGGCGCAGCGGCTCGAAGCATGTTTTCGAATACCACCGATCTCGATCTCCGGCTCATCCGGGTCTTTCTCGCCGTCGTCGACGCACGCGGCATCACGGCCGCCGAGGCATCGCTCGGCGTGCGGCAGTCGACGATCAGCACGCAGCTGTCCGCGCTGGAAGCGCGCGTCGGTTTCAAGCTGTGCGATCGCGGCCGCGGCGGCTTTCGGCTGACGTCGAAGGGTGAA
The DNA here is from genome assembly GCF_003858025.1 of Burkholderia sp. Bp9004. Classification (NCBI taxonomy): domain Bacteria; kingdom Pseudomonadati; phylum Pseudomonadota; class Betaproteobacteria; order Burkholderiales; family Burkholderiaceae; genus Burkholderia; species Burkholderia sp. Bp9004. The sequence goes on along the minus strand of NZ_QTQD01000047.1, from coordinate 20,943 downwards.
CGCTTCGCGGCCACGGCACGCACGCTCGTCGCGGCGACGTCCGAGTTCGTCGCGCGTGTGCGCGACATCGACCGCAAGCTGGTCGGCACGCTGTCGATCGGCCTGATCGGGCAGGCGCCGCTCGTCGAAAACGCGCGCCTGGCCGATGCCATCGGCGCGTTCCGCAAGCGCGACCAGGCCGTCACGTTTTCGATGAAGGTCGCGTCGCCGCAGGAACTCGAGGAAAGTCTCGTCAACAACCAGCTCGATCTCGCGATCGGGTATTTCTGGCACCGCGTGCCGGGGCTCGACTACACGCCGTTGTTTACCGAGGAACAGGTGATCTACTGCGGGCGCGGCCATCCGCTGTTTCATGCGTCATGGCCGGTGTCGGCCGACGACCTGCAGGCGCACGACTGGGTATGGCGCACTTATCCGGTGCCGGAGGAGCAGTATCCGCTGCCGGAGCGGCGCGTGACCGCGAGCGCGGACAGCATCGAGGCCGCGACGATCCTGATCCTGTCGGGCGGCCATCTCGGCTATCTGCCCGCGCATTACGCGGAGCCGTTCGAGCAGCGCGGGCTCGTGAAGGCCATCGGCCGCGCGACGCTCAGCTTCGACGTGCCGCTGCATCTCGCGATGAAGCGCAGCGCGAACGACAGGCCGATCGTCGACGCGTTCTGCGAGGATTTGCTGCGCGCGTTCAACATCAAGGCGGTCGCGCTGGCCGCGTAGCGCGGCACCTGCTCAGGCATCGATGCGTTCGACCTTGCCGACCGGCAGCCCGTACGACAGGCTGCCCGCGAGCGCCGTCGCGGCGATGCAGGTGATCGCGCGCGAGAAGTCCGCGCCGTCGACGAGCAGCCCGATCACGATCGGCGTCGCGATCGCGGCCAGATTGCCGGTGAGGTTGAACACGCCGCTCGTGAGGCCGAGCAGACACGCGGGTGCGAGGCCCGACACGAGCGGCCATGTGATCGATGCGAAGCCGTTGCCGAAGAACGCGATCGTCATGAACGCGATCACCCAACCCGTGGACGCGACGTAGTTCGCGCCGATGATGCAGGTCGGGATCCTGGCCACATGCGCGGCGGCAATCGATGCGCAGCACGCGACCAGCAGCGTGCAGCGCAGGAGAGGCGGTTGGAATCGCGCAGCACGCGCCATGCGCGAAGCGCGAACGCGCGAGATGTGAACGCGTGCCGGGCAGGGCGGGTTACGTGCTTGCGCTGTCGTCGCGATATCCGCTCTTGCCGTCGAAGATTTCCTTGAGCGCGGCACGCAGCACGACCGGATCGTGCTCGCCGGGCGCGAGATGAATCACGTAATGCGTGTTGCCGTCGAGACGCGCGGCGGTGCGCTCATCGAGCTCGACTTCGATCGTGTCGCCCGTGAGGCGCACCGTCAGATCCTTCACGTGCGCGGTGAGCTGGTCGAGCACCATCACCTCGATCGACGTTTCCTCCGGAAAGCGCAGCAGCGAGAAGCAATAGTTCTGCGCCGCGTCGTGGCAATAGATGTTCGCGCAACTTTCGTCGTCGTCGATGTCGGACGTTGCCGCGCCGACGGTGGCATGTAGTTCCATGATGTTTCTCTCGATGAGGGGTTATCGGGGCAGCGCGGCTTCCGCTTCAACCTCGCAGTGCGCATCGCGCGCCTTCAGCCACAACCCGAACTCGCGCATGACGTCGACGACGGGCCGCAGCCGGTCGCCGTCCGCGGTCAGATCGTACTCGACGCGCACCGGCACTTCCGGATACACGGTGCGCCGCACGAAGCCGGCGTCCTCGAGCGCGCGCAGATCGAGCGTCAGCATGCGCTGCGAGATGCCCGGCATGTCGCGGCGCAGGTCGCTGAAGCGCTTCGGCCCGTCGAGCAGATACGACACGAGCAGCAGCCGCCAGCGGCCGCCGAGCAGGCGCATCGCTTCTTCCACGGAACATCCTGTCGCACTCGTTTTCATCCTGCTGAACCCCGGTTGGTAACTTTTTTGTGACTACGGCACAAACGACTGCCTTCTTCTCAGCGCTGCGCCGATGCGAGATATTAGCGCCCGCGTCGCGGCGAATCGAGAGTCGAACCACCCAACCAAGGAAACACATGAAGCTCTATCACGCTCCCGGCAGCTGCTCGCAGGCGATTCGCATCGTGCTGCGCGAAGCGGGCATCGACGCGAAGATCGTCACGGTCGACGCGCGCAAGCACCGGATCGAAGACGGTCGCGACTATTTCGACGTCAACGAACTCGGCTACGTGCCGCTGCTCGAACTCGACGACGGCACGATGCTGCGCGAAGGACCGGTGATCGCGCAGTATCTCGCCGACCTGCGCCCCGACGCGGGGCTCGCACCCGCGTACGGCACGCTCGCGCGCTACCGGCTGATGGAATGGCTGAACTTTCTCGGCACCGAGATCCACAAGGGCTTCATCCCGCTGCTGTACGCGGTGCAGGCGGGGAAATACGTCGACCCGGCGCGGCAGAAGCTCGACAGCCGCTTCGCATGGATCGACCGCCGGCTCGACGGCAAGACCTTCGTCACGGGCGACACGTTCACGATCGCCGATGCGTACCTGTTCGCGCTGACGGGTTGGGGCAAGGCTGACTGGATGCGTTCGGTGTACAACGCCGACATCGACTTGAGCCGGTACACGAACCTGCGCGCGTGGTACGAGCGGGTGCGCGCGCGGCCGGCCGTGCAGCAGGTGCTGCAGGCCGACGCCCGGCCCGATGTGTCGTGATTGAAGCGCGTCGCGCGTTCAGCGCGTCAGCGTCACGAACAGATAGCCGACATACCCGGCCCCGTTTGCCAGCAACGCCCAGATCGCGAGCCCGCGCGCGCGGGCATTGACGCGCAGCCACACCGCCGCCGCGAGCGTGATGATCACGCCGGTCAGCACTTCGGGGCGCGGTTCCCACGGCGTCAGCATGATGCCGATCGCCGGCAGCAGCGTGCCCTGGAACACCATCGCGCCGGTGATGTTGCCGAACGCGAGCGTGTCCTTCTTGCGGCGGATCCACAGCACGCTGTTGACCTTTTCCGGCAATTCCGTCGCGATCGGCACGATGATCAGCGACAGCAGCAGCGCGGAGATGCCGAGCAGGTGCGACACTCCCTCGACGCCGTGAATGAAGCCCTTCGCCCCGCCGACGAGCAGTGCGACACCGAGCGCGAGTTGCAGCGCGATGGTCGCCAGGTTGGTCGGCAGCCCGACGCGCGACAGGAACATCGCGTGCGGCGCCTCGGTGCCGTGCCCGGCATCGACGAGTTGCGTCGACGCGCGGAACGTCATCAGGACGTACGTCACGTAGATGCCGACCAGCATCGCGGCGAGCAGCGCGCGGACCGCCCACACGTGATGCGGAACGAACATCGCGATGGTGGCGAGTGCGAATGCGGCGATGAAGTAGTTCAGGTCGCGCACGAAGCCGGTGCGCTCGGGCGCGATCGTGCCGGTCAGTCCGCGTGAGCGGATCACGGCGATCGTCATCAGGAAGGTCGTCAGCGTCGCGAGCATCAGCGGCGCGCCGAGAATCGCGCCGACGCCGATTTCCTCGTTCACGGCCGCGTTCGACGTGCCGCCCGCGAGCGCGAGCAGCGGCACCATCGTTTCGGGAAGCGCGGTGCCGACGGCGGCGAACAGCGAGCCGGTCACGCCTTCCGAAATCTTCAGCCGCTCGCCGAGATGTTCGAGCGCATTCGTGAAGAGTTCGGCGGCGATCAGGATGACGATCAGCATGACCGCCAGTTCGACGAGCATCAACGTCATGCGGCACCTCCGCAGGCAGGCACGCAGGCAGTGGCGGAACGGACGCAGCGAACGAAACGCAGGGGGAAGTCTGGAAGGAACATGGGGACTCCGTGGTCGGACGTGGACGAACCATGACGCATCTGCCGACGTCCGACCAGGAACGACGCGATGCGTCGATGGTCTCGCCAGACCGATTAGGCCGAACGCGCCACGGCCGCAGGCCGAGTGTGTTGACGCGTTCGCTTTCCGGGGGATGGAAAGCAGGCTACTCCCCAAAGACGAAGGGCAGTCTAGCCGAGCTGGTCGCTTTCGGCAAGCGCGTGCGGTCATATCCGTTCATGCGTGCGGTCAAGCCGCCTTGTGACGGACGCCCATGCAGTATCGGGAAGCAATCGGCATGCTCGCGCGGCGGCGTCATCCGCGTGTCACGAAACGCGGGCCGGGAAGTGAAGCGCGAAGGTCGTCCGTCCGTCGCGGCTCACGACTTCGACCTTGCCGCGATGCAGCTCGACGATCGACTTGACGATCGCGAGCCCGAGCCCGGTGTTGCGCGCCGCGCCGTGCCGCGACGAATCGATCCGGTAGAAGCGCTCGAAGATCCGCTCGATCTGTTCGGGCGGAATCGCGATGCCGCGGTTCGTGACCTCGACGACCGCGTAACCGGGCCGGGTCGATACGGCCAGCTCGATCGTCGATCCGGCTTCCGCGTGTTCGAGCGCGTTCGAGACGAGGTTGCTGACGGCGCGCCGGAACAGTGTCGCGTCCGCGACGACCGGCGCTGCGCCGTGTACGTCGAGGCGCACGCCGGCCTCGTCGGCCAGCGCCTGGAAATACGACGCGAGCCGGCGCAGCTCGTTGCCGGCGTCGAGTTCGGCGGTCTTCAGGTGCTGCCGCGCATTGTCCGTGCGCGCGAGAAACAGCATGTTCTCGATCATCCGCTGCAGCCGTTCGCATTCCTCGATGTTCGAATCGATCAGCGCTTCGTATTCCTCGGTGGTGCGGGCACGCGACAGCGTGACCTGCGACGCGCTGATCACGTTCGCGAGCGGCGTGCGCATGTCGTGCGCGAGATCGGACGAGAACTGCGACAGCCGCACGAACGCGCGCTCGAGCCGGTCGAGCATCCGGTTGACCGATGTGGCGAGCTCGCGCAGCTCGATCGGGCCGCCGCGCGCATCGAGGCGCGCGGCCAGGTTATGCGCCTCGATGCGCGACGTCTGCCGGCCGAGGCTCTCGACCGGACGCAGACCGCGGGACGCGACCGCGTAGCCGAGCGCGCCGACCAGGAGCGCGCCGAGCGCGGCCGCGAGCCAGATGTCGACGCGATAGCTTTCCAGCAGCGACTGGCGATCCGCCGCCGTGCGCGCCAGCGCAACCTGAATGGTTTCGCCCGACGGCAGCGTGGCGCGCGCACGGACGCAGCGCGACGTGCCGATGCCGGGCGGCGAGCACGTGAATGGGCTGGCCGCCGCGCCCGCTGCACCGGCCGGCTGCGGCCGCGCGATCACCGACGCGAGCGTATGGCCGGCTTCGTCGGTGTGTTCGACGAGCGGGCGGTTCGCGCCGTCGTAGATGCCGAGATAGACGCCCGGATGCGACAGCAGCACTTCATGGAAAACGGCCGGATCGGCGCGCAAGGCGGCGGTCGAACCGCTCGCCCGCGCGAGCTGCAGGAACTGGTTGAGCTTGCCGGCGATCTCGATATCGTCGCGCCGGGTCAACTCGGCGGACAGCGAGCGATACAGGTACGCGCCGGTCAGCGCGAACACGAGCGCGGCCACGACCGCGAACGCGAGCGTCAGGCGCCGGAGCAGCGAATAGGGCGCGGGGCCGCCTTTCATGCGCGATCCTCGAGCACGTAGCCCATCCCGCGGATCGTGTGGATCAGCTTCTTCTCGTACGCGTTGTCGATCTTCGCGCGCAGGCGCTTGATCGCTGCATCGACGACGTTCGTGTCGCTGTCGAAATTCATGTCCCAGATCTGCGACGTGATGAAAGTGCGCGTCAGCACCTCGCCCTCGCGTTCCGCGAGCAGCTGCAGCAGAGCGAACTCCTGCGCGGTCAGGTCGATGCGGGCGTCGGCGCGTCGCACGCGGCGCTTGATCAGGTCGACTTCGAGATCGGCGATGTGCAGGATGTCTCGGGAATTGCGCGGCACGCGCCGCAGCAGCGAACGGATGCGGGCAAGGAACTCCGCGTACGCGAACGGTTTGAGCAGGTAGTCGTCGGCACCCAGTTCGAGCCCCGTGACCTTGTCCTCGATCGCTTCGCGGGCCGTCAGCAGCAGCACCGGCGTCTGCTTCTGCGCGCGCAGCCGCCGGAGCACCTCGAAGCCGTCCAGTTCCGGCAGCATCACGTCGAGCACGACGAGATCGAAATCCTCGTGCAGCGCGAGGAACAGCCCGTCCTGGCCGTTCTCGGCCACGTCGACCGTGTAGCTTGCCTCCGTCAGCCCCTTGCGGAGGTACGACGCCATCTTGGGTTCGTCTTCGACTATCAGTATCCGCATGGTGGAGCAGGCCGTTCGTGATTCCAGCCGGTCAGTGTAACGCGTGAGCTTACGGCGCAGCGGGTGCGCGAAAGATGACCGCCGGATGACGGAATTTTCATGAAGCACGCGTGCGATGCGTCGCCGTACTTCATGAAAATTCCGTCATGTTTCGGCCATGTCGTCGTCACGCCGGCGGCGATAAGCTGCGGCCGTCTCGTATCCGGCGCGCGTCGTCGCGGCGCCGCTTCCGTTCATCCGGTCATCGTCTGCCTGATTCCGCATCCATGTCGTATTGGCGCAAATTCATCCTCGTTGTGCTGCTGGCGCTGTGCGTGCCGATCCAGTCGTTCGCGACCGTGTCGACGCAGTGCGCGGGTGCCGCCGCGCCGCATGCGGGGGCCGGTGCCGATGCCCAGGCTGCGTCGCATGCGATGCCGAGCGCGCACGGCGAGCGGCATGAGCACGGCGACCACGCGCGGCACGAGGCGCCTTGTTCCGCCTGCGGGTCCTGCTGTTTGGGCTCGGGCATGGCGGAGGTGCCTGCCGTGTCCGTTACGTCGGACGTCGGCCTCGCGGTCGTCACGTTCGCGCCGTCGACGGTCGTCGTGTCGTTCTTGACCGGCGGCATCGACCGGCCACCGCGCCGGATTCCCGTCTAGTCCGTGTCCGTGGCCGACCGGCCGCGATCCGCAAACCGTGCCGGCGAACGCTCGACATCCGCCGCACGACTCACGACGAGAAACATCCATGCGATTGATTACTGCGGCGCTGCTTGGCGCGGCGGCGCTCGTGCCGTCGCTCGCGCCGGCGCAAACCGCCTTTCCCGATCCGGCCGACGCGGCTGCGCCGGTGCCGGACGTCACGGTGACGTCCGCGTTCGACGGCTACGTGCCGTATCGGGACGACGCAGGCCCGGGCTGGAAGCAACTGAACCGGGACGTGATGGCGCGGCCCGCGAAGGGCGGCACCACCGGACACGCGAAACCCGAAAATGCGGCAGCCGGCGCGGCCCATTCGATGCACGGAGGGGCCGCGCAATGACGAGACTTGCGATTTCACCGCGGTTCGGCGCAACCGTGCTCGTGCTGGCATTCCTCGCCGGCTGCACGACATTCTCGAAGGACGGCGGCTTCGACGCCGTGTCGTCCGTCGCATCGGAGCGCATCGGGAAGGTCGCCGTCATCGTCAGGACCGACGCCGACCGTGCAGCCGTCGACAAGCGGACGAAGGAACTGCTCGAGAAACCGCTGTCGATGGACGACGCGGTGCAGCTCGCGCTGCTGAACAACCGTGGCCTGCAGGCGTCGTACGCGGAACTCGGGCTGTCGGAGGCCGATCTCGTGCAGGCCGGCCGGCTGCCGAACCCGCGCTTCTCGTTCAGCCGCACGCGAGCCGGTGACGGCGAACTGAGCCTCGGCCGCACGTTCTCGGCCAACGTGTTCGTGCTGCTGACGCTACCGCTCGCGACGAACATCGAACGCCGCCGTTTCGAGCAGACTCGGCTCGAAACCGCCGACGCGATGCTGAGGGTCGCGGCCGACGCGCGCCGCGCATATGTCGAAGCCGTCGCGGCCGAACAGGCCGCGAATTATGCGCAGCAGGTTCGCGACGCCGCGAGCGCCGGAGCCGAACTCGCGCTGCGCATGCGCCAGGCCGGCAACTTCAGCCGGCTCGACTACGCGCGCGAACAGGCGTTCCATGCGGATGCTGTCGCGCAGCAGGCGAAGGCGCGGCAGCAGGCCGTGGCCGCGCGCGAGAAGCTCACGCGCGCGATGGGGCTGTGGGGCGAGCGCACGCGGTACGCGCTGCCCGAGCGCTTGCCCGACCTGCCGAAGGCACGCCCCGATCTGCCCGATCTCGAACGCTATGCGATGAGCAACCGCCTCGACATCCAGGCCGCGAAGCTGCAGACGCGGGGCGTCGCGTCGTCGCTCGGGCTCAGCAAGGCGACGCGCTTCGTCAACGCGGTCGATCTCGGCTACGTGAACAACTACGAGACCTCCAAGGGGCACGAGCACGGCTACGAGATCAGCGTCGAGATTCCGCTGTTCGACTGGGGCGGCGCGAAGGTCGCGCGGGCCGAGGCCGTCTACATGCAGTCGGCGAACCGGCTCGCGCAGACGGCGATCGACGCGCGCTCGGAAGTGCGCGAATCGTACGCGGCATACACGACGAGCTACGACGTCGCGAAGCACTATCGCGACGAAGTCGTGCCGCTGCGCAAGACGATCTCGGACGAGTTGCTGCTGCGCTACAACGGGATGCTCGCGAGCGTGTTCGAGCTGCTGGCCGATGCGCGCGACCAGGTCGGCGCGGTCAACGGCTACATCGATGCGCTGAAGGACTACTGGCTCGCCGAAACCGATCTGCAGGCGGCCGTCGGCGGCCGGCTGCCGACCGCGCAGCCGACGCAGCCGACGCAGCCAACGCAGCCGACGCAGCCGATGCAGCCGATGCAGCCGACGCAGCCAACGCAGCGTGCGGACGCGCCCGCCGCACCCACGACCGACGCTGCACCGCAGCCGGCTTCTTCACCCGTGGCGCAACCGGCGCCCGCAACGCATCCGGAAGGTCATTGACATGGTGTCCCGTCGACAATTTCTCAGCGGCTCGGGCGCCGCGCTGCTCGGTGCGGCGATGGTCAGCAAGGCCGGCGCGGCGTCGCTGCCCGAAGCGCCCACGATGGCGAAGGCCGGCACGCAGCCGCCGCTCGTGCCGCCCAACGGCCGCCCGTACACGCCTGTCGCGACGCTGAACGGCTGGACGCTGCCGTGGCGAATGAAGAACGGCTGGAAGGAATTCCACCTGACGGCCGAGCCCGTCGTGCGCGAGATGGCGCCCGGGATGAACGCGAACCTGTGGGGCTACAACGGCCAGTCGCCGGGCCCGACGATCGAGGCCGTCGAAGGCGACAAGGTCCGGATCTTCGTGACGAACCGGCTGCCCGAGCACACGACGATCCACTGGCACGGGCTGCGGCTGCCCAACGGGATGGATGGTGTCGGGGGCCTCACGCAGCCGCACATTCCGCCGGGCAAGACCTTCGTCTACGAGTTCCAGCTGGAGGCGCACGGCACGTTCATGTATCACCCGCACGCCGACGAGATGGTGCAGATGGCGATGGGGATGATGGGCATGTTCATCGTGCACCCGAAGGATCGCGCGACGATGCCGGTCGATCGCGACTTCGTCTTTCTGCTCGCCGCGTACGACATCGATCCGGGCAGCTACACGCCGCGCGTGAACGAGATGACGGACTTCAACATGTGGACGTTCAACTCGCGCGTGTTCCCGGGCATCGACCCGCTGCCGGTGCGGGCGGGCGACCGCGTGCGGATTCGTTTCGGCAACCTGACGATGACGAACCACCCGATCCACCTGCACGGCTACAGCTTCGAGGTGGTCGGCACCGACGGCGGCTGGATTCCGCCGGCGGCGCGCTGGCCGGAGGTGACGGCGGATGTCGCCGTCGGCCAGATGCGCGCGATCGAGTTCACCGCCGATCGCCCGGGCGACTGGGCGTTCCATTGCCACAAGTCGCATCACACGATGAATGCGATGGGGCATCAGGTGCCGAACCTGATCGGCGTGCCGCAGAAGGACATCGCGAAGAAGATCGGCAAGCTCGTGCCCGACTACATGGCGATGGGCAGCACGGGCGGCGCGATGGGCGGCATGGAAATGCCGCTGCCCGACAACACGCTGCCGATGATGACGGGCACCGGCCCGTTCGGGCCGCTGGAGATGGGCGGCATGTTCACGGTGCTGAAGGTCCGGCAGGGGCTCGGCCGCAACGACTATCGCGATCCGGGCTGGTTCCGGCATCCGAAGGGCACCGTCGCGTACGAATACACCGGCGAATTGCCGGACGGTTGAGCCGAGGGCAGCATGCGGCGGCCGTGACGATGCGGCCGCCGGTTTTCGTTTCATTCACTCAGGAGCACGCACGATGAAGAAGGAACTGGTTTCGATTGCAACGGGTTGCATGCTGGCGTTGTCCGCCGCGTCGTACGCGGCCGGCGACATGGCCGGCATGGATATGAGCGGCGGCGCGATGCAGGGCGCCGCCGCAAAGCACGAGATGTCGCACGGCGAGATTCGCAAGATCGACACGGGCACGGGCAAGCTGACGATCAAGCACGGCCCGCTGGACAACCTCGGGATGGACGCGATGACGATGGCGTTCAAGGTGAAGGACCCGGCGATGCTGTCGCAGGTGAAGGTGGGCGACCAGGTCGACTTCGTCGCCGAGGACGTGGGCGGCGCGTTGACCGTCGTCGAGCTGAAGAAGCCGTGACGCCGGGCATGACCATGAAAATCACCACGCTCGGGCGGCTGGCCGCCCTCGCCGCTGCCGGCGCGATCGCCGCCGCCGTGCCGGCCGCGGCATTCGCGCACGGCAAGCTGGAAAGCGCCGCACCGGCGACGGGCAGCGCGGTCGACACCGCGCCCGACACGTTGCGGCTGACGTTCAACGAAGACCTCGAACCGGCGTTCAGCTCGGTGAAGGTGTCGGACGCGAACGGCAATGCCGTCGCGCACGAAAAGGCGAAAGTCGATGCGTCGAATCCGCGCGTGATGACCGTCGGGATACCGAAGCTTTCGCCCGGTGCGTACACGGTGCAGTGGGTGGCGATGACGGCCGACGCGCATCGCACCAAGGGCACCTATTCGTTCAGGGTGAAGGGGTGAACGAGGGCCTCGTCGGCCTTCTGCGGCTCGTGTCGGTGGCGATCCAGAACACCGGGTTCACCGTCATCGTCGGCGCGCTGCTCGGCAGCCACTGGCTCGCGCGCGGCGAGTCGGCGTGGCAGCACGGCATCGCGCGGCGTCTCGTCGCGACGCTGCGCATCGCGTCCATCGTGTCGCTGCTCGCGAGCATCACCGCGTTCTGGGCGCACTGCGCGCTGATGAGCGACGTGTCGATGCTGGACGCCTGGCCGGCTGTCCGCGCGATGCTCGCCGGCACCGGCTTCGGCCACGCGTGGCTGGCCGGCGCGGTGTTCACGGCCGTCGTCGTGCTGCTGTCGTTGCTCCGGCGTGCGAACGACACGCGCTTTCCGTTCGCGATGTGGGCCGCGCTCGCAGGTGTCGCACTCGCGCGCAGCAACGGCGGGCATCCGGTCGACGCGGGCCTGTTCAGCGTGCCGGTGTGGGTCGACTGGCTGCATCTGCTGGCAATCAGCGCGTGGGTCGGGCTCGTGTTCGTGACGGCGTTCGGCGTGATGCCGCGTCTTGCCGGCATGCCCGCGAGCGAACGCACGACCGGCGCATCGTTCGTGCAGTCGCTGTCCGATGCGTCGACGTACGCGTTGATCGTGCTGTTCGCGACCGGCGCTTACAACGGCTGGCGCGGTGTCGATACGCCCGCGAACCTGCTCGGGTCGACGTACGGGCAGATCCTGCTGCTCAAGCTCGCGCTCGTGCTGATCGCGGCGGCGCTCGGCGGACACAACCGGTTCTTCGAGATGCCGAAGCTGCTGGCCGCGCTGAAGGACCCGGCGGCCGCGACGCCGGCCGACCTGTTGCGACGGTTCGGCGCGGTGTTGCGGATCGAGGCGGTTGTGCTGGCCGGCGCGCTGATGGTGGCCGCCGTGCTCGTGTCGAGCGCGTTGCCGGGGACGGTTTAGCGCCACGGTCGGCAGGCGAAGCCGGTATCGGGAAATCGTCGCAACCGCGGCGGTTTTGGTCAGACGATTTCCCGCTTTCCGACCGTGAGCGCGATGTCTGATTATTACATCCATCTATCTTCTGGTTACTAACAACTGTCATCGAGCGCCGCTAAGCTTTCGCCATCCTCACAACCGGGATTCCCCGTCATGCGCTCGACAATCCGCCTGTTTGCCCCGCTATTGCTGCTGCCCACGCTTGCCGCACCGGTCTTCGCCGCCACCGCCGCTCCGGTCAGTCCGAACTGCGGCGGCAGCACGACGCCGATCGCCGACATCCAGGGGCCCGGCGCGCCGTCGCCGCTCGCCGGCCAGAACGTGTCGATCGAAGCGGTCGTCACCGCCGATTTCGGTGGCACGGACGGCTTCGGTGGCTTCTTCGTCCAGCAGGCCGACGCGCAGCGCCGTAACCAGCCGGGCGTCTCCGAAGGCCTGTTCGTCTATGCGCCGAAAGTGCGCGCGAAGGCCGGCGATCTCGTGCACGTGACCGGCAAGGTCGAGGAAAAATACGGGCAGACGCAGCTCACGCTGTCGGGCGCGATCGCGGTGTGCGCGAACAACCAGACGGTCACGCCGGCGACGCTCTCGCTGCCGATCGACAACCCGAACGCGTTCGCCGCATATGAAGGGATGCGCGTGCGCCTGCCACAGACGCTCACCGTCACCGAAAATTACGAACTCGGCCGCTACGGCAGCGTGTTGCTGAGCAACGGCCGCCTGCGCACACCGACGAGCGTGGTGCCGCCGTCGCAGGTGCAGACGCAGATCGATGCGAACGCACGCAACCGGCTGGTCCTCGACGACGGCTCGAACAAGCAGAACCCGGCGACCGTGCCGTATCCGGCGCCGGAACTGTCGGCCGCGAACACGTTGCGCTCGGGCTACACCGTGCGCGACGTCGAAGGCGTGCTCGAGGTGCGCTACGGCGCATGGCGCGTGCAGCCGCTGCCCGGCGCGGCCGCGCCTGCTTTCGACACGCGTTCGAACCCGCGCACCAACGCACCGGCGCGCGATCCGAAATCGAACCTGCGCGTCGCGTCGTTCAATGTCCTCAACTACTTCAACGGCAACGGTCTCGGCGGCGGCTTCGATGATCCGAACAACCGCGGCGCGAAGAACTACCAGGAATTCCAGCGCCAGGAAGCGAAGATCGTCAGCGCGCTGAAGGCGCTCGACGCCGACGTGATCGGCCTGATGGAAATCCAGAACAACGGCTACGGCGAACTGAGCGCGGTGCGTCAGCTCGCGGCGAAGCTCGGCAGCAACTGGCGCGTCGTCGATCCGGGCACGTCGCGCCTCGGCGGCGACGCGATCACGGTCGCGATGATCTACGACAGCCGCGCGGTCGAACCCGTCGGCCGCGCGTCGACGCTCGCGATCGACGACAAGAACCGCCAGCCGCTCGCGCAGTCGTTCCGCCGGATCGGCGGCAAGCAGGCGTTGACGATCGCGGTCAACCACCTGAAGTCGAAGAACTGCCCGGACGCCGCGAACGACGACCTCGACCAGGGCGACGGCCAGGGCTGCTGGAATCCGACGCGCACGCGCGCGGCCGCGAAGCTGGCCGACTGGCTCGCCGGCAACCCGACGGGCGTCGCAGGGCAGGGCACGCTGCTGATCGGCGACTTCAACAGCTACACGTATGAAGACCCGATCCGCCTGCTCGAATCGCGCGGCTACCGCAACCTCGTGTCGCGCTGGATCGGCGCCAATGCGTACAGCTACGTGTACAACGGCGAAGCCGGCTACCTCGATCACGCGCTCGCGTCGCTGCCGCTCGCATCGCACGTGAAGGCCGTGCACGAATGGCACATCAACGCGGACGAGCCGCTCGCGCTGCAGTACACGCTCGCGTACAAGTCGGCCGAGCAGCAGAAGACGTTCTACGCGCCGGATGCGTATCGTTCATCGGACCACGATCCGGTGCTGATCGATATCGCGTTGCCGGGCAACGGGCGCTGATGGCTGAATCGAATGTCTGAAGTACGGCGTGCGACGTTGGCGCACGTCGTCGCGCGGGCGGTGCTTGTGCCGCTCGCGCTGCCTCTCTCCCCCTCGGCCGTCACGTGCCCGATTCGCGATCGCTGTCATGCGATCCGGAATGCGTGGCGCGAATGACGGCTTCTTCATTGTGAATGCCCCCGCATTACGCATCAATGCCGCTTGGCGCACTCCGCGGTTTAATTACGATGTCGGGTAAATAATTCCATTGCGTGTCCGGGAGATAATCCGAATCGGTATTTTTTGGATAATGCCGATTTTTATTCAATGAATCGCGCCAATCGATTCGGGATAATTAAAATGAAAGAAAAATCCTGTCGATTTGAAGGGCGTCCATGCGCAATGCCAAAGCCTGGAGGGGTTGCCCAACATGCGAGAACGCCGCCGCATTCCAATAAAAACGACTCATATAACAAGCCAGGCGCGAACAATCGTGTTTTCTTTCAAATGCCAGACACTGATCGCCGTTTGCATCATAAGAGATTTTTTAATATCGGAATGATCTTTGACAACGCAGCGCAGCACCACCTATTTTTGTGATGTCGTAAATTTTGGTCATACGATAAGTCGTTGAAACTGCAAAGGGGGCGGCGTTACCCGCATCATTCTCCGCCAGCAGTTTGCTGTGTCTGTATCAAGTTCAGTCTCTCGAAGAAATCCAGTCCCCAACCGCCGTCTGCCGACCGTGCAACGCGAGTGGCGGGTATGCCTGCGCGTTTTTCGCCGGCGATGGCGGCCCGTGTGAAGCGGTATCCGACCCAAGGACAGAGATGAAACCAGACAGGAGCAGTACCGGCAGCCGCCGCGCGCGTCGCGGCTGGCCGGCCGGGCTAGGCGCATTGACCGTCGTGACGCTCGTGCTCGCGGGCTGCGGCGGCGACGATTCGTCGTCGGTCGGCGCGTCGAGCCTCGCGCAGGCCACAGCCAGCCAGCAGGCCAGCGCGCAAGCGGCGGCCGACAGCCAGTCGCCGGCGGCGAACCAGCCTTACGTCGACCCCGTCGCCTATTCGATGAACGCGACCGACGGCCTCGCGGCCGCGCAGGTCTCGGAGAAGGCGGCGGTGATGCATTACCAGTGGAAATCCGGCGGCACGACGGTCAGCTACACGACGACCACGGGCCACCTGACCGCGCAGGACGCGAACGGCAACGCGGAAGCGTCGATGTCATACGTCGCGTACACCGCGCCGAGCACGAACGGCAAGCCGCGCCCCGTCACGTTCGTCTATAACGGCGGCCCCGGATCGTCGTCGATCTGGCTGCGCCTCGGCTCCTTCGCGCCGACGCGCGTCGCCACGCCCGATCCGCTGTTCGGCAACAACTGGCCGAACTATCCGCTCGTCGACAACGCGGAAAGCCTGATCGACACGACCGACCTCGTCTTCATCGACCCGCCGGGAACTGGGCTGTCGGAAGCCGTGCTGCCGAACACCAACCAGAAGTACTGGGGTTCGGACGCGGACGTCAACATCATGCGCGACTTCATCCAGCGCTACCTGACCGTCAACAGCCGCGGCACGTCGCCGATCTACCTGTACGGCGAGTCATACGGCACGCCGCGTAGCGACATGCTCGCGCTGGCGCTCGAATCGGCCGGCGTGCACCTGACCGGGATCGTGCTGCAGTCGTCGATCCTGAACTACTTCGCCGATGCGGTGGAAGCGGTGGCGATCACGCAGTCGACAGAAGGGCTGCTGCTCGAGACCGATACCGTGGCCGGCTACCTGCCCGGCTATGCAGCGGTAGCGGCGTACTTCAACCAGGTGTCGCCGGCGCCGGTCAACCCGTATCTGTATGCACTGCAGACCGAGTTGTTCACGACGCTGATCTACAACCAGTTGCAGCAGTACTCGCAGTCGTGGGTGCTGAGCCAGCTCGGCATTCCGGATGCGCTCGGCACGCCGGTGTTCCCGAGCGATGCGACGCTGAAGCTGTGGTCGCTGCCGTCGAGCCTCACGCAGCAGGCGCTGCGCGGCTACTTCAACGCGAATCCGTTCGGCACGAGCCTGCTGCCCGGCACGACGATCGGCCGCTACGACGGACGTGTGTCGTTGCCGAACTCGGATCCGCGACTGCAAGCGGACGGCGATCCGTCGGACATCCTGATCTCGCAGCCGTTCACGAACGCGCTCGCGACGCAGATGCCCGACTACCTCGGCTACACCGCGCCGAACGCGACTTACCTGCCGCTGAACGACAACATCATCCAGGTGTGGGACTTCTCGCATGACGGCCAGCCGATGCCCGACTCGATCCCCGATCTGCTCGGCGCGCTGCAGCTCAATCCGAAGCTCCGGGTGCTCGCGGAAAACGGCCTTCACGATCTGGCGACGCCGTTCTTCAACACCGAGAAGCAACTCGCGCGGCTGCAGACCGTGAAGGGCCTGAACCCGAAGCTGCAGGTGAACTTCTTCCAGGGCGGGCATATGACGTATCTGGATGACGTGGCCCGTCCGCAGATGAAGCGCGACCTGAAGATCTTCTATCAGGGCAGGCGGATTCCGACGGCGCTGACGCTGCGCACACTGCCGCCGCCGTGGCCGGACGAGAACCCGGCCGGCACGCCGACCGGCAGCGTGCCGGGCACGACGGCCGCGACGACGCTGGCGGTGGCACCGTAAACGACGGACTCCTTGCGAAAAGGAACCCTCTATTCATCCATTGAATGCGAGTGATCATGTCCCTAATCAACTTGATGCGGCGTATGTCTGCGTTGACCGTCCTCGGTGCCGCGATGAGCAGCGCCCATGCACTGCCGCCGCAGGAGGTGGCACCGGTGAAGCTGCCGCACGGCGGGCACGGTGTCGACGGTCCGTTCTTTCCTTCGACCCGCGTGGCGCCGGTATTGCCGTCGACCGGCGCGACGCTGCAGCAGCAGGCGCAGCGGCGCGTCGACGCCCGGCTCGGCGGCAACACGGTGCTGAGCAACGGCGCGGCGGTGACGAAAGCGCAGGCGCAGAGCAGCGGGCTGGGCTTCGTCGCGAAGCACTTCGACGAGATCGATGCGAAACACACCGGTCGCGTGACGATGAGCGATGTGCGGCAGTTCATCCAGCAGCGGCAGGTGCAGGCGGAGCAGGAACAACAGGAGTGACGGTGTAGCGAGGTCGTGCGCAGGGTGGTGGCCGGTGCCGGCCGCTCCCTGCTGCGGCGGCCTGCTTTCAACCCGCCGCGGCGCATGTCCGGCCGCGGCTTTCTTCATGGAAGCTCAGTTCATGCGCAGGCAACGCGAAGCCGCGTCACGTATCACGTGATCGATGTTCAGCTTCCCGGTGCGCGTAACGCCGCGCCGTCGCCGACGGCAACTCGCCGAACATCGCGCGGTAGTCCTGCGCAAAGCTGCTCAGGTGCCAGAAGCCCCACTTCGTCGCGGCCGACGTCACGGACCCGCCGAGCCGCAGCTCGCGGCGAACGTGATTCAGCCGGACGGCGCGCAGATAGGCGATCGGATTCAGGTTGAGCGTGTCGTTGAACGCGTATTGCGCGGTACGCCGGCTGATGCCGAGCTGCACGCACAGTTCGGCGATCGACAGCGGGCACGTCGACGCATCCTGCAGCCGCTCCTGCACCGCGTTCACGAGCGACCAATACTTCGTCCGCCGCGTCGCGAGGGCGTCCGCGTCCGGCGCGGGCATCGTCATCGCTTCGGAAATCGCATACAGCACGGTCCGCTCGAGCAGTTCGATCCGCTCCTGCGTCGTCACGTCCTCGATCGGCGTGCTTTTCGCGGCCGCGGCCATCGTGTGGCGCAGCAGGTCGCGCAAGCGGTCCGCGACCTGGGGCGTCATCGGGATCAGCGGCGCGAAGGTACGCGCGCGCAGCGACGCGGCGAGTGTGCGCATCGCCTCCGTCGACAGCTTGTCGGGTTCGATCTCGACGTTCACGAGCACGTGCCGGTCGGGCGAATAGAACTCGAACACGGGCTGGCTCGAGAACACGTGCAGGCTGTCGCGCCCGCTCTTCTCCCCGCACATGCGTGCATGGCCTTCGAGTTCCAGCGGCACGGCCACCGCGATGCGGTCGGACGGCACCGCGCCCTGCTGCAGGATCACCTTGTCGAGGTCCTCGACCAGGAGCCGGATGCCGCCGAGCGACACGATGGACGACGAGCCATGAAACAGGCCGCCCGAGATCTGCGTGTAGTTGAGATCCCAGCCGTCGAAGATCCGCGCCTGTTCCTCCACGTCGGTGAACGCGCAGAACGCCACCGTTCGCGCAAACGGCGGGGCGCCAGAAAAATCGCTCGGATCGGCGGACGGCGTCATCGGAGTCGGGAAGGGGCGGGCCGGATCGATGCATTGTAGCCGCTGCACGAGCCGGTCAAAAAACCCGATGGCCCGATTCCCCGAAGAAACCCTCGCTTGCCGAAATCCGATAGTGAAAAGCCGGCTGGCGCAATACCTTTGGCACGAACGGAACACAACGCATCGCATCGCGCCGGCGCCGGGAGCATCCCGCTTCGTTGCCGGACGAACCGAACACGGCTGCCGGCGTGGGACCGGCGGCACACTTCTGGAGAGACGTCGATGGAGCTTCCACGTGGCGGATTCTGGCGGAACTGGGTGGGCAATCAGTCGTGCGTTGCCGCGCACATCGCGTCGCCGACCAGCGAGGCGGAGATCGCCGAGCTGGTGCATGCGGCGACGAGCCAGGGCAAGAACGTCCGATGCTCGGGATCGGGACATTCGTTCACGCCGGTCGTCGCGACGAGCGGCCTGCTGCTGTCGCTGAAGGACCACCAGGGCATCGTCGCGGTCGACGAGCAGCGAAAGCGCGTCACGGTGAAGGCCGGCACGCGGATCAACGCGGTGACGCGTCATCTGAAGGACATCGGCTTCTCGCTCGTCAACCAGGGTGACATCGATTCGCAGGCCATTGCCGGTGCGCTCGCAACCGGCACGCACGGCACGGGGGTGACGCTGAGCAATCTGTCGTCGCAGGTCGTCGGGATGCGGATCGTTCGCCCCGACGGCTCGATCATGGAGGTGAGCGACAGGCAGGACCTCGAACTGCTGCACGCGACGCAGGTGAACATCGGCCTGTTCGGCGTGGTGTCGGAGCTGACGCTGCAGGTGACCGACGCGTTCTGGCTGCACGACCGCGTGTGGCGCGAGGACTTCGAGGCGCTGATGGAAAAGTACGACGACCTCGCGGCCACGCACCGGCATTTCGGTTTCTTCTGGTGCCCGACGTCCGAAAGCCGCCACCTGTACTGCCTGCCCGACACCGCGAAGGTGTCGAACTCGAAGAAAGACTACGACGTGTGCGAAATCAAGGTGATGGACATCACCGACGAACGCACGTTCTTCGAAGGCGAGCACGAGAAGATCGCGTACAGCGCCGAGGTCTATGCGATTCACTACGTCGCGAACTTCCACGAACTCGAATACGCCGTGCCCGCCGAACACGGCAAGGAAGCGCTGCGCCGCGTGCGCGACCTGATCCTCACGAAGCATCGCGACTGCATCTTCCCGGTCGAGTACCGCTTCACGAAGGGCGATCCGGCGTGGATCAGCCCGTTCAACAATCAGGACAGCGTAACCATCTCGTGCTCGGGCGGGCCGAACGGCGTCGACTACTGGCCGTTCCTGAAGGACGTCGACGACATCCTGCGCGATTACGGTTCGCGTCCGCACTGGGGCAAGCTGCACTTCACGAACCGCGATGACGTGGATCGCTGGTTCCCGAAGGCCGAAGCATTCCGCGAACTGCGCCGCAGCGTGGACCCGGAAGGCCGTTTCCTCAACGATCATCTTCGGACGCTGTTCAGCTGAGCGGTCCGAACGAACCAGACTGGAGAGCGACGAATGAATGCCAAGATTGACGGACGCCTGGCCGGCAAGGTCGCCATCGTGAGCGGCGGCGCGGGCGGATGCGGCGGCGCCGCGTCCGAACTGTTCGCCGCGCAGGGCGCGAAGGTGGCGATCATCGACCGCGACGGCGACGCGGCCGAAACGCTCGCGTCGCGGCTGCGCGATGCCGGCTTGCAGGCGATGGGCGTCGGCGCCGACGTGTCGAAGCAGTCGGAGGTGCAGGCGGCGGTCGACGCGGCACGCCGGCAGTATGGCAATGCGGACATCCTGTTCAATCACGCGGGCACGCTGATCGTCAAGCCGTTCCTCGACATCGAGGAGTCGGAATGGGACTGGCTGATGGGCGTGAACGTGAAGAGCATGTTCCTGATGACGAAGGCGGTCCTGCCGCAGATGCTGGAACAGGGGCGCGGCAGCATCGTCTGCACGTCGTCGATCTCGGCCGTCTGCGCGACGCCCGGCGAGGTGCTGTATGACGCGACCAAGGGCGCGTGCCACATGTTCGCGCGGGCGATCGCAGTCGAATACCGCGACCGCGGCATCCGCTGCAACGCGCTGGCGCCCGGGTTCATCCGCACGCCGCACGGGATGCGCGAGCTCAAGGATCTGCAGGCGATGGGCGTGGACGCGACCGAAGCGGCTATCGCGGTGCAGCAAGGCCGGCTGTGCGAGCCGTCGGAAGTGGCTGCGGCCGCGCTGTTCCTCGCGTCAGACGAATCGAGCTTCGTCAACGGTACCCATTTGTTCGTCGACAACTGTTTTTCCGCTGTTTAGGCCCCGATATTCGCAGGAGGCCGAAGGGCAGGCACGAATTCTCCAGGAGCGGCAGGTCCCGTCGAAGGTTCCGCAGCGATGCGGGCCTTCGATTTTTTTTGCGGGTTCGCCGCGCGATGCGTCCTAGCGGATTGTCGTAATCCTTCTATCTGAACGAATTTGCGTCTGTTGGAATGGCAATGCCGAATCACCGTTCAGCCGGCATCGCGGGGCGGCATGGTTGATGACGTCATCGAGCGCCGGTCCGGCGCTCGGCTTCGCGGGTCCGGGCAAGTCCGGCATACCAGGGTCAATCCATCACTTTCTTTTGATCAATCATCATGTTCAATCGCACTACCAGCACCGTCGCCAACGTCGATCCGGAACTCTGGACTGCCATTCAGGACGAGAACCGCCGCCAGGAAGAGCACATCGAGCTGATCGCGTCGGAAAACTACACGAGCCCGGCCGTGATGGCCGCACAGGG
>NZ_QTQD01000046.1:0-41988 GCF_003858025.1 Burkholderia sp. Bp9004 | reverse complement strand
CAGAACTGCGTGCACTGCAAGACGTGCGACATCAAGGACCCGACGCAGAACATCGTGTGGGTCACGCCGGAAGGCGGTGGCGGGCCGAATTACCCGAACATGTAGCGCACCAACGAAACGAGAGCGGCCGTGACGCGAAATCGGCGATCCATGCCAGTTCGATACGGCTTCCGATGTGGAAGACACAGGCTGCTTCCGAGGGTATTCCCGATGGCCGGAGCCTTGTCTGGCGGGAGTCGCCGGAATGGACACCTGTCTTTTTCAAGGACACAGCTGCCGCGTTGTGTGCACTCGTCCCTTTCGCATCTCCGTCGACTTCGATGATCAATGAAGTCGCGTCTTGCCAGGTGCCTTCCGATCGGAGCCGCATGGACAAGGGGCTCCGGTTCTTTCGCTTCAAGATCACGTTCGCCCGGCGTTGGAGCCGTGCGGGTCGCCTGGAACACCGGCCCGATGCTGGCATGGGCATTGCATTATCCGTGCTACTTGACGTGCCGCCGGAGGGCTGCGGATTCAAGCACAGGGCCGATGCCACCGAGGTCGCGGACGGTTAGTCGTTCGCGCAGACAGCCGGCGGCATTCGAGGTCGAGCGATAGCAGTAAAAAAACAGGAGACAATCGATGCACCACCTTCCATTTTTCGAAACCGCACACCGCGACGCGCGGCGCGGGACAGATGACGTTCCCCATGCGCGGCAATCGGTGATCCGCCTTTCGATTGACTGAACGCCGTCCCGAACGTTGACGGCCGTTCGTTCGGCGCGTCCTCTATCCCAACGATCGAAAGAGAGGTATCAAAGTCATGGAAGGCTTGATTTCGGCTGGCGTCATCGGCCTGAGCCTGGGCACCCAGTATGCGTTGATCAGCATCGGGTTCACGCTCATATTCGGCATCATGGGCGTGGTGAACTTCGCTCATGGCGGTTTCTACATCCTCGGTGGTTACATCGCCTATTCGCTGTCCCAGTCCCTGGGCGTTCCGTTTGCGGCAGCGGTGCTGATCGCTGCGTTGGCCACGGGCGTGATCGGCTATCTGGTGGAGGTCGTGGTTGTGGAGAGGAATGTCTCCGACCATTTGGCGACGATGCTGATGACATTGGGCATCTATCAGATCATCACGACCGGCATGACGGCCGCCTATGGGGCCGAGCCGATGAATTTCCCGTTCCCGGTGACCGGCTCGCTGCGCGGTCCGGGTTTCTATATCCCTTACGCAAACCTGATCGTCTTCGGCGTGTGCGCGCTCGCGATCGGCAGCGTCTATTACCTCGTCTTCAGGACCCGATATGGTATCGCGCTGCGTGCGATGGCGGACGACAGTCCGGTTGCGCGCGCGCAGGGGATCCGGCCCGCACGCATGTTCCCGCTGGCGTTTGCCATTGCAACGGCACTGGCCGGGCTCACCGGCGCACTCGTCACGCCGATTCTTGCGTTGGAGCCTTCCAGCGGAGATGCCGTGCTCGGCAGGGCGTTCATCGTCGTCGTCATGGGCGGACTGGGCAGTGTCGGCGGTGCCACGATCTCCGCATTCGTCGTCGGCCTCGTGGAGGCTTACGCGAGTGTCTATCTTGGTGGTTCCCAAGGCGCGCTCGTGCTGTTCGTGATCGTAATGCTGATCCTCTTGGTTCGCCCGCAGGGGCTGTTCGGTACCGTTACACGCAAGGCCTGAATTATGAAAATGACCCATCGTCGCCGTGACTTCATGCTCGACATATCGGGCGTGATCGTACTGCTACTGCTTCTCATCGTACCCTTTGCGTCAACGGACCCGTTCATGTATTCGCTGGCCGGTCAGTCCGCCATCGGCGTGTGTGCCGCGCTGGGCATCTACATCATGCTGCGGCTTGGACTCCTGTCGTTCTCCGCGCCGTCTTTCATGGCGCTCGGTGGCTATGCCGCCGCCATCGCGGCGAATGCCGGTACGACGAACCTCGTTCTGCTCATGCTGATCAGCGCGATCGTGCCGGCGCTCGTGGCGCTGCCGCTCGGGGCGTTGGTGCTCCGACTCAAAGGCGTGTACTTCATTTTCATTACGTTCGTCTTCAACGAAATACTTCAGATCGTCATCTTCCAAACGCCGACATTGACGGGCGGCGCGAACGGGATCACGGGTGTCCCGCCCGCATTGCTGTTCGGGATGGGGGCCACGTCGCCGGCGACGGTCGTCGTCGTCACAGTTGCCATTTGCATCGTCTCCGCGTTGTTTACGCTTGGCATGACGCACGTTCTCCGGCCCGAGTTCTCGTCGATCGAGGAGAACGAGACGCTCGCGGAGAGCCTTGGCGTTGCGCCGTGGAAATATCGCACCATCGGCTTCATTACCTCGGCCGCCGTGTCCGGACTGGCGGGTTTCGCACTCGTCAACATGCTCTCGACCGCCCATCCGAGCTCGTTCACCACTTGGTCCGTGAACAGCTACATCGCGTATGTCTTCGTCGGGGGCCGCGGATCGTTGCTGGGTGTCGTGGTGGGTAGCCTGCTGCTCATCACGATGAACGATGTTTTCAGCAGCTACGCTCAATTGTCGTCCGGATTGTTCGGGCTGCTGCTCGTCATCGTGATGATGATTGCGCCCGGCGGCATCGTGGGAACGCTGACGACCGTGTTTGACAAGATGAGGGTGCGCCATCGCGGCGTGCTGCAACCGCGTATCGAGGATCGTCGAGCATGAGTTCGCCTATTGATATTTCAAAACAAAGCAACCGAGCGCCAGTACCGGCGACATTGCAAGTCGAAGCGATCACCAAGCGATTCGGCGGCCTGCGCGTATTCGAAGGCATTTCATTCGAAGTGTCGGCGGGCGACGTGCTTGGCGTGATCGGCCCGAACGGCGCAGGCAAGACTACGCTGATCAATGTCATGAGCGGAATGCTGCCGCCGACGTCGGGGCGCATTTTGCTGGGTGGGCAGGTCATCTCCGGGATGCGGTTCTACAACGTGGCACGTCTTGGCGTCGCGCGCAGCTTCCAGCAGACCAACACGTTCAAGAGCGCGACGGTCGAAGAGAATCTGTTTCGTGCCCAGCGCTTCAGCACCTCCCATTCGAATGCGGATCTCGGCATCGAAGGTTTGCTGGACGAGTTCGGTCTTGCACAGCACCTTTACGACCCGAGCGACAAGTTGCCGTACGGACTCCAGAAAATGCTGGGCCTGGTGATGGTGCTCGCTTCGAGACCCCGATTTTTGCTTCTGGACGAGCCGGCCGCAGGGCTGGAGGCCCGGGAGCGGCCGCAGGTGGACCGCTTCATCGAGCATGCGCGCAGCGTGCTGGGCTGCGGCGTCCTGATCGTGGAGCACGACATGGATATGGTCAAGCGACTGTGCCCGCGCATTGTCGTGCTCGAGGCGGGGCGGCTTCTCGCCGAGGGAGCACCGGGCGATGTGCTTTCCCGCCGTGATGTAATCGAGGCCTATCTGGGCGTGAGTGAGGATTGAAAATGCTGAGCATCGAGAAGCTGGTCGTTCGTTATGGCGGCATCGTGGCCCTCCGGGAAGTGTCGATCGACGTGAACGAGGGCGAAACGGTCCTGTTGGTCGGCGCGAATGGCGCGGGCAAGTCGAGCCTGATCAATGCCGTAGTCGGTCTGGTTCCCGCGGTATCCGGTCAGATCCGTTTTGCAGGGAAGGACCTGGTTGGTGTCTCGTGCCCCGGTCGCGCCCGTCTCGGCATCGGCTATTCGCCGGAGGGGCGCCGGATATTCCGCTCGCTGAGCGTGAGGGAAAACGTCCTGGCGGGCACGCTCGGTATTTCGAAGATGCAGGCGCAAGCGAACCTCGAGTGGATGGAGCGGACTTTTCCGTTGCTCGCCGAGCGCGCAGACCAACCGGCCAACCAACTGAGCGGCGGGCAGCAGCAGGTCGTCGCGCTGGCCCGAGCGGCAAGCACGCTGCCCAAACTGCTGCTTCTGGACGAACCGTTCCTCGGACTGGCACCCGTATGGATCGAGCGCATCAGCGAGTCGATTCGGGAGCTGCAGCGTCGCGGCACCACGATTCTGATGACCGAACAAATGGCACGTCCCGCGCTCAAGCTTGTCGACCGCGCGTACGTAATGCGTGGCGGCGAGGTGCGGCGCAGCGGCACGGTCGACGAGATTCGGGATGTCGCGCTCGCGGAGGAATATCTTTGAATTCGAATTCACATCAAGACAAGGTGATGCAATGACGAACATGTTTCCGTACCCGCAACTGAAGGCCGGTCGCGATGAGCCTATCATCGATCCCGACCTGCCGATCATCGATTCAGCTCACCATCTCTTTGACAGACCGGCATTGCGCTACATGTTCGAGGATTACCTGGCGGACGTGAACGCGGGACATCGGATCGTCGCGTCCATCTATGTGGAAACGCTTGCCTTCGCACGCAAGGATGGCCCGGAAGTGCTGCGGCCGCTCGGCGAGGTCGAGTTCGCGAACGGGGTTGCGGCGATGAGCGCCAGCGGCGCCTATGGCGATTGCCGCGTCTGCGCGGCGATCGTGGGGAACGCGGACCTGCGATTCGGGTCGGCAGTGGCCGAATTGCTCGAACGGTCGCTTGAAGCCGCGCCGGAGCGATTCCGGGGCGTTCGGCAGATCACGATCGAGGATCCGAGCGATGCGCCTTTTCGCTATGTCACGAACCGGCCGGCGCCTGGAATCATGAAATCCCCGGGATTTCGCGCCGGCTTCCAGGAGGTGGCAGCACGCGGCCTGACGTTCGATGCGGCAGTGTTCCATCATCAGATGGCCGACGTTTGCGAGCTTGCCGATATGTTTCCCGATACGATCATCGTCCTCAATCACTTGGGCCAGGCGATGAGCATGGACATGGACGCCGACGGCCGTGCCGGCGTGTTCGCGCAGTGGCGATCGGCCGTACGCGAGGTGGCACGCCGCCAAAACGTGCTGTGCAAGATCGGCGGCCTGGGATTGCCGTTTTGGGGGTTCGGTTTCGAGAAACGCGCGGAGCCGGTCGGCTATCTGGAACTCGCCGATGCGTGGAGGCCCTATGTCGAGACCGTCATCGATGCTTTCGGCGTCGAGCGCTGCATGATGGAAAGCAATTATCCGCCCGATGGTCGATCCTGCGGATTCGTGCCGATGTGGAACGCGCTGAAGCATATCGTCCGGGGCGCATCGCCTCGAGAAAAGGCGGCGCTTTTTCACGATACCGCGGCCCGCGTTTACCGCGTCGACCTTTCCTGAACCGGGCGTCGTGCGCCGGGGGGGCGCGAGCAATTTGCTCGACGCGCCGCATGTCCCCGGCGAGAAGATCGGCGAGAAGATCCACAGTTCAGCCTGCCGTCCGCGCATCGTGGACGGCAGGCGCGATATCTCAGTGAGATGGAATGCCCGCCGTGGAGCCGCCGTCCACGGGCATGACGATACCCGTGACGAAGCTGGCGTCATCCGACAGCAGAAACGCGATGGCGGCGGCAACCTCTTCAGGCTCTCCCTCGCGGCCGATCGGATGCGCCGCGCGAATGCGCTTTTCGTTTTCCGGATCCTCGAACATCACGGCTGTCATCGGGGTGCGAATCATCCCCGGCGCTACGGCGTTCACGCGGATACCGTAAGAGGCAAGTTCGAGTGCCATGGTATGCGTGATGCCCGAGACGCCGAACTTCGACGCGGAGTATGCGAGGCGGTTCGGTACGCCGCGTATTCCCGCCCCCGACGAAACGTTGACGATTGCGGCGGGTGTTTTCGCTTCCGTTGCGACGCGTGCAAATGCCTGGCAGACGTTGAATGTTCCATCGAGATTCACTGACAGGACTCGACGCCACGCGTCCGGATCAAAATCCAGCACATTGCCCACGCCGCGGATGCCGGCGGAGTTCACGAGCCCGTGAAGCGGGCCGAATCGTCGAGCGGCGTCGGCCACGATGGCGTTGACGTCGTCGCGATTCGATACGTCCATCGCGACGGCGTGGATACGGCTAGTCGGGCCGAATTCCGAGGCGACCTTGTCGACATCGCCCTTGCGTACGTCTGCTGCGACAACCAATGCGCCCTCGTCGAACAGACGTCGGACACACGCCGCGCCAATCCCGCTGCCGGCTCCTGTTACAAGGATCGTCTTTCCTTCAAAACGCTTCATGTCACCTTTTCCTTTTCATATCGAAGCCACCATGTGCGGTCGGGCAACGCGGTCGAGGCGCACGGATTCCGGATGTGGTCTCGTTGCTCCGCGATGCCGTGGCGACCGAGAGATTCGCCGAAAGTCGCGCGGAAGCGTGGACTCCCCATACGACCTTCGGCGATGAACCGCGCTATCCGAGGTTCACGGCGTCGCAGGTTCCGACGCAATGGCGATGCGTCGATCCTTTTGCCTTTTACCGTTCGCGATCACGCCCATCCCAATCGGGAAGGCGAGCTGCTGATTGACACCGTATTGCGCCTTGCCGCGCCAGCCGCCTTTGCCGAGGTAGCGGGATTCCGGCGTCGTCTCTCGCAACGCGGCCGCGATCTTTTCGCCATCTTGATCGGTTCCGGCTCGCGAGATCGCGCGCAGAAGATGCTCCGCGGCGAGTGCGGACGGATAGAACAGCGTGTTGTCCGGCACCTTCGACTTCGTCACGCGTTCGTAGTCGGCATTCAGACGCTGTATGCCGGGGTCGTCCAGCGGAGCGAGTTCGAGCCAGTAGAACGCCTTTTGGGCTGAAATGTCTCCCACGGTGTTCAGCACCACCTCCGCGCCGCTACCGAGGTCACCGAACGCACCCGTGTATCCAGCGCCAAGCATTTGCTTGACGAGGATGCCGGCTTCACCCGGCGGCATCGGTCCGAATTCCACCGACTCGGGGCTCATGCTCATCAGGCGGGCCACGATAGGCGCGAAGTTCGTGGTGCCGCGTTGATAGAATTCGAGCGTCGCCTTGGCACCGGCCTTTTCGTACTCCTGGACCAGTGCTTTGCCTGCATCGGTGCCGCCCTGATCGTTCGGTGCAACAACGATCACCTTGTTGAATTTGAACTCGTCCCTTGCGGCTTTCACGACATAGGCACCCCAGACTTGCGGCGTGAGTGATACCGCGAAGGCGAGCGGATATTGCGTGTTGATGACATCCTTCGCGTACGAGTGCGCGAAATTCACGATGCCGTACCGCTTCGCGATGGGCTTGAATCCCGCCAGCTCGACCGACGGAACCGGGCCCACAGCCGCATGAACGCCCTGGCTCGCGAAATAGTTGGCTGCGGCCGCTCCACCGGCAGCGGTCGCTTGCGAGTCGTAACTCGTCGGCACCACCTTGCACTTGCGGTTGCCGACTTGCAGGCCACCATTGGCATTGGTATAAGCGGCCTCGAACTCGACGGCCGCTTTCTCGGCGAGGCCCTGCGACGATCCACCGCCGCTCATCGGGCCGAGCACGCCGATCTTGACTTCGCACGATTGTGCTGCCGCCGGCGTGCAAACCGCCCAGGATGCGGCGAGCGTCGCTACGCAGGCCGCCGCTTTGGCAGTGTTCCAATGTTTCGCCATCAAAGTCTCCTTCTGGTAGTTATCAATGGGTGCAAGTCCGTAAAGGGCGCTACCTCATCCGAACACCCGAATCGCCCCGAAATACCTAGCGCTGGGCGCGAAAAAGATTGGCTTCGTGATTCGACCGAAAACGGATAGCCGTTTTTCGGCCCGGCGATAACCGATCTGGCAGTGATGAAGCAATTGCGATGCCAACGGGCGCCGGATGTGCTGCCGATCTGAGGAGAAGCGTCGCATGAAGGCACGCCCGGAGTCATTCGACCGTCGCTGATGCGGACAACTGTGTTTTCCGACGACATGCGCGAGCGATAGCTATGTTCCGGCGATCGCGCTATCGCCGTGGGGGCGTATGGGGTGGCGCCCAACAAAGCTGGTACGGAACCTGCAATCGATTCGCGGCTGAGCGGAATGAAACCGCGACGCGGCATATTTTGGAAAAGGGGCTGTATATGAAAGTCGGGTATATCGGTTTGGGCGCGATGGGGGCGCCGTTGGCGCAAAGACTCATCGGCACGTACGACCTGTGCGTCTGGGATATCAATACTGCCGCTGTAGCCGAGTTCGAGAAGCTCGGTGCGGGCGTAGCATCATCCGCAGCCGAGCTGGCGCATCGCTGCGACGTCCTGATGCTGTGTCTGCCGCGCACGGAGAACGTGCGGCAGGTGATCTTCGGCGCACAAGGGCTGGCGCAAGGGTTGACGCCGGGAAAGATCATCATCGATCAGACGAGCGGTGTGCCGGAGCAAACCCGGGACATCGCACGCCAGTTGGAGGCAAAGGGTGTCGCGATGATCGACGCGCCGGTGGCGGGCGGTCTGGCCGCCGCTCGCGCGGGCAAGGTGACCATCATGGTCTCCGGTCCCGACAGTGCCTATCAGACAGTATCGCCGATCCTGCATGCAATCAGTTCGAACGTCTTCCGATGCGGGGAACGGGTCGGCGACGGGCAGGCAATCAAGCTGGTCAACAACGTGATGAACGCGGCATGCCGCCTGGCGACGCTGGAAATCGTCGCGATGGGAAGAAAGTCGGGACTGCCGCTCGCGACCTTGACTGACTTGCTCAACAAGAGCACTGCACGGAACCGCATCACGGAGACCATGTTGCCGGCCATTGTCGAAGGCAGGGCCGCGACCAACTTCGCGCTTCCCCTGATGGTGAAGGACGTTCGTCAAGCGATCGAACTCGGCATGGATGCCGGCGCGCCGATGCCTGTGTCGAGCATCGCGCTCGGCTTGCTGCAGACCGGCGTCAATACGCTGGGGCAGGATGCCCGGCTCGAGGATGTCGTCAAGCTGATCGAGTCGATGGCGGGCACGCGGCTGCGTGATGATGCGATGTCGCTGCCGGCAGCGACGGCAGCGACGGCAGCGATGGCGGGGCGGGACGAGCTGACGGTCGGCTATGTCGGACTTGGCGCCATGGGCGCGGCGCTGGTGCGGCGCCTGATGAAGTTTCGAAAGGTGCAGGTGTTCGATGTGCGGCCCGATATCGTCCGCGATCTCGAAGCCGACGGCGCAGTCGCGGCGTCGGATTTGCCCTCGCTGGCACGCGACTGCGACGTCATCATGATTTGCGTGCCCGACTCGACAGTCGTCCGAGAGGTTCTGTTCGGAAAGGGGGGGTTGAGGGAAGGCCTCGCCGCAGGCAAGATCGTCATCGATCAGACGACGGGTGATCCGTCCGCCACGCGCCTCATGGCAGAGGAACTCAAGGCGCTGGGCGTGGCGCTAGTGGACGCACCCGTTTCAGGCGGTCCGAGCGGCGCGCACGCAGGTACCGTGGCGATCATGTGCAGCGGGGCGCAGGACATGTGCGCACGCGTTCGGCCGCTTCTCGAATCCATCAGCCCGAACGTGGTGTATTGCGGTGACACCGGATATGGGCATATCGCCAAACTGGTCAAGAACGCATTGGGTGCGTGCAATCGGCTGATCGCGTATGAAGCCGTGGCGATGGGTATCAAAAACGGCCTGAAACTCCGGGACATGGAGAAAGTGATCAACAGCGGTTCAGGGTGGAGCGCTACGTTCGAGCGTGTCGTTCCTGTCCTCGCGGCGGGCGGCCGGTCGGCAACCCTGCGTCTGGAACTCATGGTGAAGGACCTT
The DNA here is from genome assembly GCF_003858025.1 of Burkholderia sp. Bp9004. Classification (NCBI taxonomy): domain Bacteria; kingdom Pseudomonadati; phylum Pseudomonadota; class Betaproteobacteria; order Burkholderiales; family Burkholderiaceae; genus Burkholderia; species Burkholderia sp. Bp9004. The sequence goes on along the minus strand of NZ_QTQD01000046.1, from coordinate 32,418 downwards.
CGGCTTGCATGTGAGACCGCCATGAATTGCGGTGCGCCGATGTTGATTGCGAATGCGGTCCGTAATGCGGTCGAGGCCGGAGCGAACGAGCTCGGGGGAGACGCCAATATCGACGAACTGGCCAGGCTGTTCGAAGCGCGGGCGGGGATCACGTTTGCCGCTGCATGAGCGGGCCATTCTGCACGCACCGGTGCGGCAGCGATGAAGGCGCGGCGAGCGGCACGTGTCGCCGCGGTGGACACGAATTGGGCAGGCCGTCGCCGGCGTGGACAGTTTGTCGGCGCCCGTAGACTGCGACGTTGCTGCGGCAAGCATGGCACGTCAATTGCAAGTTGATGGGCAACCTCGTTCCACGCGTTTGCGCATACAGACAATGAACCAGACCTCTCGATCGATCTCCTTTCAACACATTGCCCCGGAATTGCGACTGTACTGCGGTGAGGAAAGTCTCGCTGCCTTGGCGAGGGAGATGAAGCGCAGTGGGTGTCAGCGTGCAGTGATCGTCAGCGGTCGGTCAGTCGGCTCGTCCAATGCGATGCAGCAGTTGCGCGATGTGCTCGGCCCCTTGCTGGTCGGCGAATCTCCGACGGTTCGGCCGAATAGTCCCGTGCACGCCGTGGAAGAAGCGGCGCGTGCGCTGAGCGCACTGGACGCAGACGCCGTGATCGCGGTGGGCGGTGGGTCGGCCGCCGTCACGGCGCGTGCGGCAAGCATCCTGCTCGCGGAGAAGCGGCCTGCGCACGAGCTTTGCACCCGTAGGCTCCCGGACGGAGCGTTCGATAGTCCTCGGCTTGCCGCTCCCAAGCTCGCGCAATTCGTTGTGCCGACCACACCCAGTACGGCGTTCGTCAAGGCGGGAAGCGCCGTGCACGACGACGAGACGGGACAGCGGCTTGCCTTGTTCGATCCGAAGACGCGGGCCAAGGCAATCTTCCTTCACCCAGGGTTTCTTGGCACCGCACCGGCGGCGCTCGTCGAGGGTGCGACGCTCAACACGCTTTCCACTGCAGTCGAGGCGCTGGAGTCGCCGCGCTGCGACCTCGTGTCGGAGGCGATGTTGACGCAAGCGCTACGACTTGTCGCGCGCAACATCGACCGCATGTCGCCCGAAGATGTCGCGGCTCGGGAACGTTTGGCGATCGCCGCCGTTCTTTGCGGCCGGGGTACCGAGCAGTCGGGCGGCGGGCTTTCGTCGGTACTCGCACATGCAATCGGTCATCGAAGCGACGTGTCGAACGGGATCATCAACGCAATCGTGCTGCCGCACACGATGGGTTTCAATAGCTCGGCAACGCACTATACGGTCGGGCGTATTGCCGAAAGCCTATGGATTCCGCTGGCTACCGATTCGGCACAGATGTACGCGATGTCGGCCGTCGAGACCCTTGAGCGCCTGCTTGCGAAAGTGGACATTCCCCGGAGACTTCGCGACATCGGCGTGGCCCGGGAGGCTCTCGATCCGATCGCGGAAGCGGCGATGCAGGACTGGTTCATCAAGCGTAGCCCCCGTGAGGTGACGAACGTCGCCGATGTGCGGGGGATCCTCGACGCAGCGTGGTAGGCAATAACAATCTCGGAGACGGAGGCTTCTCGTGAAGCACGCTTCTTTTGACTGTCGATTCGCGGCGTGCGCCTTCGTGGTGGTCAGTGCAACCACCGCTTCGGCAACCGACGCGTTTCCGGTCAAGCCGGTGCATATCGTGGTGGCGATGGCGCCTGGAGGCATGGTCGATACGGTCACGCGTTTGCTGGCGCCAAAGCTGGGGCAGAGCCTGGGGCAGCCGGTGATTATCGAGAATCGCGGCGGCGCAGGCGGCTTGGTCGGCATTCGCTATGTGAAGGACGCGCCACCGGATGGATACACGCTGCTGGCCACTTCGGCGGATACGCTCGGCCTCCAGTCAGCAGTCAAGCGTGATCCGGGCTTCGTTCTCCGCAGGGACTTTGCGGGAGTGGGGCCGATGGTCGAATCGCCGCTTTTGCTCAACGTCGGCACCGGCCAGCCCTTCAAGACGTTCGGTGAACTGACCGCTTACGCGAAGGCGAACCCGGACAAGCTGACCTACGGATCCGGCGGCGTGGGCAGTGCGACTCACTTTGCGACGGCCGCATTTCTGCAGCGGACCGCTCTGAAGATGATGCACGTTCCGTTCAAAGGTAACGGGGAAGCGCTGCCTGAAGTAATGAGTGGACGCATCTCCGTCATCTTCGACGCGCCAGTCAGCAGTTCCCCCTATCTGAAGGCAGGGAAGCTGAGAGCGCTGGCGGTGACATCCCCGAAGCGCCTCGCTGCCCTTCCGGACGTGCCGACGGTCGCCGAGGCCGGTTATCCCGACTACAGCTACGTTGTGTATCAAGGGCTGATGGCGCCGGCCGGAACGCCGCCGGCCGTCGTTCAACGCCTGTCGGCGGCGTTGCAGGCGGCGCTGTCGGACAAGGTGCTGGCGGACCGCCTTCGAAGCTACGGGCTCGAGCCGGTGGCCATGTCGCCCACGGCGTTCACGAATCTTCTTTTGAAAAACGAAGCTGGGAAAGCAAGGCTAGCCGCATATGTAGGTATGCCGAAGCAGTAGCCGGCGGATCGGCAAGTAGGTGACGAACGCCGTCGACGTGCGAGGGATCCTCGACGCGGCGTAGCAGGAAATCAAGGACTTGGAGAAAGGATCCTCTTATGAAAAAAGCATTGTTTTGCCGCAGACTGGCGGCGGGCGCATTCGTCCTGTTCAGCGCGGCGGCCGCTTCGGCGTCCGACCCGTTTCCCACCAAGCCGGTGCATATTGTGGTCGCGACGGCGCCGGGCGGCCTGGCAGACACCGTCACCCGCTTGCTGGCGCCAAAGCTGGGACAGAGCCTGGGACAGCCGGTGATTATCGAGAATCGTGGCGGCGGAGGCGGCTTGGTCGGCATCCGCTATGTGAAGGATGCGCCGCCGGATGGATACACGCTGCTGGCCACGTCGGCGGATACGCTCGGCCTCCAGTCAGCAGTCAAGCGTGATCCGGGCTTCGTTCTCCGCAAGGACTTCACGGGAGTGGGGCCGTCGGTCGCATCACCGCTTCTGATCGAAGTTGGCGCCAGCCAGCCCTTCAAGACGTTCGGCGAACTGACCGCTTACGCGAAGGCGAACCCGGACAAGCTGTCCTACGGATCCGCAGGTGTTGGCAGTACGACTCACCTTGCGACGGCTGCGTTCCTCCAGCAGAGCGCCTTGAAGATGATGCACGTTCCATTCAAAGGTAACGGGGAGGCGCTGCCTGAAGTAATGAGTGGACGCATTTCCGTCATCTTCGACGCGCTGATCAGCAGTTCTCCGTATCTGAAGGCAGGAAAGATGAGGGCGCTGGCGGTGACATCCCCGAAGCGCCTCGCTGCCCTTCCGGACGTGCCGACGGTCGCCGAGGCCGGTTATCCCAACTATAGCTACGTTCTGTATCAAGGGCTGATGGCGCCGGCCGGAACGCCGCCGGCCATCGTTCAACGCCTGTCGACGGCGTTGCAGGCGGCGCTGTCGGACAAGGCGTTGGCGGACCGCCTTCGGAGCTACGGGCTCGAGCCGGTGACGATGTCGCCACGAGAGTTCACGGATCTCCTGTTGAAAAATGAAGCCGAGAAAACAAAGCTGGCCGCCTATGTGGGCATGCCGAAGCAGTGATTTGCATAATGAAATTTGGAGGAGTTGATTCATGACGTCATATACGCGTCAATTGGCAGATTTTGCAGCAGGACTCAAACTGGCCGACGTTCCCGAGGATGTGCGCAATCGCGCGAAGCTGATCATGCTCGATGGTTTCGGATGCGGGTTGTTCGGCGCAAATCTCGAGTGGACCCGAATCCTGGCCGGCGTCGTCGGCAAGCTCGAACCCGATGGCGGCCGAGCCTCGGTGTGGGGGAGGGGAGAAACGGCATCTGCGGTGAATGCGGCGCTGCTCAACGGCACGATGATTCAAGGTTATGAGCTGGACGACGCGAATCCCGCTTCCATTCACAGCTGCGCCGCCGTGCTGCCGGCGGCGCTCGCGGCGGCCGAATTGGTCGGCACCGAAAACGTCGATGGCGAAACCCTCCTGACTGCCATCATCGCAGGCTTCGAAGTCGGCCCTCGCGTGGGCCTGTGCATGAACGGCAACAAGATGCTGGTGCGGGGCTGGCATACGCCCGGCATCTTCGGACCATTTCCGGCGGCGGTCGCGGCCGGCATCGTCCTCGGGCTCGACGGCGAGCAGATCTACCATGCGTTTGGCATTGCGGGTGCCCAGGCGTCCGGCATCATGGCCGCCCAGTTCGGCTCGATGGTGAAGCGGATGCTGTCGGCGAAGGCCGCGCAAAGTGGCCTGTATTCGGCATTACTCGCTGCGGACGGGTTTACCGGCATCGAGGACGTGTTCGAGGAAACCTATGGCGGATATTGCACCACCTTCACCCAGACCGCCGACCAATTCGACTTGTCGGCGCTGACCAGCGAGCTCGGCACGCGCTGGGAAACGATGCGAATTTCGATCAAGAGGCACGCTGCAGTCGGCACGAATCTGTCCGCATTGGACGCGATTGAGGAGCTCATGGAGGAAACGGGCGTAACCGCGACCGACGTCGAGCGAATTACCGTGCGAATGACCGAGGATGCGGTCCGCCATTCATTCTGGACCCCCTACATCCCCAACGGTCTGACGGCGGCCCAGATGCATCTCGGCTTCTGCGTCGGCATGAAGCTGATTGACGGTGAGGTGTTCGTCGATCAGATGATCGAGGAAAACGTTGACCGTCCGGATCTCGTCGAATTCGCGAAGCGTGTCGATGTGGTGCGAAGCGAAGCGCGCGAGCAAAAGGGCAGAGCGTTTGCGCGAGGTGCCGATGTCGAGATTCTGCTGACCAGCGGAAAGAAATTGAGCAAGACCGTCGACAACTTTCTCGGAAGTTACCAGCGTCCGATGAGTGATGAACAGATGGCGGCCAAGTTTCGCCGCCTCGCGTCGAAAGCGCTCCCGGCGGATCAGGTGGACCGCCTTGAGGCCGCTGTGCGGGTGCTCGAACATGCCGGCACGACGACAGATTTGATTCGTCTGCTGCAGTTGCCGCAATGACATATCGAGCGCGGCGCGTCCAGTGACAAGCGCCCAGGCAGAGGAAAGTGGACCGATACGTATGAGGATTAAGTGATTCTCCTCACGGGCGCGGTTCCGTGGGTGACGAAGCGGTAGTGTGGGCGCTTGCCACGGTGATGCCGAACGATTGATGAGTCGGATCGACAAGTGCTGTCGATTCGACCCACTAATCATTGACTCTCGTGGTGATAGGCTGTGTCCGCGGTGAGGACAGATCCAAAAAAAGGCGATTCAATAATCGCCACGGAGACATAGGGATAACACCATGGAGACACTCGATTTGGCCAGGCCTGGCGTTGCGGCGGCCTCGCTACGTGGCGTATTGATTCTGTCGGCAGCCGGAACAGAGCTGATAGCGACCGGCATCGTCGAGCAGCGCGAAATGGCGACGAGAATCATCGCAGGATGGCACGAAGCAAGGCGTCGCCAGCAACGCCTTTTCTCGGTTGAAGGTCCCGATTCTTCGCCGGTTGTGGTTATCGTTCTACCTGCCACGGACGCGACGATACTCGTTGCTTTGCTCCGAGATGGGCGCGATGCGCTATTCGAATTCGTCGGCTCAGTCGATTTCGCGAGCGACATCCTTAGTCATTTTCTGACGAATCCATTCGAAGCGCTGACCGTTGTAGATCGCGACGGGGTGCTGCGGTATATCAGCCCCGTCCATGAGCGCTTCTTTGGAATGAAGTCAGGGAGCTCGGTTGGCCGCCACGTATCCGAAGTAATCGAAAATACCAGGCTCGATCAGGTAGCATCGTCTGGTAAAGCGGAAATTGGTGCAATTCAGGAGATGAGAGGTGTGACGCGAGTCGTCACGCGGCATCCGATCAGGAATGCCCGCGGGGAGACGGTGGGCGCGATTGGTCAAGTGATGTTCAAGGGACCAGAGCAATTGCAGACGTTCTCGACCGAGTTGACGAAATTGAAGTCGGAAGTGGCGTACTACAAGCGGGAGCTGAAGGATCTCAAGAATCGTAGCTACGGCCTGGACCAGATTGTTGGGGAAAGTCAGGCGATGCAGCGCCTCAAGCAGCAAATCGTGAAGGTCGCGCCGCTCGACGTTCCGGTTCTGCTGACGGGAGAAAGTGGAACGGGCAAGGAGTTGGCGGCGCACGCGATTCACAAGCTGAGCGCCAGGCGCGACGGCAATCTAGTCATGGTGAACGCCGCGGCGTTACCGTCGACACTGGTCGAGAGTGAGCTGTTCGGTTACGAGGGCGGATCATTCACGGGCGCTGAACGCAAAGGCCGACGTGGCAAGATAGAGCAGGCAGATGCCGGGAGCCTGTTCTTCGACGAGGTCGGAGACATGCCGGCCGACGTGCAGGTGAAGCTGTTGCGTGTGTTGCAGGACGGATCGTTCCAGCGCGTCGGCGGAACCGAAGCACGAAACTCCAATTTTCGTTTGATCAGTGCGAGCAACCGCAACTTCGAAGCGATGATCGCCGACGGGACGTTCCGGCTCGATTTATTCTATCGAATCGGTGCGGTCGTCATTCGGCTACCGGCGCTTCGCGAGCGACTCGATGATATCCCGCTACTTGCGGATCTGGCGCTTAACCAGTTTGCGGAACGGCACGGGCAGCGGCCGAAGCGGCTGTCGGACCATGCGTTGGCCTATCTTCAGGCACATTCATGGCCGGGTAACGTGCGACAGCTGATGCATACGGTCGAACGGGCTGCCATTTTTAGCGATACAGACATCATTGACGCAATCGACTTCGGCGCGATCGATCTGTCAGATGCGGGTCCTCAAGTGACCGTGACGGCTCCGGTGTTCCCGGATCAGCCGTCGCATCCGCCTTCGCTGGGCCATTCGGACACGATGCGCGTGAGCAGCGCAGTGGAACAGGTCGAGGCGCAGCTAATTCGGAAGGCGATGACGCAATTCGGCGGAAACAAGAAGCGAGTGGCTTCGAGCCTTGGAATCTCGCGGTCCTATCTCTACAAACGTCTCGCTCAGATGGGGCTGACCACGTCTTGACAGGCCATATCAGGCCGGCTGGATAACGTAGCCGTTTGACTGGTGATGATGCGAAGCCTCTCTAGTTTGCTCGATGGCATATTGATTGCGAGACTGCCGACGGAGTGGCTTTCACGACCTTGGCAATCGCGGAAATATCGGGAGACGACATGCACATCGAGTCGAGAGGCGAAAAACTCGGCCTCGTCGGGCTAGAAACGATCGGCGCCCGGGGGCCTAGAAACTTCTGAAAAATAGGCATCCACTGGCGGTGTGTGACACCGATCGAGATACTCGCGCCCGGCGCGAAGGTCGGATCTTGATTCCAATCAAATGGCCGAGGTCATCAGTAATAGCGTCGGATTTCGGTATTCGAATCGGCGCATCGTTGCACGCGAATTAGACGGTACCCGTATGGATGTCACGTATAAGGCACCGTACTGCTGCCCACGTTTGGCCACGTCGGTCAAGACTCCGATTCCCACGGCAGATGCCGTATTGCGGGGCTATCGGAAGGCGGGGCCGCCGGAGTCGGAAACGAGCATGTCGTCGCTATTGTGAAGATCCGCGAGCACGTCACCGGTATGCCGGTTTTCTTGGGGTCTGATTTTGGTGGCGCAGCAGGCGACGTGATACGGACGCCGGTTGCGATCAATGATCGTCATGTTTTTGTTGAAGACAATCGTGCTTACCCTGCGGTCAATCGATCCGAGGTCATTGAATTTTCGACGCGGCGGAGCCGCGGAATGCCATGGGTCGGTCTGATGGCACATGTCTTGCATGGTGGTTTGCATACTTCAACCGTTAAACCCGAGACAATGCGAAAATTCGAGCAGTTCTACATTGATGGTGAGTGGGTCGATCCCGTCGAGTCGCGTCCGTTTGACCTCGTCAACCCGGCGACGGAGGAGACCTTCGGCGTCGTGGCGTTGGGAAGTGCCGCGGACGTGGATCGAGCGGTGCAGGCTGCCAAGCGTGCGCTACCGGCCTTTAGTACCGCGTCGAAGCAGGAGCGGATCGAACTCCTCGATAACATCGTCGCGGTCTACTTGCGTCGCGAAGACGACATCATGGCGGCCCTCACGGAGGAGATGGGTACACCATGTTCGTTGAAACAACATACGGCCTCCGGTCTTGCCGCGCTTCGGCAGGCAATCGAGACGCTCAAGGGTTACGAATTCGAGAGTTGGCTGGGCGTCAGCATCATTCGTCGTGAAGCGATTGGCGTGGCCGGACTCATTACCCCCTGGAACTGGCCAAACCAGCTCATTTGCAACAAGCTCGCGTCGGCCTTCGCAGCAGGCTGCCCGGTCGTGCTGAAACCGTCTGAATTCACGCCCGTGAGCGCGTTGATCCTGGCCGAAATTCTTCACGAGGCAGGAGTGCCCAACGGGGTATTCAATCTTGTGAACGGCGACGGCCCAACCGTCGGCAACGCGATCAGCGCGCACGAGGATATTGGCATCGTGTCGTTTACCGGCTCGACCCGTGCCGGGATTCTCGTGGCCGAGGCGGCTGCGCCGTCGGTAAAGCGTGTCGCGCAGGAACTCGGTGGAAAGTCGGCGAACATTGTGCTGCCGGATGCCGATTTGCGGGCGGCCGCGGTATATAACGCGACACGTGGCTTTTCGAACAGCGGGCAGTCTTGCCATTCTCCGACGCGCCTTCTCGTGCATCAGGATCAGCTCGAAGAAGTGCTCGGCTATCTTCGCGAAGCCGTCGCTGACATGTGTATCGGAGACCCGAAAAACCCCGCAACGACACACGGTCCGGTGGTCAATCGCGCACAGTTCGATCGGATTCAGCACTACATCAATGTGGGCCTCGAGGAAGGCGCGCGTCTGGTTTGCGGGGGCCCTGGCCGTCCGGACGGGTTGGACCGCGGATTCTTCGTTCGTCCTACGATTTTTGCCGATGTCGCTCCCGATATGACGATTGCTCGTGAGGAAATCTTCGGGATGGTCACTTCGGTCCTGACGTACAGAACGGTAGAACAAGCGGTCGAGATCGCAAACGATACCGAATATGGACTTGGTGCATACGTCTTCACCAAAGATCGCGAAAAAGGACTGAACGTCTGTCGCAAATTGAACGCTGGTCGCGTTTTCTTCAACGGCGCGCCCGCGAATACTGTCGCCCCGATGGGGGGGTATCGGAAATCGGGTAACGGTCGTGAAATGGGCATATTCGGGATGGAGGAATATCTCGAAACGAAGGCCATGATCGGTTTCGCCTGATTGTCCGTCGCGGCGCCTTAGCGGTGCAATGTGTTGCAAAAGCTGGGGCGCGAGTTGATGAAGCGCGGTTCTCGGATTCCAGGAGAATACGCCGGTGGCGAGCTTCAGTTCCCTGATTCAGCAGGTTGATAGGAGAAAACCCGTGGCGCTAGGTAGTCGCTTATTGTTCCTGTTTGCCCTGACCTTGTTGATGCCGGGTCCCGCGAGCGCCTACGAGAGTGGGCTGGATCGAGCTAATCGCGCGATCCCTGTTCCCATTACGGTCAGCCCTGAAATTCAAACGATAATCGCGGCGGGACCACCTCCATTTTGGGACGACCATCCGAAGACACGGGCGGAATGGAAACGCTGGGTTGGCAAGTTGGCAGGCGCAACCGACGAACGCTTGGCGGATCTAATCTTGAAGATGGATGTAACGGTTCAACCGGAAAAGATCGCAGGGGTCAACGTTTTTAAAGTCTCGCCAAACATTGTATCGGAACGCAATCAGAACAGACTTTTGCTCAACCTCCACGGAGGCGGATACGTATTGAATCCCGGTAGAGCAGGGCTATACGAGGCCATCCTGATGGCTGGCTTTGTACACGCCAAAGTGTTGGCTATTGATTACCGCATGCCACCCGACCATCCCTATCCGGCAGCCTTGGATGATGCGATTGCGGTCTATAAGGAGGTCATAAAAGGCACGGATCCCAAAAGAATTGCGGTATTTGGCGATTCAGCCGGCGGCGCCTTGACGCTGGCTTTGGTACTCCGCGCCAAAGCGGAAGGACTGCCTGTTCCCGGGGCCATCGCGCCGGGCACGCCGTGGTCCGATCTCACCGAGACTGGCGACACGTACTTTACCAATAGAGGTATTGACAATGTGCTCGTCCGTTACAGCGGATGGCTTGGCGATGCGGCGGCGCTGTATGCGAACGGGCACGATCCAAAGGATCCGATGCTTTCCCCCGTTTATGGTGATTTTCACGGTTTCCCTCCTGCGATACTCACGACTGGATCGCGGGATCTGTTTCTAAGCAACACCTTGAGAGTTCATCGCAAGATGCGAGATTCCGGCGTGACGGCAGATCTGATCGTTTTCGAAGGTTTGTCTCACTTTCAGTATCTCCTTTCTCCCGATGCACCGGAGACCAAGGCGCACTTTACGGATCTGAGTGTGTTCTTCGACAAGTATCTGCATCCCTAACGACATTGCAGGCGCGTCCAACCGGTTCGATACGTTCAGCTAACGCGGCCAATGAATCTCCACGCGTGCCATGTTGCCCGTTGCATGGGCGGTTTCCTGTGAGGCAAGGTTGTTTTTGGATCGAACAGATTTTGGCGATAGCAGCGAGGTGCCGGGTGAAGCGGATGGGACTGAATGAACCTGGGGTCCACTACACAAACGGCAGTCCGACTGGACACAACTCCAACTCGTTAGCAAACGGTTCCTTGACTATTGCATGGACGCATCTCCTGGGTGCGCCATTCCTTGACTAACTGCCGGCGGTCGCGAGTGTAGCGTTCAACTAGAACTTCCGCGGTAGCAATGTCATCCAGACCGATCACGCGGAATCGGCTGTCCAGCTCGCACCAGGCGGCGATAAACCGCTTGCCGTCTATCAAACCCACCATGATCGGCCAGACCACTTGTTCGTCAGTGGGTGCATGTTCGATCGACAGGGTGATGCGCAACTTGCGCTGTTCGCGAAGTGCCCGGCGGATGTCGCTCAAGTCGAGTGGCGCCTGGCTCTTCAGCGGGTGACCCACATAGACCGTATCGTCCTGGAGTGCGGCTCGCATGTCAGCGGGCAAAACAGCGTCGATCTTGGCCAATGCATTCGTCACAGCAAGGGCAAGCGCATCGTCCGTTTGGTGGCTGACCCACTGTGCTCCGATAACCAGCGCCTGGATTTCTTCCGCGGTGAACGAGAGTGGTGGCAGAAGGAATCCTGGTCGCAAGATGTAGCCGACACCCGGCTCTCCATCGATATCGGCGCCCATGTTCTGCAGCGTCGCGACGTCGCGACGGATGGTGCGTAGCGACACACCGAGTTCCAGCGCAAGCGCTTTTCCCGACACTGTTCTTCGGTGTCGTCGAAGCGCTTGCATCAGATCGAACAGTCGATGACTTCTGGCCATGCTTACTCCATCGCCACGACGCCCTTTCCGCCGAGCCTACGGCCTTTTTCCAGTTCGCTAATCAGCTGGATGGCACCGTTCAGGGAAACGATTTCTCCAATGGGAATTTTGAATCTGTTTTCCCGAGCGGCACTCGCCAGCTTTTCCAGAATCTCCGCTCGCGGCGAACCGATGATGAGCTTGAGCCGTCGATCGAAAATCGCCCGAATAAGCTTGGCCGAGCCTGGATCAAGATCCAGGAACACGCCGCCCCGGCGCAGCATGGCTAGGCCGTCCGATACCGTCATGGTGGCCGCGGTATCGTAAACTACATCGAAGCGTGTAGTGATTTTCGATAGATCGGTCGTCCGGTAATCGTAGACGTGCTGCACCCCCAGTGATGTCGCACGCTCCATGTCTCGGGCACTACAGCTGCCAGAGACGACGGCACCGAACAGTTGGGCGATCTGCACGGCCGCTTCACCGACCGCTCCCGCACAGCCATTGATGAAGACGTGCTGGCCGGTTCGCAGTTTCGCTTTGTCGATCAGCCCGTTCCATGCCGTGACACCGGGGGTGCCGAGGCACGCCGCGGCCTCGAACGAAATGTTCTCAGGCTTGGTCGCTAGAAAGTTTTCCTTCGTCACGACTGCTTCCCCATGCGCGCCGCTTTCCTTGAAGCGGGCGAGTCCAAATACCGCGTCGCCTGCTTTGTGGCGCGTCACACCGGGACCGACGTTGATGACCGTCCCCGAAAAATCCATGCCCATGGCGCGGGGAAAAGCCTTGCCAGTAACAATCTTCATCTGTCCATTGCGCAACTTCCAGTCGATCGGATTGATCGCGGCAAACTTTACCTGCACGGCCACTTCGCCTTTGCCGGGCGCAGCCAATTGGAAATCCTCCACGCGCATGAGTTCCGGACCGCCATAGCGACTATATTGGATGCGTTTCATATGTGTTGTCACCATAGCGTCAAGCCGTGCACCGGTCCGGAACCGCGACCTTGGCGAAGCGGGGTGGGCGGGCCACGACGGATGCCGGGCGTGCCGTGAGCCTTTGCTGGAACTCGGGCGTTCTGAAGGCATTGCGCGATGCGGCCACGCTATCAAAGACGGCACAGTTGAGGTAGGTCGGGTTCTCGCCGATCGCGTGATGCAACCGCGTCGAGATGCAGCTTGGGTGGCGCTTTATGGATGGCGAATCGGCGGCCCATGCCGCAAGAAACGCGGCCTCGTCTTTCGGAGCCATCGTCAGGAGATTGACCATGACGATGGCTCCGGAGTCGATATCTACTAGGCGGGCTACCGGATAAACGGGGTCGGGCGGTTCGAATCGAGGCATGGCGCAGATCCTTCTCGGTGATAGGGCAGCGCGGTTCGCTGCCCTGTGTTCGCGGAGCCATTCTATGCAGGGGAGGTGCCAGTTTCTGGCACCATTCGAACGCGCTTGTTGCATAGCATCGTTTCAAGGCATGATGAGCGAGCGAATGCTCGGCACGATCATCAGCTACTGCGGCAGTCCGTCAACAATGTACGCATTCGTGTGGCCGGAGTGCTGGCGGAACGGGCGGATTCGGGCGTACTCGGGCGAGTTGTACCACGCGCGGGCCAGGTCGATGCTGTCAAACTCGATGATGATCAGACGATGGTTCGGCGGATTGCCCTCCAGCCCATCCACATGGCCTGCACGCACGATGTAACGTCCGCTGTAGCGTTTGAACGTTGCATCCACCTGATCGCGGTACGGCTTGATGCCTTCCGGATCGGTGAGTTCGAAGTCGGCGATGTAGTACGCCGGCGTTTTGCCATGCGTGAGTGGGGATTGGGAAGTTGGCGTTTGAGCATGCGCGGCCAACGCACTCATGGTCAATGTAGCGGTCGCGCCGATTGCGGCAAGCAAGGCGTGTTTTCGTTTCATGCAGGGAACTCCATCGTGGGCAGGGTCAATCAACCGACTTCGGTTGCTGCGCTTTGGCGCTGAGCTGTACGGGCGTCGTTTCGATCAGCGTGCGCGACTGGATCATCCGCTGTGTGAGTGCGACATATTTCTTGAAGTGCGGAGATTCGATATGCGCCCGATAGGCTTCGTCGCTGGCATAGATCTCGAAGAAGCGCAGATGGTTCGGTTTGTCCTTGACGGCGACCGAGTAGATGGCGAGCACGCCGGGTTCGAGCCGGACGGAGTCGTCGATCTCTTCCTTGACGATCGCCTTGTAGTTCTCCAGTTGTGTGGGATCGATCACTAGTTCGGCGATGCGCACCACGGTCCTGTCCGGTTCCTGGGCATGCAGCACGTTCGTTTCGGGGCTGCAGAGCGTGGCTGCGGCAAGCAGCCATGTTCCCAGCCGAATGCGGCGTTCAGGCATGTGAGGTCTCGCTGGTTTGGTTGATGTAGGGCGATGTTTTCGGATGGCGTGTTCGAACGGGACTGTGCGATCACGCCTCGACGCATTTCGGCAGTTCCGAGGCGAGGACATCGATAGCCAGACGGCAGCGCAGAGGAAGATACTGCGCTGCCGGCCAAACGGCGTAGCCCTCGATGACGGCCGTCGGCCGATGTCCCCAGATCTCGATCAGTGCGCCATGTCGCATCCGGTCGCGAATCAGCCAGTAGGGCACCCACGCCAGGCCCATGCCGTCGACAGCGGCATCGGCGATTGCCTCGAGATCGTCGAAACGCAAGCGCGAAGTGGGTTGAAAATCGACAAGCGTATCGGTCGCGTCAGGAAGCCGCCAGAGCAAACCGTGCTCGTTGCGCCAGTAGGGGAGCAGGTCGTGTTTCACCAGATCGGCCAGCGTATGCGGTTCACCTCTCGTTGCGAGATAGGCGGGCGATGCACACAATACCTTGCGCTGGTTGACCAGCAGGCGCGCGCGCAGCGTGGTGCCGGTACCCGCCACGCCGTTGCGCACCGCGAGATCGAAACCCTCGGCGATCACGTCGACCTGACGATCGCTGAAGTTCAATTCCAGTTCTAGCTTCGGGTGCGCTCGCGCGTACGATCGCAGGATCGGGGCGACGCAGTAGCGGCCGAACAGCGTGGGGAGCGTGACGCGCAACTTCCCGACCACTTCCCGGCGGCCGTTTTCCAGCATGGTTTCCGCAGCGCGCATCTCTTCGATCGCTCGAAGGCAGCGCTCGTAATATTGCTGTCCGTCCTCGGTCAGACACTGATTCCTGGTTGTGCGCTGAAACAACTGCACCCCGAGCCGCTCCTCAAGACGCGCGATAGCCTTTCCGACCGCCGAGCGCGTCAGCGAAAGCCGTTCACCGGCTTTCGCAAAGCCGCCTGCGTCGACGACCTCCACAAACAATTGCACGCCATCGAATCGGTCACGCACAGATTTGCTCCGCGATTGTAGAAATTGAGGAAGCACAGATGAGAATTATTTCCACCCATGCTTCTTAAAATTCTACTTTAAAGTGTTTAACCAGCAGCGTGATTTTCGGGTGCGCCTGTGAAGCGCTACCCGTTCAACCGACTCTCGGGAAGGGCAAACCTTCAAGGAAAGGACAAACACAGGTGTTGATTTCAATCGTGCATGACAGTGGCTACGGCCACACCACGCGCGTGGCAGAGGCCGTCGCGGAAGGAGTTCGGCAGATCCATGGGGCCGAGGTGAAGCTGTTTGCAGTCGCTGATGGCGTCGATTGGGCAACGCTCGAAGCGAGCCACGCGATCATCTTCGGTTCGCCGACCTACAACGGCATGATCAGCGCCCGGCTCAAGCAGTTCTTCGAGGATTCCACGAAGGCTGCGTGGACCGCACTGAAATGGCGCAACAAGATCGCCGCAGGGTTCACGAACTCCGGTGCGCAGCACGGCGACAAGCTGAACTCGCTGGTATCGATGGCGCTGTTCGCTGCACAGCACGGGATGATCTGGGTTGGCCTCGATCTCATGCCCGGCAACAACAGCAGCACCGCCAGCGCTGACGATTTGAACCGGCTGGGCAGCTGGCTGGGTGTCATGACCCATGCGAACGTGGATCAGGCGCCCGATGTAGCGCCGCCGGCAAGCGACCTCATGACAGCCCAGTACCTCGGTCGCCGCGTGGCGACGATAGCCGGCCGCCTCCAACCCGTCTGAACCGCTCTGCACCGCTTAAGGAAAACCAACGATGAAACTGCTTTGCCTCGATGTCCCCCAGCCGGGCGCCAGCCTCGAGAAATACCGGCCACACATGCAGGACGAAGCCCGCCATGCGTGGCAGATGTACAAAGGGGGCATCATCCGCGACATCTATTTTCGACAGGACCGGCCCGGTGTCGCCATCATCGCGGAAGCCGAGTCTGTCGAGGCCGCAAGGAGTGCGCTTGCGGAGTTTCCGCTGGCCAAGGCCGGACTGATCGGCTGGGAAGTCATCCCCCTTGGCCCTTTCACCAACTGGGAGGCCCTATTCGCTCCCGGCAGTGCCTGAGTCTCGGGCGTCGGGTGTATCACGATTGGTTTGTCATCGCATATGGCCTGATCGAGCCATCTTTCTACCGTGGTCGCGCGACGCGCGACGAGGACTACACTCCATGAATGCAACGGGCTTCGCAGCTTATTCGGCCAACGATCCGCTCCAACATCTCGACTTCAAGCGGCGAGCTCCTCGGCCAGACGATGTGGTGATCGATATACTCTATTGCGGCGTCTGTCATACCGATCTGCACATGGCACGCAACCACGGCGGCTTCACCACCTATCCCATCGTGCCTGGCCACGAGATTACAGGACGCGTGCGCCAGGTCGGCGAGAATGTGAGTCGGTTCAAGGCCGGCGACATGGTCGGCGTCGGTTGCATGGTCGATTCCTGTCAGCACTGCAAACCTTGTCTGAAGGGATGGGAGCAAGACTGCGTCGAGGGTTCCACCTTCAGTTACAACAGCGTCGATCGGCAGGACGGCAGCATCACGTATGGCGGCTACTCGGACGTGATTGTCGTGCGCGACAAGTTCGTGCTGTCTCTCCCCGACGGCCTCGATCCAGCAGGCGCGGCACCGCTCCTTTGCGCCGGCATCACAACATGGTCGCCGCTGCTCCATTGGAATGTTGGGGCAGAGAGCAAGGTCGCGGTCATCGGGCTCGGCGGGCTAGGTCACATGGCCTTGAAACTGGCCAAGGCGCTCGGTGCCGATGTCACGCTGTTTACCCGTTCGGCGGGCAAGGAAGACGATGCGGTCCGCCTCGGTGCCGATCATGTGGTGCTGTCGAGTGACCCCGAACAAATGAAGGCCGTTACCGGCCGATTCGACGTGATCATTGACACGGTCCCTTATGATCACGACGTCAATCCCTACATGCCGACCATTGCATTGGAAGGCGTGCTGGTACTAGTCGGCTACATGGGGCCACTCAGCACCCCTGTGAATGCCGGATCGGTTGTGCGTGGCCGCAAGGCGATCTCGGGGTCGTTCATCGGCGGCCTGCGCGATACCCAGCAAATGCTCGACTTCTGCGGCGAGCATGGCATCGTCTCGGACGTCGAGATGATCCCTATCCAGAAAATCAACGAAGCCTATGAACGCATGCTGAGAAGCGACGTGAAATATCGTTTCGTCATTGACATGGCTTCACTCAAAACCCCAGGACCGCAAGCATGAACAGTACTCGCATCAAACCCATCCTGTGCGTGGTCACCAGCCACCCGATCCGCGGCGATTCGGGCGAGCCGACCGGTTTTGCGATGGTCGAGTTGACGCATCCGCTTGCCGTGTTCCAGGAAGCCGGCATCCCGGTGGAAATCGCCTCGATTCGTGGCGGTCATCCGCCTATCGACTTCTTCGATCTGACGGATCCCGTCAATGAGCGCTACTGGCAGGACAAGCATTTTCGCGACGAGCTCGCCCATTCACGCGTGCTCGGCGATCTCGAACCGTCACGCTATTCGGCCGTTTTCTTTGCCGGTGGTCACGGCACAATGTGGGACTTCGCCGACAGCCCTGCTGTGCAGAAAGTCGTTCGCGAGATCTGGGAAGCCGGCGGCATCGTGTCGGCGGTCTGTCACGGACCAGCTGCGCTGGTTAACGCGACGCTCTCCGACGGCAGCTACCTTGTAGCCGGCAAGAATCTTGCGTGTTTCACCGACGAGGAGGAAGCCGAGGTCAACTACACGAAGGTCGTGCCCTATCTGCTGGCGAGCACGCTAAAGCAGCGCGGTGCGATGCACCGTCCTGCGCTGAACTGGAGCGAGAATATCGTCATCGACGGCCGCCTCGTGACCGGCCAGAATCCGGCGTCCGCGCATGGCGTGGGGCAAGCAGTCGTCAACCAGCTCAACTTCGGCCAGATAGCCTGAAGTCGGAGCCAATCGTCGGGCTGGCGATTGCGGCGTCCTGGCCCAGGCTGTGGATCGCCGCATCGGTAGCGAAATCGGACGTGCCTGAGTGCCGGCATTGTCGGCGAGCATATTGCGGACCGGGCGCTTGGTCGTCCAGCCGCCTTGAGCCAATGCTCGACGAGCAGACATGTGCTGCAACGGTTTGCGTCACACCGCGCGACGAATCAGGAGGTGCAGCATGATCAAGCGCAAACTCGGCCAAGAGCTTGAAGTATCGGCCTTATCTCTCGGGGCGATGGGCTACGGCAAGGCGCGTGAATTGCCCGACCGTGCAGAGATGATCGCCCTCATTCGCACGGCCGTCGAGCGTGGCATGGACTTCTTCGACACCGCAGAAGTCTATGGCCCGTGGACCAATGAAGAGATGGTGGGCGAAGCCCTCGCACCTGTGCGTAACAAAGTCAGGATCGCGACCAAGTTCGGCTGGGACATCGATCAGGACACGGGCCAACACCGGGGCGGAGTCAACAGCAAGCCGGCTCAGATCCGCCGGTCCATCGAGGGCAGCTTGCGGCGCCTGCGTACTGACCATATCGACTTGTACTATCAGCACCGGGTTGACCCCGAAGTGCCTATGGAAGACGTCGCCGGCACGGTGAAAGATTTGATAGCCGAGGGCAAGGTGCTGTGGTTCGGCATGTCCGAGGCGAGTGCGCAATCGATTCGCCGCGCGCATGCGGTGCAGCCGCTCGCGGCGCTGCAGAGCGAGTATTCCCTGTGGACCCGCGAGCCCGAGGCGGAGATCATCCCGACGCTCGAAGAGCTGGGTATCGGGCTGGTGCCATATAGCCCGCTTGGCAAGGGTTTTCTGACAGGCCGGATCGACGTCGACACCACTTTCGACAACTCCGACATCCGTGCGAAAACGCCGCGGTTTGCCGAAGAGGCCCGCGCCGCTAACCAGAAGCTGGTGGATCTCATCCGCGGAATCGGACAGAAACACGGCGCGACACCCGCCCAGATAGCGCTCGCATGGTTGCTGTCACAGAAGCCGTGGATCGTGCCTCTGTTCGGCACGCGCAAGCTCGAACGCTTCGAGGAGAACATCGGTGCGCTGAACGTGAGGCTGGATCAGGACGACCTCGACGTGATCCGGCAGGCGAACATTGTCGTCAAGGGGGCTCGGTATCCGGAGGCCATGCTGCGCTTTTCCGGGCAATAGACCGGACGTGATCGCCAACACGACGTGTATTGGCGGACGATGTGCGATGCCGGCATGCGCTCTGGGATTGCAGCAGATCGGCCGTCTTGCATCGGTCGTGTGGGTCCAGCCCATGGCAAACATTTCAACTGCGGTAGAGGGGGGCGGCAATGAAGATCGTGGGAATCGAAGAACATGTCCTCCCGGCCGATATCAAGGACGCGTGGCTGACCATTCCCGGCGCAGATGACGGTAGCCTGGACCTCAACACGGCTGTCCTCGACGAGCGCCTCGCCGACCTAGGCGAGAAACGGCTGGCTCTGATGGACGAAACCGGCGTTGAGCAGCAGGTTCTGTCGTTGACCACACCCGGCTTGAACAATCTCGGGGACCACGGTACTGGCTTGGCTCGACGCGTGAATGATCTGCTGGCTGAAACCGTGCACCGCAATCCGGCGGGCTTCCAGGCACTCGCCGCGCTGCCGTTTGCCAGTCCGCATGCCGCGGCCGACGAACTGCGTCGAGCCGTGAAGGACCTGGGCGCCAAGGGCGCCATTCTCTATGGCCGGGTCGGCAACGAGCATCTCGATGATGCGCTGTTTGAACCCACTTATGCGTGTGCGGCCGAGCTCGGCGTCCCGTTGCTGATTCATCCGCAAATTCCGCAGGCCGTCGTGCGAGATGTTTACTACGGCGGCTTTTCGGCATCGATCGATCTGGCCTTTTCGACATTCGGCCTTGGGTGGCACTACGAGGCCGGCATTGAATTCTTGCGCATGGTTCTGGGGGGCGTTTTCGACCGCTATCCCGATTTGCAGGTGATACTCGGACACTGGGGTGAGGTCGTGATCTTCTATCTCGAGCGGCTTGCCATGCTGGATCGGGTGTCGAATTTGCAAAAGCCGCTTGTGGAATACGTGCGAGGCAACCTCTATCTGACGTCGAGCGGCATGTTCAGCGAAAACTATCTGCGGCGCGCGATTGAAGCAGTCGGTCCGGATCGCATTCTTTTCTCCACTGATTATCCATACCAGTACCGTGCGGGCGGCGACGCCAGGAATTTTGTAAACGGACTCGCTCTTGATGGCGGCGACAAGGTCAAATTTGCCCACGGGAACTGGGAACGGCTGTGCCGGAGAGCGACACCGCATAGCCCCGAATGATGATGCGAAGTCGGTGGATGTGCTTAGTGGGCTGTGAAGCCCCCATCGACCGGCAAGCCGACGCCGACGACGAAACTCGCGCCGGGACTGCACAGCCACAGTACGGCGGCGGCCACTTCATCTGCTCGTCCAAGGCGACCGATGGACTGGTCCTTCAGTATCACCTTCATGACATCGGCTTGTTCCTTCAGCATGTCCTGCACCATCGGCGTATCGATGGTGCCGGGACAAACGGCGTTGATGCGTATGCCGCGGGACGCGTATTCGACGCCGGCGCTCTTCGTCATCCCCAGCACGGCATGCTTCGTTCCGTGATAGGCGGCACGCTCGGGAAGGCCGATCAGGCCGCCGAGCGACGAGTTGTTGACGATCGCGCCGGATCCCTGGGCGCGCATCACGCGCAGTTCGTGTTTCATGCTTGCCCAGACGCCGAACTGGTTGACCGCAACCACTCGCTCGAAATGCTCGGCCGGCTCGTCTGCCGCATCGCTGGGCGGTACCTGGATGCCGGCATTGTTGAATGCCATGTCGAGCCGGCCATACTCCGCGACGGCGCGGTCGACGGCGGTAGCGACCTGGACTTCGTCGGTGACGTCGCACGCGACACCTGTTGCGATGCCGCCTTCGTCGACGATATTTTGCGCTTCCCGCAAGGCGAGGTCCCCGTCACGATCGGCCAGGACCACGGAGGCCCCGTTTTGCGCAAATGCACGGGCTGCAGCGAGACCCATGCCCATCGCTGCCCCGGTTACGAAGGCCACTTGGCCTTTGAAGTCATAGATCGGATTCATGTTTCATTTCCCTGGTGGAAGACCGTCAAAGTCGATGTATTTCCCTTTCAGTTACGTGGCGGAGTAAGGGTCGAAGGGCCATCAGGAAGCGGCGGAACGATTCCATCGACTGGATGGGGGATATAGGGCGCTTCCAGCGCGTTGATTTCATCGTCGGTCAACGAGAAGTCGAGCGCCCGGATCGCCGTTGCAAGATGCTCGGGCTTCGTCGCGCCGATGATCGGAGCGGTCACGCCGGGTTTCGCGAGCAGCCACGCGAGCGCGACGTGCGCCCGTGGAACGCCGTGATTGTCGGCGAGCCGGGCGACTACGTCGATTACCTTCCGGTCCTGTGCCTCCGTATTCAGATACATCTGGATGGCGAACGCATCGTTCTTCGTTCGATGAGTGCTTTCGCTCCAGTCGCGCGTCAGCCTGCCTCGCGCCATCGGGCTCCATGGAATGACGCCGACGCCCTGGTCCATGCAAAGCGGCAACATCTCGCGCTCCTCCTCGCGATAGAGCAGGTTGTACTGCGGTTGCATGGAGATGAAACGTGTCCAGCCATTGCGCTCCGCAACGTGCTGCATCTTGGCGAAACGCCATGCTTCCATTGACGAGGCGCCGAGGTAGCGCGCTTTTCCGGCTTTGACGATGTCGTGCAGCGCCTCCATCGTCTCTTCGACCGGCGTGCCAGGATCGAAGCGATGGATCTGATAGAGATCGACGTAGTCCATGCCAAGTCGCTTCAGGCTGTCGTCGATCGACTGGAACAGCGCCTTGCGCGACAGGAAACCGGTATTGGGCGAATTTCTCCACGGAAAGAATACCTTCGTCGCGACGACAATTTCTTCGCGTCGCGCCATGTCGCGAAGTGCGCGCCCGGCAATTTCCTCGGAACTGCCACCCGAATAGATGTTCGCCGTATCGAAGAAGTTGATTCCAGCCTCGAGTGCCTGACGAAAAAACGGGCGAGACGCCTCTTCATCCAACGACCAGGGCTGGGGCAGTCGGGCTGGTTCCCCGTAACTCATGCAGCCCAGACAAAGGCGTGAGACCTTGAGGCCGGCCCGGCCAAGATTGACGTATTGCATGTGCTTCTCCGAATGAGCGAGATTTTGAACTGCGACGATGCGTGATTACGAAACCGTGATCGCGACCCGGATAGGAAACAGGCCAGACCCACTTGTCGAGGAGGTAACGCGGCGCTCACCTGTCATGTGAGATGCGCGTCTCGAGCGCCTTCAGCAGACGAACGAAGTCTCATCGCGATGGGCAAGGCGAACAGGGCGAGAATCGCGCTGATCAGAAAGATGGCGCCGAGCCCCGTTACATTGGCAACAAGGCCGAGCAGAGGCGCAAAGACGCCGAGGGCGAGATCGATGAACGCAGTGTAGATGCCCATGGCCAGCCCTCTGGCGTCCGTTGGCGCTCGGGCTACAGCCTCCATGCCGAAGCCCGGATAGATGAGCGCGTAGCCGAATCCTGCGAGCGCCGTCCCAGTAAACGCGAGCCATGCAGCCGGGGCGGCCCAGATGAGCGTCATGCCGACGCTGTAGACGGTGACGAAGATGACCGCTGTACGTGCTCCACCGAGGCGATCGGGCAATGCACCAAAAAAAAACCGCGCGACCATCAGCGCCGCGGCGAATCCGGTGAAGGAGAGCCACGCGGGTTGCCAGCCGCGCTGAACGAACAGCAGCACGGAGAAGGCGGTCATGATGCCGTAGCCGAGGCCGGGAAATGCCATGCCCAGTCCTGGCAGCCAGACGGCTTTCAGTACTTTCCCGACGGCTTCTGCATTTCTGGACTGGGTTCTGGTATCTGAGACAGGGCCGATCAGCAGCATCGTCACGACCGCGCCGGCGGAAGTGGCGAGCCCGATCGAAGAAAAGCCGAATACGTCGAACAGAAAGCTGCCGAGCGGTGCGCCGGCCGCCAGTGCAACGAACATCGACGTTCCGATCCACGCGATCGTTTTGCCGACATTGCCCGGACCGGCGAGAGCGAGGCACCAACTTTGCGAGCCGGTCATGATGAAACTCTCAGCAGCACCGAGCAGCGCGCGGCCCATGAGCAGGATCGCGATGGACAGTGATGGGTTGCCGGAGAACGTCAGCGACAACAAGTACAGGAGTCCCGCCACCGTAGTCAATCCAAGACCGGTGGAAACCGCGAACTTCGGTCCACGCCGGTCTGCAATCGCACCGGACCACAGGCGGGAGACCAGCGATGATGCGAACTGGGCGCCGGAGACCAAACCGACGGTGAATGTTCCGAAGCCGAGATCGTGGTGGATGTGCAGCGGCAAAGCGGGCAGCGCCGCGCCCGTGACCAGGAACACGGTGAATACGCAGCTTATCAGCGGAAGCAAAGAGCGGTCTGCCGCTGCCGAATGGTATTGCGGTGGTGTCACGGGTATTTCCATCGAATAGTGAGCGGGTCAACGCAGATCTGGTCAGCGCCGCCTCGGCGTATCGTGCGTGCGACTGGCGTCGAATTTAGCGTAATGGTCCCGGTTTGTTTAGCCAGCGTTCGATTGACGGACCAATGAACTGCATTCACAAATCGGCAGCAATGGACGTGTCGTCGATGCGGGGGAGTCGCCGCCTGTTGTTGAGCGCCATTCACAGCGCCATCAAATGAAGGACGGCTTTCTAAAACCATCGTTCCCGCTAAAGTCCTGTTGAGGCGCATCGTCGTGCAGACCTGCAGGACCGAGAACGGCCGCAGATGCCGATGTGTCACCAACAAACCGGAATCCGACTACCAACATCGGCGACATCAGAATGCAATACGTACACCTCGGACGCTCGGGCCTAAAAGTCAGTCGTCTCTGTCTCGGAACCATGAATTTCGGTGATGTGTTGGACGAATCCACGAGCTTCGACATTCTCGACGCCGCGCTGGATTTGGGCATCAATTTCATCGACACGGCCGACGTGTATGGCGGCCCACAGTCGCCCGACCTTGAGAAGGGCTTCGGCATCTCCGAGGAGATCATCGGACGCTGGATCGCTCAAGGCGGCCGCCGCGATCGCATCGTCCTTGCGACGAAGGTCTATCAGCCGATGGGCACCGGTCCGAACGACAGGCGTCTGTCGGCCTACCATATCCGCCGTGCCTGCGAGGACAGCCTGAAGCGGCTGAAGGTCGATCATATCGACCTCTACCAGATGCACCACGTCGACCGGTCGACGCCCTGGGAGGAAATCTGGCAGGCGATGGAACTGCTGGTGCAGCAGGGCAAGGTGCTGTATGTCGGCAGCTGCAATTTCGCCGGCTGGGACGTCGCGACCGCGCAGGCCGCGGCGCGTTCGCGTCAGTTCATGGGACTGATAGCCGAACAGAGTCTGTTCAATCTGTCCGCGCGAACCGTCGAACTCGAACTGATTCCGGCGTGTCGTCACCATGGGTTGGGCTTGATTCCGTGGAGTCCGTTGGGCGGAGGGTTGCTGGGAGGCGTATTGCGCGGGACGCTCGAGGGGCGGCGGGCAAGGCCCGAGATGGCGGGCAAGATCGTGCGCTGCCGGCAGCAGCTCGGGGCTTGGGAGGCGCTGTGTGATGACCTCGGCGAACGCCCCGCGGACGTCGCACTGGCGTGGCTGCTCCATCACCCGGCGGTGACCGCGCCGATCGTGGGGCCGCGAACCGTGGAACAGCTGAGATCGGCATCGCGGGCTCTGGATATTGCACTCTCCGACGACACACTTCGCTGCCTCGACGAAATCTGGCCAGGGCCCGGGGGCGCCGCGCCAGAGGCTTATGCCTGGTGAGCGGCGAAATGGAAAGAAGGTTCGTGGCCGCTCGACCGGCACGCGATCATCGCAACGAGAGGAATGAAGACATATGGACGATTCTGAACGACTGAACGCGACGAGACGTCATCTGCTGATCGTCGGTGCCGTGTCTGCCGTGACGCCTTTCTTGCCCGATGCCGCAAATGGGCAGCCGCTGGTTACGAATGCGGAGCCGAGCGAGTCGCCGTCAACGGTGACGGACACGATGCGCGTTGTCTTCAACGTCAATGGAAGCGATCGACGGCTCGACATCGATCCCCGGACCACGTTACTCGATGCGTTGAGGGAACACCTGTGTCTGACCGGCACGAAGAAAGGCTGCGATCACGGGCAGTGTGGCGCATGCACGGTGCACGTGAACGGTGTTCGGATCAACGCGTGCCTCAGCCTCGCGGTGATGCACGACGGTGACACGATCACGACGATCGAGGGATTGGGCACGCCGTCCGAACTTCATCCGATGCAGGCCGCATTCATCAAGCACGACGGATATCAGTGCGGCTACTGCACGCCCGGTCAAATATGTTCGGCCGTTGCCGTGCTGGACGAAATCAGGGCCGAAGTGCCGAGTCATGTCACGGACGACCTAATGGCACCCGTCGGCGCGACGCGTGCCGAGTTGCGCGAACGGATGAGCGGCAACCTCTGCCGTTGCGGCGCATATTCGAACATCGCCGATGCCATGGCGGAGGTTGCAGGGAGCCGCTCATGAAGGCGTTTACCTACGAGAGGGCGAAAAGCGCTGCGGACGCGGCAAGCATCGTCGCACAGCGCCAGGGAGCAAAATTCATCGCCGGCGGCACGAACCTGCTGGACCTGATGAAACTGGAGATCGAGACGCCGACTCACCTCGTCGATATTCAGGACATCGGGCTCGACCATATCGACGACACACCGGAAGGCGGACTGCGGATCGGCACGCTTGTGACCAATACGGCGCTTACGTCGCATCCTCGAGTGCGACGCGATTACGGGGTACTGGTACGTGCGATCGTTGCGGGCGCATCCGGTCAGCTGCGAAACAAGGCCACGACGGGTGGAAACCTGCTCCAGCGCACGCGTTGCCCGTATTTCTACGATCCGAACCTGCCGTGCAACAAGCGTATGCCCGGCTCCGGCTGTGCGGCGATCGGCGGATACACGCGGCAACTTGCGGTAATCGGAGGCAGCGCCAGCTGCATTGCAACGTATCCGGGCGACATGGCCGTTGCATTGCGCGCGCTCGACGCATCGGTGGAAACCGTTCGCAGTGACGGACGGACGAGGACGATTCCGATCGCCGATTTCCATCGATTGCCGGACACGACGCCGCATGTCGAGACTGCGCTTGCGCCCGGCGAGCTCATCACCGCAGTGACGCTTCCGCGCCCGATCGGCGGCCGTCAGCTTTATCACAAAGTCCGCGATCGGGCCTCGTACGCGTTCGCGCTCGTGTCGGTCGCCGCGATCGTTCATCCGGATGGCAGCGGCCGCGTCGCGCTGGGTGGTGTCGCACCGAAACCGTGGCGCATTGCATCCGCAGACGCCGCGATGACGCGGGGGGCTGCCGCCGTCGCGAGCGAGTTGATGAAAGGCGCGCAGCCGACGCAGCACAACGCATTCAAGATACCGCTGGTCGAGCGCACGCTCGCCTATGTGATGGAACGAGCGAGGGGCTGATCCATGAAGTTCGACACGCGTGCAGGACAGAATCCCATCGACCGGTTGACGGTCGTCGGTCAGCCGCACGACCGCTACGAAGCCCGGTTGAAGACGACCGGGACGGCGACCTATGCGTACGAGTACCACGACATCGGGCCAAACGTCGCTTACGGCTACATCCTCGGCGCGAGCGTCGCGAAGGGGCGGATCTCGTCGATCGATACACGTCGGGCGCAGGCCGCGCCCGGCGTGCTTACCGTCGTCACGTATCGAAATGCCGGCGAACTCGGTGTCGGCCAGTTCTATGTGCAGCGCATGCTCGCGGCGCCGGACGTCGACCACTACCATCAACCGGTGGCCGTCGTCGTCGCGGAGACATTCGAGCAGGCGCGCGCGGCATCTGTGCTGATTCGCGTCCAGTACGAGCGACGCCACGGGCAGTTCGACCTCCAGGACCAGATCCACATAGCGCCAGTTGCGCGCCAGATGGCGTTCGGTGGTCCGACGGACACGCATGTAGGAGACTTCGAGCAGGCGTTCACCGATGCCGACGTCCGGGTCGACGAGACCTATACGGTTCCGGACCATGCACACGCAATGATGGAACCGCACGCGTCGATCGCGAAATGGGACGGCGATCGCGTCACGTGCTGGACGTCGATCCAGCAGATGAACTGGGGTACGCGCGATCTTGGCGCCATTCTCGGCATACCGCGAGAAAACGTGCGTCTGATCTCGTCGTTCGTCGGAGGCGGCTTCGGCGGCAAGGGGACCGTGCAGTCGGATCTCGTGCTCGCCGCAGTCGCGGCGCGAATCGTGCAGCGCCCGGTCAAGATCGCGCTCCAGCGTCCGATCATGTTCAACAACACGATTCATCGTCCGAAGACCATTCAGCGGATCCGGCTCGGCGCCACGCGCGACGGGATGCTGATCGCGATCGGTCACGAAAGCTGGTCCGGCAATCTCGCCGGCGGACGTACCGAACCCACGACGCTGTCGACACGGATGCTCTATGCGGGCACGAACCGGATGACGCGCGTCCGGCTCGCGACACTCGACCTGGCCGAGGGCAACGCGATGCGCGCGCCTGGCGAAGCGCCGGGGCTGATGGCGCTCGAAATCGCAATGGACGAGATGGCCGAGAAGCTCGGTATGGACCCTGTCGAGTTTCGTGTCCGGAACGACACACAATTCGATCCCGAACTTCCGCAACGTCCTTTCTCGTCGCGTCCTTTCGTCGAGTGTCTGCGCACCGGCGCAGAACGCTTCGGCTGGAGCGCACGACAAGCGCTGCCTGGACAGGTCCGCGACGGCCATTGGCTCGTAGGCCTCGGCATGGCAGCAGCGATCCGCGGTGCGCCCATTGCCAAAGCCGGTGCGCGAGTACTTCTCGACAGCCGCGGGATCGTCACGGTCGAAACCGACATGACCGACATCGGGACCGGAAGCTATACGATCGTTCAACAGACCGCGGCCGAAATGATGGGCGTACCGATCGATCGGGTCGTCGTCCGATTGGGCGATTCGAGCTTTCCGGAGACGCCCGGTTCAGGAGGGCAGCAGGGCGCGGCATCAGTTACCGCAGGCGTCTACGCTGCATGCACGAAACTGCGTGAGAGGGTTGCCCGCCGCCTCGGTTTCGATATTGCCGAGGCCGAGTTCGCTGCGGGCGAAATCCGCTCCGGCAGCAGAAGCGTTCCGCTCGAGCGTGCGGCAGACAACGGACCGATCGTCGTCGAGGAAAGCATGGAGTTCGGCGACTTGTCGAAGCGGTTCGCAATCCAGACATTCGGCGGCCACTTTGCCGAAGTCGGCGTGAACGCGTTCACCGGCGAAATCCGCGTGCGCCGCATGCTTGCCGTCTGTGCGGCCGGCCGCATACTGAACCCCAAGACAGCGCGCAGCCAGGTGATCGGCGGAATGACGATGGGAATCGGCGCCGCACTGATGGAGGAGATGACGGTCGACAAGCGATTCGGTCTGTTCATCAACCATGATCTGGCCGGCTACGAGGTGCCGGTTCATGCCGACATACCGCATCTCGACGTCGCGTTCATCGACGAAGTCGATCCGGTCATCTCACCGGTAAAGGCAAAGGGCGTCGGCGAACTTGGCCTCACGGGCGTTGCGCCCGCGGTTGCGAATGCTGTCTACAACGCGACTGGCGTGCGTGTGCGTCAATATCCCATCACGCTCGAGAAGTTTCTCGATCGATTGCCGGCACTGGCCTGATATCCCGGACACGGAGCCAATGCGATCTCTATCGACCGACATGGATACGACGGCTGTCTCGCGGGGCAGACTTGCCGTCCGGCGCGGCGTGCCCGTTCCGAGACTTCTGCGGACCACAGTTCTCGTTTTAGCCCTTAGCTTGGCGGCAACGCCGACGCAGGCAACTTCACATGAGGAACCCGAAGGCATGAATACGAAAACGTCTCTTCCAGACGCTGCTGAAGCGCTAACCCCCCGTCAAAAGGCGATCGTGCCCATCGCGGCATTCGCTGCGGCGGGGGACATCGACAAACTCACTGCTGCATTGAACGAGGGACTGGACATCGGTCTGACGATCAGCGAGGTCCGGGAAATCCTGGTGCAGCTCTATGCTTACGCGGGCTTTCCGCGCAGCCTCAATGCGCTCGGCGCGCTGATGAAGGTGGTGGACACGCGCAAG
This sequence comes from Burkholderia sp. Bp9004, assembly GCF_003858025.1. Taxonomy (NCBI): domain Bacteria; kingdom Pseudomonadati; phylum Pseudomonadota; class Betaproteobacteria; order Burkholderiales; family Burkholderiaceae; genus Burkholderia; species Burkholderia sp. Bp9004. Next base: position 3,501 of record NZ_QTQD01000046.1, on the reverse strand, counting down.
CAGGCGAGGCTGCGAGATGCGGACGGTTCGGCGCCCGGTCGACAGGTTCCGACTGGCGACGCATTGCTTGTGGCCGGCACGGCGAACCAGACGAAGCTGTCCGGGGGGCCGGTGAAAGGCGCATTGTTCGATTTCGCACCGGCGATCGACCGATTTCTGAAGACTCATCTGTTCGGCGACATCTTCGAGCGCGACAATCTCGATTGGCAGAGCCGTGAGCTGGCGACGGTAAGCATGCTCGCCGCGCTGACCGGGGTCGATTCACAGCTGCAAGCGCATATGCGAATCAGCATGAACGTCGGACTTTCCGCTGGTCAATTGAAACAGCTCTGCGAGGTATTGGTCGATCGCGTAGACCGACAGGCCGCACGACGCGCGGACGAAGCGTTGGAGCGACAACTTGTGGCAGCGACGGGTCACTAAGGTCGCTGTGCTACACCACGCACCGCTTCGATCGGCTCGGATCGGGTCAATCTTCGCGGTCCATTTGTAGACATCTTCGCATCGCAAGTTGGCACCGGGTATCGTGACTCATGCGAATCAAGGTAGCCGGTTCGCCAGCGATGACTGGCAATCGTTTTTGAAGGCTCAGCAGATGGTGCCACGCATGAGCCGTCGTGGAAACTGCCCCGATAATGCCTTGGCGGAAGGCTTCTTCAGCGCGCTGAAAAAGGACCGGACCGAACTGAGAAACTATCCGATGCGGGCGATGACGTCCACTGACATGTTCAATTATGTGGAGATGTTCTATGAACTTCGTTCGTCAGCACGGTTTCGCTGTCGACCTGCCACGCGTTGAGCTTGAACGGCGCTACGTGCTAAACGACTCGTGAGTGTCTATGGAGCACTGTTCGGTCCATTTCGTAATTAATTGTGATGAATCTATTACTGGCTGTATCCTCTTAAGTCGGTTCTATATAATAGTCACAAGGTTGTTATAAGAGACGATCCTTATATGAAGCTACTTTCATTGGCTTGAAGTCTTTTGGAGCGCTGCTTCGTGAGAACCATGGATAATGCAATTACTCCCAGGATCACCGTCGCAAACCAAATTTGGGGATGAAGCCCGGCCACATAAGCCGCAAGCTTATCGAATTCCGAATCAAACATTGCTGTCCCGGGAAATAGAAGAGCCGCATACATGCCCAAGTACGGCGAAGCAAGTATGAGTCCGGCAATAATATGATCTTCCAACTGTGGAAGGTTTCTACGCCATATGAAGCCAAGGGCGACCAAAGAAAGAAGCATCGACATGCATATGTATTGAGAATCGTGAAATTTTGCGTGTGGCGGCCATTTGGGGTTGAAGATGTGCTCCTGAGAAAAAGGGCCGAGCACATCAGCCCAGAATGCCGCAAAAAATGTTATTAGGGCGCACAGCGAGAGTAGTATTTTTTCAATGTTCAAAGTCGCTTCTTGTCTTTCCATCGTACCCTCGTGGGCTTGTGAAATACTGCATTCTAGATGCGCAATCAGCCAGACCGGATAGCGCCTGGGGAACATTATATTGCGATGATTTAATTAGACGCGGTGAGTTTTTTAGGCTCCCGTCAGAAAATCCAATCAACTTATTACGAACTATTTCCGCTTGATAGCAGGGTAGTCCGTGTAACCCACTGCATCATCCTCGCCGGGAACATAGAAGCTCTCATAGTCCGGCATGTTAAGAGGATCACCGTTGCGGAAGCGTTCTGGCAAGTCGGGATTTGCAAGAAATGGGACCCCATATGAGATCAAATCCGCCTCTCCCTGAGAGATAGCAACTTCCCCGCTCTTTGCGTCGTACCCCCCATTGAGAATGAAGGTGCGTGAGAAAACCCGGCGCAGGTAAGGGGCAATCCGGATGGCACCTTGTGGAGGTGCGTCTGGCCCGGAGATACCTTCGGTCACGTGCAGATAAGCAAGGCCTATCTGATCAAGGTGGGCAGCGAGATAGCTAAACGTATCCACCGGCGCTGAATCATGCATCCCGTGAAGCGTCATATTTGGGCCGACGCGATAGCCAACACGATCTGCTCCCAGCACATCAGATACTGCTGCCGCGACTTCAAGAGGAAAGCGGGCACGGTTTGCGATGGAACCGCCGTAGCGATCGTTTCGGCAATTTGATGCGTCCCGCAAAAACTGATCCAGTAGGTAACCGGAGCTACCATGTAGCTCAACCCCATCAAATCCGGCCGCAGCAGCATTTTCTGCTGCCTTACGAAATTGCCCGATAACATCAGCAATCTCGATCGTACTCAGTGCGCGGGGAGTCGGAGTCCTGACTACGCCAGTTGAAATGAACACTTCGGCTTCAGCGTTCAATGCCGAGGGCCCGATCGGGAGAGCGCCATTTTGAAACTCGAAGTGAGAGACGCGGCCGACATGCCATAATTGAGCAAAAATAACCCCACCAGCGTCATGAACGGCATCAGTAACGCGACGCCAAGCTTGGACTTGCTCGGACGAATAGATACCGGGAGTTCGAATATAGCCGGTCCCCTGCCTGCTGACTTGCGTCGCCTCGGAAACAATAAGTCCAGCGCCGGCGCGCTGCGCATAATAGGTCGGTGCTAGGGGATGAGCCACGGCATCTTTGACCGCTCGGCTACGGGTCATTGGCGCCATCACCATACGATTCCTGATTGTTAAAGGCCCTAAACGGTAGGGTTCAAGAAGAACAGCGGGTGCATGGTCCATGGAGCTAAGCCTCTTGTAGGAGCAAAATAAGTGCTTCGACTTGGTTGCCAAGGCTATGATACACACTGCCAAATTCGCCACAAGAAGGCACATTCATGATACCGACCCCTGACCGCGCAATTCCTGAGTGCTCGAATTTCACACGTGAACTACTTAGTCGCGTTGGTGATAAATGGAGCATTCTGATCGTCGCGCATCTCGCAGAGGGGCCGTTGCGATTCAATGCACTTAGGCGAACAATTGGCCAAGTGTCTCAGCGAATGCTAACCCTGACGTTGAAAAGCTTGGAGAAAGACGGGCTCGTATCGCGTACGGTTTTTCCTACGGTTCCGCCTCGTGTAGAATACGAACTGACACCACTTGGTCGCACTTTAATGGAACCAATTATGGCGCTGATTAATTGGTCGCTAGCTCACCAGGGTGATGTTGAGAAGGCGAGAGACCTGTTCGAAATACGATCCGCCGGCCATATTGGATAGATAAAATAAAAGGCGGATTTTCTTATTGACAGCATTTCTGCGGTGAAAATCGTATCATTAAGGTGACCTGACCCTAGCCCACAAAACTGTCCCATTTGGAAGTGGAAAATTCCGGCATGACGATGTCATCGAGACTTGGAGGTCATGCCGTGAAGAAGAGCAAGTTCACCGAAGAGCAGATCGCATACGCGTTGAAGCAGGCCGAGTTGGGCACGCCGGTCGCGGAGGTCTGCCGCAAGATGGGGATCAGCGACGCGACGTTTTACATATATGGACTGCTCCCAATAGCAAACGGAAGTTGACGGACACGGAAGTCGATTGCGTACATATATCCGGCGTC
>NZ_QTQD01000045.1:0-49192 GCF_003858025.1 Burkholderia sp. Bp9004 | reverse complement strand
TCGAGCACGCACACGCCGATCTCGGTGCCTTTCTCGGCGGCCAGCTGCTTGAGCCGGATCGCCGCCGACAGCCCGGCCGGGCCGCCGCCGACGATCACGACGTCGTATTCCATGGATTCGCGCTGTTGCGCTGCGTCACTATGCACGACAGCTGAATTTGTCATCGATCTCTCTGAATAAACGGTCGAACTGCGCGCAGGCGAGACGGCGCCCCATGCGACGCGTAACCCGGAATCGCAGACCGCCGTCTCGCGTCATCCGTCGAACTGCTCGAGGACATGCAGAAGGTCTGTCTTGCTCGGGCGCGTGCCCCAATTGCTTGCACCGGCGCTCGTGGCCACGATCATCCATGACTGGGGCGGAAAAAATTCGTGCGACAGCACGCCGTTCGACGATATGCGAAGTCGTCCCGAGCCTTCGTGAAATTCGGCCGTCAGCGACGTGTTGCCGACATGCCTTTGTACCAGCGTCGAACCAAACATTTTCCCCTCCCCGATCACTCGGACACGGACGCGGACCGGAGCGTGGTCCGTGTCCGTCGGCCCGTTTAGTCGATGGCCTTCACCATGTCCTCGACGACCTTCTTCGCGTCGCCGAAAACCATCATCGTCTTGTCCATATAGAACAACTCATTGTCGAGCCCCGCATATCCGGCAGCCATCGAACGTTTGTTGACGATGACCGTCCGCGCCTTGTATGCATCGAGTATCGGCATACCGTAGATCGGACTGCCCTTTTCCAGCGCGACCGGGTTCACCACGTCGTTGGCACCGAGCACGATCGCGACGTCGGCCTGCGAGAATTCGCCGTTGATCTCCTCCATCTCGAACACCTGGTCATACGGCACCTCGGCTTCCGCGAGCAGCACGTTCATGTGACCGGGCATGCGCCCCGCGACCGGATGAATCGCGTACTTCACCGTCACACCCTTTTCCGTGAGTTTCTGAGACAGCTCGTTGATCGCATGTTGCGCACGCGCGACCGCCAAGCCATATCCCGGAACGATGATCACGGATTCCGCGTTCGACAGCATGTATGCGGCGTCGTCCGCGCTGCCGCTCTTGACCGGACGCTGTTCCTTGGCCCCGCCGGCAGCGGCATTGGCCTCGCCGCCGAACCCGCCCAAAATCACGTTGAAGAACGACCGGTTCATCGCCTTGCACATGATGTAGGACAGAATCGCACCGGAGCTGCCCACCAACGAGCCGGCAATGATCAGCATCGGATTGCTGAGCGAAAAGCCGATGCCCGCGGCTGCCCAGCCGGAGTAGCTGTTCAGCATCGACACCACCACCGGCATGTCCGCGCCGCCGATCGGGATGATGATCAACACGCCCATCACGAACGCGAACGCCAGCATCAACAGAAACACGGACCAGCTTTCGGTCGCCATGAACGTCAGGCCGAGCGCGATCGTGGTTAGTCCCAGCACGAGGTTCAGAAAATGCTGCCCCTTGAACTGGACCGGCGCGCCCCGGAATACGCGCAGCGTGTACTTACCGCTGAGCTTGCCGAACGCGATCACCGATCCGCTGAACGTGATCGCGCCAATCGCCGCTCCGAGGAAAAGCTCGAGCCGGTTGCCGGTCGGGATCGACGGGTGCGCGAGACCGTCTAGCCCCGCGCCCGCAGCCAACGGCGCAGGCGTAATGCCGAACGCCCAAGGCTCCGTCACCGCGGCCACCGCGATGAAGACGGCTGCCAAGCCGATCATGCTGTGCATGAACGCCACCAGCTCCGGCATCTTGGTCATTTCCACGCGATACGCCATCACGGCGCCGACGGTTCCCCCCAGGAGCAGACCGAGCAGCACGAGCCCGAGTCCGGTCGGCGTGGCGGCGAGCTTCACGATCAGAGCCGCGGTGGTGAGTACTGCGATTGCCATGCCCGTCATGCCGAATGCGTTTCCGCGAATGGCCGTCGTCGGGTGAGACAGCCCCTTCAGCGCCTGAATGAAACAGATGCTGGCCAGCAAATACAACAAGGTAACGAGGTTCATGCTCATGATCGTTACGCCCCCGCCTTTTCAGTCGTCTTTCTTTCTTTCTTCCTGAACATTTCCAGCATCCGTCGCGTGACGAGGAAGCCCCCGAACACGTTGACCGCCGCGAGCGCAACCGCGAGCACGCCAGCGGTTCTGCCGAGACCGCTCGATGTCAGTCCCGCCGCGAGCATTGCACCGACGATGACGATCGCCGAGATCGCGTTCGTCACGGCCATCAAGGGCGTATGCAGTGCGGGCGTCACATTCCAGACGACGTGATAGCCGACATAGATGGCCAAGGCAAAGATGATCAGGTTGGTGATGATGTGGCTGACAGCTTCCATGGCAATTCTCAGTTCGTGGTCGAAGCTTCCGCCGTTGACCGGACGGGAGCAGGTTGATCGCGCATGACCATTCCGTCCCGGGCAACCAGGCAGGCGGTAACGATGTCATCCTCGAGATCGATCGTCACGCCGCCGCCCTTCGGCAGAATCAGTTTCAGGAAATCGAGTACGTTGCGCGCATACAGGTTGCTGGCGTCCGTGGCGACCAGAGCAGGCAGGTTCGTTTCGCCGACGATCGTCACCCCGTGCCGAACCGCAGTGCTGCCCGGCTCGGTCAGCGGGCAATTGCCACCCTGGGCCGCCGCGAGATCCACTATGACGGAACCCGGCTTCATCGATTCCACCATCGCCTCGGTCACCAGCACCGGTGCGGGCCGCCCGGGAATCAGCGCCGTGGTGATGACGATATCGGCGGCCGCGACACGCCTGGCCACTTCGACCTGCTGACGCTGCAGCCACGAGGCCGGCATCGGCCTCGCGTATCCGCCGACACCCTCCGCGGCCTCTTTTTCTTCAGCCGTTTCGTAGGGCACGTCGATGAACTTCGCCCCCAGAGACTCCACCTGCTCCTTGACGCTCGGACGCACGTCGCTCGCTTCGATGACAGCGCCCAAGCGTTTTGCCGTCGCGATGGCCTGCAACCCGGCAACCCCGACACCGAGAATCACGACGCGCGCCGCCTTCACGGTCCCCGCTGCCGTCATCAACATCGGGAAGATGCGCCGATATCGATCGGCGGCGATCATGACGGCCTTGTAGCCGGCGATATTCGCCTGGCTCGACAGCACATCCAGGCTTTGCGCGCGCGTCGTTCGCGGTGCGGCCTCGAGCGCGAACGCCGTGATGCCCGCCTTGGCGAGCCGTTCGAGACCGGCTGCATCAAACGGATTGAGCATCCCGACCAGCGCGGCCCCCATGCCGAAAGCGGCGAGTTCGCTGTCGAGCGGCGACCTGACTTTCAGCACGACCTCGCAGCCGAGCGCAGTCGCCTGATCCACGATCTCGGCGCCGGCGGCCCGATAAGCGTCGTCGGTATAGCTGGCCCCCAGCCCCGCACCCGAAGCCACGCGCACCGTGTGTCCCTGATCCTGCAGTTTCCCGGCCGTCTCCGGGGTAACGGCGACGCGGGCTTCGCCCGGCGTTGTTTCGACGGGCACACCTATCAGCATGACTTCTGCTCCTTGAGAAAAATGATCGTTTGTTGCCGCGCACCGGATACGCGGACCAACGCTCGATGTCACGCCGGCGATGAACCAACGATGAGCGGCGCGTGTGTTACATGAACGCCGAGCGGCCGGCTCGCGAAATGAACTCGCCGGTTTCAGCAGAATTCATTACGCGTATCCGATCGCACTCAGACGCGCTCCAGGATCAATGCGATGCCCTGGCCCACCCCGATGCACATCGTGCACAATGCGTAGCGACCGCTCGTGGCGTGCAACTGATTGATTGCCGTCGTCACGAGACGCGCGCCTGATGCACCGAGCGGATGACCGAGTGCTATCGCCCCGCCGTTGGGGTTGACCCGGAGATCATCGTCCTTCAGACCCAGCAGGCGCAACACGGCCAGCCCCTGTGCGGCAAATGCCTCGTTGAGTTCGATCACGTCGATCTCGTCGAGCCGCAATCCGGCCAGTGTCAGCACCTTCTCCGTCGCCGGCGCCGGACCGATACCCATCACGCGCGGCGGCACACCCGCGGTTGCCATCGCGACCACCCGCGCACGCGGCGTGAGACTGTGTTGGGCGATTGCGCGCTCGTTGGACAGCAGCAACGCACAGGCTCCGTCGTTGACGCCGCTCGCGTTGCCGGCCGTCACGCTGCCGTCAGGCCGCACGACACCCTTGAGCTTCGCAAGGGCTTCGAACGACGTCTCGCGAGGATGCTCGTCCTGCTTCACGACCAGCGGCTCGCCTTTTTTCTGCGGGATGTAGACAGGCGTGATCTCGCTATCGAAGAACCCACGCTTTTGCGCGGCCAGCGCTTTCGTCTGCGAAGCCAGTGCCATCCGATCCTGAGCGTCGCGCCCGATCTTGTAGTCGACCGCGACGTTCTCCGCCGTTTCAGGCATCGCATCGACGCCGTACTGCTCCTTCATCAGCCTGTTGACGAATCGCCAGCCGATCGTCGTGTCGTAGACCGCATTCGCACGGCTGAAAGCCGACTCCGCCTTCGGCATGACGAAGGGCGCGCGACTCATGCTTTCCACGCCGCCCGCAATCATCAACGCCGTTTCGCCGGACTTGATCGCGCGCGCCGCGCTGCCCACCGCATCAAGGCCCGAGCCGCACAGTCGATTGATCGTTGCGCCCGGTACGCCGAGCGGCAGGCCGGCGAGCAAGCTCGCCATGCGCGCGACGTTGCGGTTGTCCTCACCGGCCTGATTCGCACAGCCGAGCAGCACGTCGCCGACCGCCTCCCAGTCGACGCCAGGATTGCGCACCATCAGCGCCCTGATCGGAATCGCGGCCAAATCGTCGGCGCGCACGGAAGAAAGCGAGCCGCCATAGCGGCCGAATGGCGTACGGATTGCATCGCAAATATAGGCTTGTGTACTCATGACGTGGCGTCGCATCGAGAAGTTGAAATCGCACTCTTATTGCAATGAACATGCCAGTCACGCCCGGATTCGGCTTTCGCGTTCCAATGCGGTCGGCGCAGACATGCGTAACGGGCTTTCACCGACGTGCGACGCCCGCTCCTCGCGCCACGACATGATCACGTTCACGCGACAGCGATGCATCGTTGTATGCGGTCTCTACACCAGATGTCGTTTTGACAGACATGTCCCGAGTCGAGTCCGACACGATGTGCGGTGCGGCATCCTGATCGGCATGCCCGGCACGCGCCTGCAACGTACGCTCGCTCAATGTGTGGTGAATAGGCACCCGCTCTGCTGGAGCGTCTGGAACGCCGTTTCCTTCGGGATCACCGATCGAATCTTCAGCAGGTCCCACTCGCCTTTCGATTCCGACGGCTTCTTCGCCTCGGCCAGATACATGTCGTGCACCATCAGGCCGTTTGCCAGAATACGGCCGTCCCGGGCAAAGAAATCGTTGATCGGCATCGCCTTCATATTTGCCATGACCGCATCGCTGTCCACCGTTCCCGCCGCCTGAACGGCCTGGAGATAGTGAGTCATGGCGGAGTACATGCCCGCCTGGACCATCGTGGGCATCTTGCCGGTCTCGGCGTTGAATGCCTTCGCGAACGCGCGCGTCCGATCGTTGTAGTCCCAGTAGAACGCGGTGGTGAACTGAAGACCCTGAGCCGTCTTCAGACCGATGCCCTTCAGATCGCCGTCGAAAATCAGCAGCGGTGCAACGATCTGCTTGCCGGTCATCATGCCGAACTAGGCGGCCTGACGGATCGCATTTTGCGTGTCGCGCCCCGCGTTCGCGAGCCCGATGACCTGGGCCTTCGACGACTGGGCCTGCATCAGGAAAGACGCGAAGTCCGATGTCGCCAGAGGGTGGTCGACACTTCCCACGACCTGTCCGCCCATCGACTTGACGACCTGCGTGGCCTGCGACTGCAACGAATGACCGAATGCGTAGTCGGCCGTGATGAAGAACCAGCGCTTACCACCTTCCGATACCACCGCACGGGCCGTCCCGTTCGCGAGCGCATAGGTGTCGTACACATAGTGCACGCCGTACGGGGAACACTGCTTGCCGGTCAGATCCGTCGTTGCCGAGCCGGCAAAGATCGTCACCTTGCGCTTTTCCATGCCAAGCTTCTGCAGCGCGAGCGCCGAGGCAGAATCGGTCGATTCGATCACCATCGACACGTTATCCCTGTCGTACCATTGCCGCGCGCGCGTCGCCGTAATATCGACCTTGTTCTGGTAGTCTGCAGACAGCACTTCGACCGGTCTGCCGAGCACCTTGCCTCCGAAATCGCGCACGGCCATCTTGACCGCCGCCACCCCACCCGTTCCGCCGATGCCCGAGTAGACACCGGACATATCGACAATCACGCCGACCTTCAGCGGCTCTCCCGATGAAGCCGCAAAGGCGCCCGGTATCGCCACGGCGACGGCGAGCGTCCACGTCAGCGCAAATCGCAGTTTCATCATCAGTCTCCTCCCGTTGTATTTCCGGCTGCCCGACGCACGGTACGCGGAACGGCCGGAGCAGTCCGTCGTCCGTCAATCGATGTTCGTCAGGCAGCGGCCCGCTCCGGTGACGTCAACGGCAGACCGAGACGTGCACGCCGAACGAGCCACGGCGACGGTCGGTATCGCTGATCCCCGAAGGTCTCGTAAAGCCCCCTGAGGATGTCGAGCACCCGATGCGTGCCGAGCGCATCGCCCCACTCGAACGGACCCGTCGGATAACCGAGGCCGAGACGTACCGATACGTCGATATCCTCCGGTGACGCGATGCCCTGCTGGGCCATTTCGCAAGCGAGATTGACAATGCACGCCACCACTCGGGGAGCAACGAATCCAGGGGAATCCGAAATGACAAACGCGGGAATCGATTGCGTTGCAAATATTGCCTGCGCGCGATCTACCGTCAACTTTGCCGTTCCCGGGCATGTCATCAACGTCACGCCCGACGGCCCGCAGAACACGGGGTCGATACCGACGACCTTGCTCGGATCGAGCCGCAAATTCTCGATCGCGGTTGAAAGGTCCGTGTCCAGTGGTGCAATCAGCACCACGTCGGCGGCTTGCAAGTCGGCCGCACGCGTCACCTGCGACAGCAACGGCACGACCGCTTCGGGCAACGCCGCCGCCCCCTCCGTCAGCCACCACACCGCAACGTCGACCACCGGCACCGCCTGCTGCGCCGGCGCATGCGCCGCCACCGGCTTGCCGTCATAGCTGTAAAACCCTTGTCCTGCCTTGCGGCCCAACAGACCCGCGTGAAGGCGTGTGCGTGCGAGCATCACCGGTCGGTAGCGATCGTCGCCGTAGTACTGCGCATGAATCGATTCCATCACTGGAACGGATACGTCGAGTCCGGTCAGATCCAGCAGCTCGAACGGCCCCATGCGGAACCCTGCGCACTGGCGCAGGATCGCATCCAGCACCGAGTGCTCGGCGTTTTTTTCCGCGAGCAGCTTCAGCCCTTCGGTGACGAAGGCACGGCCCGCATGGTTGACCACGAAACCCGGCGAATCCGGCACAACGATCGGCCGATGTCCGATGCGCCGCGACAGCTCGACCAGCGCATCGATCGCTTCTGTTGCCGTTCGGGGCGCCTGCACGATCTCGACCAGTCGCATCCGCGTGACGGGATTGAAGAAGTGCCACCCGGCCACGCGAGATGGCTGCACACAACCGGATGCGATCGACGTCACGCTCAACGACGACGTGTTGGTCGCCAGAATGCACGACGGCGACACGATCGACTCCAGATCCCGCAACAGCCGCTGCTTGATATCGAGGTTCTCGACGATCGCTTCCACGACCAAATCACACCCGTCCATTTCTGTCAGACTGGTTGCCGCGGTGATCCGCCGCAACGCGGCGTCCGCGTCGCGCTGCTCGATCCGCCCATGTTCGACCGACCGCACCAGATCGTTGCGTATCGCCGAAACGGCCCGTGTCACTGCGCCGTCATTCACATCGAACAAATTCACGTCGCAGCCGGCCACCGCGCAAACTTGTGCGATACCGCGCCCCATCGCGCCTGCGCCTACTACGCCAACGCTATTCAGAGATTGTTCCAATCTCGATCTCCCATTCAATTTGCGCTTCATTCAATCGACAAACATCAGTCATCCGGAAGTGTTTCGTGTGCCGCCGACGCGCTAAACGCGTGCGAGATTTTTTCCTGGTTCGTGTACGTCAAAGAGAAACTGGCCGGCATAGGGCGATCCGCCGATCGCCGCCCGCCTTCTGTCGGGGGGAAAACGTGCCACGAACCGTCGTCATGACGAAAGAACACGAGCGACAAGGGCCCGGACGGGCAATCGACGTCGATTCGCACGCAACGCCACCGGCTTTCATCCGATCGACCGATACGCGAGAGACGAAAACGCCCGGCAACTCCGCTGCCCAACCATTTTCCGATTGCTGCTCGCAGAGAACGTTTCGGTACAGTCATCTCGGTTCCTCCACGCGGTGGGTGACGCGACCGCATATCGCGGCATTGCGTGGCTCGTGATAGGTGCGTTGGCCTGAACGATGGCCGGTGGCAGCGCCGCCTGTTCATGAAGCAAGGCCGCGTTGCGTCACCAAAATTCGACGTTACGATATTGCGCGCTTCAGCCCAGTTCGCCGACGAGTTCCGGCACGAGCGCGAACAGATCGCCGACGAGGCCGTAATCTGCCATGCTGAAGATCGGTGCTTCCGGATCCTTGTTGATCGCGACGATCACCTTCGAATCCTTCATGCCGGCCAGGTGCTGGATCGCACCCGAGATGCCGACCGCGATGTACAGCTGCGGCGCAACGATCTTGCCGGTCTGGCCGACCTGATAGTCGTTCGGCACGTAGCCGGCGTCGACTGCCGCGCGCGATGCGCCCAGCGCTGCCGACAGCTTGTCGGCCAGCGGCTCCAGCACCTTCGTGTAGTTTTCACCGCTGCCCAGACCACGGCCGCCCGACACGATGATGCTCGCCGACGTCAGCTCCGGACGATCCAGCTTCGTCACTTCACGGCTCACGAACTGCGACTTGCCTGCATCGGCCGCCGCTTCGATCTTCTCGACCAACGCGCTGCCGCCTTCCGCCGCCACCGGATCGAAACCCGTTGCACGCACCGTGATCACCTTGATCGGATCGCTCGACTGAACCGTCGCGATCGCGTTGCCTGCGTAGATCGGACGCTCGAACGTGTCGGCCGAATCGACCGCCGTGATGTCCGAAATCTGTGCAACGTCCAGCTTCGCGGCGATGCGCGGCGCGATGTTCTTGCCGTAGGCGGTTGCCGGCGCGAGGATGTGCGAGTAGTCCTTCGCGATGTTCAGCGCGGTCGCTTCGACGTTTTCCGCCAGGCCCGCTTCGAGCTGCGGCGCGTCGGCCAGCAACACCTTCGACACGCCTGCAATCTTGCCTGCGGCATCGGCCGCGCCCTGCGCGTTGTGCCCCGCGACCAGGACGTGAATGTCACCGCCAATCTTCGCTGCCGCCGCCACCGTGTTCAGCGTCGCGGCCTTGATCGACCCGTTGTCGTGTTCTGCAATCACCAGAGTCGTCTCGTGCTCTGCCATCACCAGAATCGTCATTTCTTTTCGCTCCCTCTTACAGCACCTTGGCTTCGGTCTTCAGCTTCTCGACCAGCGTCTTCACGTCCGGCACCTTCACGCCGGCCGCGCGCTTCGGCGGCTCGGCCACCTTCAGCGTCTTCAGACGCGGCGTGACGTCCACGCCCAGGTCTTCCGGCTTCACCGTTTCCAGCGGCTTCTTCTTCGCCTTCATGATGTTCGGCAGCGTCACGTAGCGCGGCTCGTTCAGGCGCAGGTCCGTGGTGACCACCGCCGGCAGCGTCATCGACAGCGTTTCCGCGCCGCCGTCGACTTCGCGTGCGACCGTAGCACGGCCGTCGGCGATCGTGACCTTCGACGCGAACGTGCCTTGCGGCAGGTTGGCCAGCGCGGCCAGCATCTGGCCCGTCTGGTTCGAATCGTCATCGATCGCCTGCTTGCCGAGGATTACCAGCTGCGGCTGTTCCTTGTCGACCAGCGCCTTCAGGATCTTCGCCACCGCCAGCGGCTCGACGCTGTCGTTCGATTCGACGAGGATCGCGCGATCCGCGCCGATCGCCAGCGCCGTGCGCAGCGTTTCCTGCGCTTGCGTCACACCGACCGACACCGCGATCACTTCGGTCGCCACACCCGCTTCCTTCAGGCGCACCGCTTCTTCCACCGCGATTTCGTCGAACGGGTTCATCGACATCTTCACATTCGCAATGTCGACGCCCGTGTTGTCCGACTTCACGCGGACCTTCACGTTGTAATCGACCACTCTTTTCACTGGCACCAGGATTTTCATTCTCTAACCCAAACGTCACGAACCCAAACAGCCGGACGCGGTATCGTCGGCGCGCCCAGCGTTCCTTCACTGCACGGTCACCAGCGCATCGACCGCACCCAGCCCCCGTCCGCGAGCCCTCACGATCACCGGATTGATCTCGAACTCCCGGACCGCCGGGCTCGCGAGGAACATGTCCCCAAACCGCACGGCGGCCTCGACCAGCGCGTCCAGGTCCGCCGCGGGCTTTCCTCGAAATCCCTCCAGAAGGGTCCATAGCTTGAGCTTCCGAAGTGCCTGACGGACCTGATCAGCCGTCACCGGCAACGCCAGATGCGACATGTCGCGGTACAGTTCCACCGCAACGCCACCGGTTCCGATCGAAATGATCGGTCCAAAATCCGTCTGTCTCATGCACGACACCACGATTTCGACGCCGTCACTGATCATCTCCTGCACCAGTACCCCCATATCCGGCCTGCCCACCTGCTCGCGAAACTCGCGAGCACAGGCATCGATGCCCTCCGCGGTTTGAACGCGCAGCTTCACCAGGCCGAGCTCGGTCTTGTGCGCACAGTCCGACGGAAGCACCTTTACCACCAGCGGATACGCCATTCCGGCACATGCGTCCGAAGCGCGGTCCTCCGGCCCAAGCACGACCCACTTCGCCGGCGTCATCCCGCTCTCCGCGCAGAACCGCATCGTCTCCGCCCAATCCTGCGGCGCCGCCCGGCCCGCCAACGGTGTCCGCGCCTGCACTTTCGGCAATGACAACATCCGCTGGCGTTTGTACAGCAGCGACAGCGCCTTCATCGCATGCGAAGGATCGGCGACCAGCAGCACACCGGCCTCCCGGAACGATCGGCGCGTCTCGTGATCCGGCAGCTCTCCGATAAAGCTCACCACCACCGGCATGGACTGCCCCACCTTCTTGAACACCTCGGCGTTCGGCTCGAGATACCGGCGACCGCTACTGGCAAACTGCACGATCAGCGCCTCCGCCCTCGGCTCCGCCTCGATCGCGAAGCACGTGTCACGGAACAGCGTCGCCACGCTCTGGATCTGCCCCGTCAAATCCACCGGATTGGCCGTGCGCGCGAACGCGGGAAGAACCCGTTCCAGTTCTTGCGCCGTCCGCTGACCGAACTCCGCCATCGGAATACCGTATTCGCTGCTGTGATCCGCCAGCAGCGCGCCTGCGCCACCCGACGAACTCAGCACCGCGAGCCCGCCCTGCGGATCGCCGCTCACGCGCGGTTGCGGCAGATAAGCCAGCACTTCCACCGCCGACATCGCATCAATCAGGCTGTCGACCGTGATCACCCCCGCCTGCTCCAACACGTCCGCATAGACGGCATGCGCCGAAGCAATTTTCCCGGTATGGGACGCCGTCGCCTGCTGGCCGATCTCCGAGCGGCCGGCCTTCAAGGCAACGATCTGCACGCCTCGTTCGCGCGCACGCTCGGCGATCCCGACGATCCGGCCGGCTTCCTCGAGTCCTTCGATGTAGAGCGCCACCACGCGTACGTCGTCCTGCTCGACGATGTGCTCGAGCACGTCGAGCGCATCGGCGCAGGTTTCATTGCCGACGCTGACGATATAAGAGCACCCGATGCCGTTGCTCTGCAGAAAATTGCCGATCGCCCCGGCGAGCGCGCCACTCTGGCTGACGACCGCGATTGGCGCGTGCTTGAGCGTCTCAAGATTCATTGCGGCTGATCCGAACGTCATCATGACGCGCCGACGAACCGACCACACGCCTTGACAGTTGGCACCAATCACCGCCACGCCGTGCTCTCGCGCCACTTCGGCCAGGCGCTGCGCATGTGCCCTCCCCGCTTCCGTCTCTTCGAATCCGGAACTGAACACGATCGCGCTGCGTATCCCTTTCTGGCCGCACTCCGCAATGACGCCGGGTACTGTGTGAGCCGGCGTGATCACCAGCGCAACGTCTGGCACTTCCGGCAGCGCCGCCACCGACGGATACGCCTTCAGCCCTTCAACCTCCGCGTGGTTCTGGCTCACCGGATACACGGCGCCGTCGAATCCGTGCTTCAGCAGCACACGCACCAGCGAATTGCGCGGACTTCCCTGCTGCGGCGACGCACCCACGATCGCCACGCTGCGCGGTTCAATAAACTTTTCGAATGCCTGTCTGTCCATAATCCGTTTTTTCTCGAGTCGACAGCGCTGTCAGCGCCCAATGAATTGAGGTGTGCGCTTCTCCCGGAACGCATTCACCGCTTCCTGATGGTCCTCGCTGGTGCGCACGATCGGCAAATTCGCCGCCACCAGTTCGTGGGCCGTCTGAAGATCCTTGTCCAGGCCAAACCGCATCACTCGCTTGATCAACTGCACGGCAAGCGGCGGCCCGTCCGCGATGCGGCGCGCGAACGCGTACGTCCCGCCCATCAACTCCGCATCCGGAAATACCTTGTTCACCAGACCAATGCGTTCCGCATCGCCGGCCTCCACCCAATCCGCCGTCCAGAACATTTCGAGCGCCTTCGACATCCCGACGATACGGGGCAGCAGATACGCTCCGCCGACGCCCGGAATCAGCCCCATGCGCACGTAGGTCTCGGCAAAGCGCGCGCTCTGCGCCGCAAAACGGATGTCGCATGCAAGGGCGATGTCCAGGCCACCGCCCGTCGCCAGGCCGTTCAACGCGGCAATCACCGGCTTGTCGAGTTCGGCGATCTTGCGTGGCAGACGCTGTACGCCGTCGGCTACGCGCGCCTTGATATTCGCCGGTGTCTGCGCCGCCGACGCGGAAAAGGTCTCGATATCACCGCCAGTCGTGAACGCACGCCCGGTGCCCGTCATCACGACAACCCGAATGTCCGGATTCGCGCGGCATTCCTCGAGCGCCTCGAGCCAGGTATCCTGCATCGCCTCGGTAAAGGCGTTGAGCTTGTCCGGGCGATTGAGCGTGATCGTTGCAATGCCACGGTCGACTTCGAATTTCAGTTCTTCCGACATCTCGTCATCCTCACTTCTCCGCTTGTTCCGAATGCTTCAGCACGGCGTCCTTGCGGATGTCGCGCGACTCCGTCTTTTCATGATGGCGATCCGCCGGCTTGTATCTCAACACATCCTCGGCGATCAGAATCTTCTGCACGTTCATCTCAGCAACATGCATGCCATCGATCCATCCGGTGCATTTCGGGACCGTTTTCGCCCGCCGGACCGTGCGCTGCCGGCCAAGACGACGACTCGCGCCTTGTCGGTCGTGTCCATCGGGCGGACGGCGCACCTCGAAGTGTCCGCGGCACGGACACGAACTGAATGTCGCGAACGATCCAGCGACATGCCGTGCGGGCTCGCGCGTCGTTTTTCCCCGCGAGGACGATGGCACGCGCATTGCAATCAACACACGCGCCCCGACGAACGCATCCGGCACCTCGGAGTTCACGCCGCCGTATCGAGCAACTGGAGGAACATGCATGCGCGCGATTCAGATCAAGACGCACGGTTTGGCTGAAACTCACGCGATCGAGGCGCTTCCCGACCTCGAACCGGGACATCACGAGGTCGTTATTGACGTCAAAACCGCCGAGGTCAATTATCCGGACCTGCTCGTGATTTCCGGCCGATATCAGACTCGTCCGCCATTGCCGTTCATACCCGGGAAGGAAGCGGCGGGCATCGTGCGCGTCGTCGGACCCGGCGTGACGCGGTTCAAGCCCGGAGATCGCGTGCTCATCCATGTGGAATGGGGCGCCTTCGCGACGCAGGCGCTCGCGCACGAGGATCAATGCCTGCCGCTCCCCGACGGCATGGCGTTCGTCGAGTCCGCCGGCCTCGGCCTTCCAGCTCAAACGGCATGGTTCGCGCTGATGGAACGAGGCCGCTGGCCTGGCGACACCGTGCTCGTCAATGGCGCCACGGGCGCGGTCGGCCATGCCGCCGTACAGATCGCCAGTTCGATGGGCGCCACGGTTCTCGCAGGCGTGCATTCACCCGAGCGTGCAAGCGCCATGCTGTACGACGTGTCGTGCCGCATGGTCGATCTGAGCGCCTCCGATCTGCGCAACAGCCTGCGCGATCAGGTTCATCTGGCGACACGGGGCCGGGGCGTGGACATCGTGATCGACATGCTCGGCGGCGATATCTTCGATGCGTCGCTTCGCGCGCTCGCCTGGGATGGCCGAATCGTTACGGTCGGCTTTGCCGCCGGAAGGATTCCCGAAGTCCGGGCCGGCTACCTGCTGGTGAAGAACGCCACGGTAAGTGGGCTGCAATGGACGGATTACCGCGATCGACAGCCATGGAAGGTCGCGCAGGCGCACACCGTCATGGCCTCCATGTGGGCCAAACGGACATTGCGCGCCAACATCATGCAGACGGTTCCGTTGAACCGATTCTCCGAAGCCCTCCATCTGATCGACACGCGTCGCGCGACGGGGCGCATCGTGCTGACGATGGACTGAATGCCAACGCAACGAACGGATCGCGCGGGTGGCATCGAGCGCCGACCATGTCAAGCAACGGAGATTGGCATGGCGATTGCATCGTATGCACCATCACTCATTGAAGCCGCATCCAGGAGACATCGCATGACCCAGCAGTTGGTGAACACCTCGGTCGAAGGTTCCGTCCTCGTCATCAGGCTCTGCAGCCCGGGCGACCGCAATGCCCTGACGAACGAACTGCGCGAACAGCTCGGCGACGCCGTCGAACACGCGCAGAACAATCGCGCAGTGCGCGCCGTGTATCTCACCGGCGAAGGTCCGACGTTCTGCTCCGGCGGAAACCTCAACCTGCTGAAGAACGGGTCCGCCCCATGGACCGTCCACCGGCGCTTTCGCGGCATGAGCAGGTGGCTTACCCCGCTGATCACGCTCGACAAGCCGGTCGTTGTCGGCGTCCGGGGCCAGGCAGTGGGAGGAGGATTCGGTCTGGCGCTGACGGGCGATCTGCTGATCGCCGGACAGGGGGCGAAGTTCATCCCCGGATTCTTCCGCATCGGCGTGGTGCCGGACATCGGCACGATGTATCACCTGCCGCGACTGGTCGGCATGGCAGCCGCGAAGCGGCTGCTGTACAGCGGCGCCACGCTGTCCGCGCAGGAGGCGCTCGAGCTAGGACTGGTCGCGCAAGTGGTGCCCGACGCACAAGTTGATGAAGTCGGTCTCGCGCAAGCCGTGCGCCTCGCGAACGGTCCCGCCGAGGTCATGGGACTGGCCAAGAACCTGATGGCGCGGAGTTTCGAAACGAGTCTTCAGGACATGCTCGCGTTCGAAGGATTTGGGCAAATTCTCGCCATGTCGAGTCCCGAGTTTCATGAAGGACTCGGCGCTGCCCTCGAGGGCCGCCCCGCTGACTTCAGCCGAGCCGCGTCGGATCGATAAGTCGCTGCAAGTCGCTCCTGATGCGACCATGCGGCCGGCGCGCGGCCCCGGGCGTCGGCACTTGCCGCCGACACGGTTGCCGTGATTATTGCCCGCCCTACAGGCGGGTTCTTTTTTGCCCGCGCCGCCATGCGATGCCGGCATGACGCACGCTCGCCCCGGTACGTCGGTACGTCGGCACATCGGCAATCGGCACTTCGCAGCGCATCGCGAACGGAGATGTCTGCACGGAAATCACCTGAGCGCGGTCAGTCGCTGTAGTCGCCGCAGACACTCGCCGCCGACTCTGCCATTTCCGGATGCCGAGTCTACGGAGACGTGGCGGTCTCCAACCGCTCCGCGGTTTGGCACGAAGCTTGCAGAACATGCACCGTGACGATATTCGCGATGGTCGCGCCGGCCCTTCCCGTGCCAGCCGCCAGACTTTGATCGCGCTGTTTCGGTCTGCCGCTGTCGTCCGGAAATATTTAACTTCGCGCACTACGCATCCAACTGAAAGGACAGTCCATGCAATTCGAAGAAATCATCTATCAGGAAGATGGCCCGATCGGCACCATTACGCTGAATCGCCCGCAAGACGGCAATATGTTCACGCCACGCATGTGCCACGAGATTCGCGATTGCATCAACGAAATCCGCCGGGAGACGCGCACCCGCGTCATCGTGATCACCGGAGCCGGCGACAAGTTTTTCTGTACCGGAGGCCGTAAGGAAGGCATGGAAGATTCGCTGCTTTATGCAGGCGTCCTGCCGACTCTGGAAATGTACGAGAGCATCGACCGACTGCAGAAGCCCGTGATCGCGTCAGTCAACGGCTTCGCCGTAGGCGGAGGCCAGGTGCTGCAAGTCGTTTGCGATATCACGATCGCAAAGGAAAGTGCCGTATTTCGGCAGGTCGGTCCGATGGTCGGCAGTTTCGACGGCGGCTATGGAACCTGGTATCTCGAAGATCTGATCGGGAAAAAGCGGGCGAAGGAAATGTGGTACCGCAATCCCAAATTGACCGCACGAGAAGCACTCGAATGGGGGTTGATCAATCACGTGGTTCCCGACGATGAACTCAAGGATGCAACACGCAAGCTGGCGCTCGAAATCGCGGATCGAGGAGCGTTTGCGCTCGCGTCGATCAAAGCCGCGTTCAACGCGCGCCACGGCGGCGTGTCGGGTCTGTCGCGCATGGCGCACGACCTGCTGCTGCGCGGATACCTCGACTCGGACGAACACGCGGAACTGGCTGACGCATTTGCCAATCGCCGGGCGCCCGACGCAACGCACTTCGGTCATTGAAGCATACGACTCGTGGAGTTCCCGACCATGTCGCATCTTCTTACCCTGCACGATCCGGCAACGGCCCGCAAGCACTACCTGACCGGGATCTGGCAAACCGACACGCTTTACTCGCTCGCGAGACGCCACGCCACCGAGCGCGGGGCAGCCTTCGCGGTACGAGACAGCACCAGACGCCTGACGTGGAGCGCGCTCGTCGCATGGGCTGACGCCGTTGCTGCCGATCTCCACGACAGTGGACTTCGCAGCGGCGATCGGGTATCTGTCTGGCTGCCGAACCGAGTCGAAATGGCAGTCATCATGCTTGCGTGCTCGCGCAACGGTTACGTCTGCAATCCTTCGTTGCATCAGAACTATACCGTTGCCGAAATTCTTTCGATGCTCGATCGCATCGGATGCCGCGCGTTGTTTGCCCAGCCAGGCTGGGGGGCCGATGCAGACAGCGCCGACGTATTCTCGGGCGCCGCTGCATTGAGCCACATGAAACGGGTGTACGCGCTGCCTTCGTTGCGTGCGGCCGATCCGTGCGCGCAGCCCGGGACACAATCGTTGCCAATTCCGGGACACATATCGCAGATTCCGCTTCCGCCTCCCAGCCAGAATCCGGACCAAGTGGTTTATCTGGCCTTTACCAGCGGCACGACCGGCACGCCCAAAGGGGTGATGCACAGCGATAACACGCTGCTCGCCAATGGACGTGCGCTGGTATCCGATTGGAAGCAAACCAGCGATACCGTGCTGCTCACGCTGAGTCCGCTGAGTCATCACGTCGGCACGGTCGCATTCGAACAAACCCTCGTTGCAGGATGCGAACTGGTCATTTTCGACCCGACTGCCGGTATTGCCCCGCTGGACTGGATCATATCCACTGAAGCCACCTACGTGATGGGCGTCCCCACACACGCGATAGACCTGCTTCAGGAAATCGACCGGCGCGGCATCACCCGGCTCGGCTCGGTCAAGGTCTTCTATATGGCCGGGAGCCTGATTCCGAGCGAGACCGCCCGAAAGCTGCTCGCCCTCGGCGCAACGCCGCAAAACGTCTACGGCATGACCGAAAACGGCTCCCATCAGTACACCAAGCCTGGTGATTCGGTGGAAGTCATTACCGCGACATGCGGAAAAGCGTGCGACGGATACGAAGTGCGCCTGTGGCAACCCGACAATCCCGACCTCGAGGCCGCTCCCGGCGAAGTCGGCGAAATCGGCGGGCGCGGCGGCGTGCTGATGCTCGGCTACTTCAACAATCAGGCAGCGACCGAATCATCGTTCAACAGCAGCGGCTGGTTCATGAGCGGGGACCTGGGGCGCTTCGACGATGACGGCAACCTCGAAATCGTCGGACGCAAGAAAGATCTCATCATTCGCGGCGGGCACAACATCCATCCGTCGCATATCGAGGAGTTTGCTCATCGTCACCCCGCCGTCAAGAAAGCCGCGGCATTCGGCGTGCCGGACACGCGCCTCGGAGAGAAAGTCTGCCTCGCGATCATCGGTGACGGTGCTCCGCCCAGCGCCGACGAATTACTCGCGCATCTGGCTCGGGAAGGTTTGTCGAAGTTCGACATGCCCGAGTACTTCATCGTGCTGCCGGGGTTTCCGCTGACGCCGAGCGGCAAGATCCTGAAACGCGAGTTGGTCCAGTGGGTACGGGACGGCCGCATCGAACCGGCTCCCGTACGGTTTCGCGTCGCCTGACTCACTTCCGATCCGCAATTCCACAGGTGCCGCGGGCTGGAAAGCCAGCAGGCACGCCGGTGGTCGCGTACGACTGCCGGACTGCCCGGGCACCGCAATCGTTCCCCTGGAGTAGTGTTGATGACTCGTGATTGCATAGTCGTAACAGGCGCAAGCCGCGGCATCGGTGCCGCGATCTCGCGCGCCCTCGCCGAGCAAGGCCACCATGTCGCGTGTCTGTCGCGATCGGGAGCCCTGCCGTCCTTTACCGACGTCCGGCCCGACGTGTCCGCACGCTGGCTGCCGCGCACCGCGGACGTCACGCGCCCGAACGATCTCAAGGCAGTATTGCGCGATCTCGTCGAGGAGGGATGGCGAATCGTCGGCCTTGTCAACAATGCGGGCTTCCATATCGACGCACTGTCGGCGGAGCTTCCCCTCGATCAATGGCATCAGGTGATGGACATGAATGCGACGTCCGTCGTCGTTGCGTGTCAGGCCGCGTACCCCCACCTCGTCGCCGCGGGCGACACGCTGATCGTGAACATTGGCTCGTTTTTCGACAAGCTCGGCGTCAAACGCAATCTGGCGTACTGCGCGAGCAAGGCAGCCGTCGGCGCTATCACGCGCTGCCTGGCCGTCGAATGGGCCAGCAAAGGGATCCGTGTCATCAACGTCGCCCCCGGCTACATCCAGACGGATCTGAACGCGGACATGATCACGTCAGGCCCGCTGGCTACGTATCTCGAAAAGCGGATTCCACGTGGCCGTCCGGGCAGCGCCGAAGAAGTCGGCGCACTCGTCGCGACGCTCTTTACGCACGGCGCCGCGTTCTTGACCGGAGAAACGATTTACGTTGACGGCGGCCAGGGAATCGCGCACTGACGGACAGGCGCGTCGCGCAAGATCGCCCAACTGTTTTCCTCGAGCACAGCGTTGTCGGAATCAAAAACACGCGCAAACACGCCAGCACGGCGAACAATGGAGCGGCGCGCTCTTCGTTGAGGCGGGACCATACCTTCCCGCACGAGACGGACAAGCCGCTTCTCTGGCACAGACGTTGCGTTATCCGTAACAGCTGACACGCATGACTGAATGCGTTCGGCAAACCAATCAAATACAAGAACCCATCCATTGGAGACAACCGTGACGACCAGCCTTTCCGCGCAATCGAGTCGATCCCTATCGACACATTGCGATCCTTCATCGCTCGAACCCGTTCACCCCAGAGGTGGCATCGAGCGCTAGCCCAACCTCCGCGTCATTCCGACCCGCGATTCCACTCGTCATACAATTATTCAGTACATCGAATTATGAAAAAGACATTCAAACGACAACTTCTCTGTGCCGCCGTCGTCGGCGCATTTTCAGCCGCAGCACACGCTCAAAGCAATGTCACTCTGTACGGCGTAATCGATGAAGGCATCATGTATCAGAACAACAACGCAGGCGGCAAGCGAGTCTTCCTCGACTCGCTGAGCGGTATTTTCGGCAGCCGATGGGGGATGATCGGACGTGAAGACCTGGGTGGCGGGTTGAAAGCGATCTTCACGATCGAATCCGGCATCAACCTGAACAACGGTGCGTTCGGCCAAGGGGGCACCGCATTTGGCCGTCAGGCGTTCGTCGGTCTGAGCAGCGACCGCCTCGGCAGCCTCACGCTCGGCCGCCAGTACGACATGATCTACTACTATCCCCTGCCGCTGACTGCGGCCAGCCTGATCGGCGGCCCTGCCGCAGTGCACCCGGGAGATATCGACAACGGTGCGAACACGGTGCGCATCAACAACGCCATTCGCTATATGAGCCCGAACTTCAACGGCCTGAAATTCGGCGGCGAATACAGCGTAGGCGGCGTTGCGGGGAATTTCACCGCCAACAGCGGGTATTCCCTGGGAGCGTCCTATCAATATGGCCCGTTCCAGATCGGCGCTGGCTTCGAATACTTCAAGAATCCGACCGCGGCGACCGCCGGCTCCGGATTCTTCACCGATAACGCGAGCGGTGCCTCCCCGCTGGCGCTTTCCCTCAACAAGGGATACAAGAGCGCGCAAGCGTATCAGACGGCCATGATCGCCGCCAACTACAATGTCGGCGCATTGACGCTCGCGGCCTCCTACTCGAACGTTCAATACGGGCAACTCGGCAGCGGGTTCGTGAGCAGCTCCGCGCGTTTCAACAACTTCGATGTGGGCGCGCAGTATCAATTCGCCCCCACCTTTTTCGCCGGCGTTGCCTATGACTATCTGAGCGGTCGAGCCGTGCATACGGCAGCGGGCACGACTGTGGGCGGGCAACACTACAATCAGGTCGCCATCCTGGCGGACTACCTGCTGTCCAAACGAACCGATATTTACGGCACGGTGGGCTGGCAGCGCGCGTCCGGGACCTCGTCGACGGGGGCGCCTGCCGTTGCCGACATCGACAACCTCGGTGATTCGTCGAACAATCATCAATTCCTGATCCGCGCATCGCTGCGGCATAGATTCTAACCTCGCATCCGGATTGCACGCGGCCGCCTCGAGAGAAGCCGTGCCGCGTGCAATTTTTCGAATATTTCCGTTTCGCGTCTTTTTCATGAATGGGACAATCATTTTCCATTCGTGACTGGCTGTCCGCCGATACCCGCTCAACGTTGCGTGGCTCGTAGTAGACCACTCCCTCCTCCGACGCCCCAAGCCACCTCCGTAGGCATCCGCTCTTCTCTCCGTGGCACACGAATTCCCAAAGATGTCCTTACCGAAATCAGTCGCGTAATTTTTTGTGCCCTCGTAAACGACACAAATAAAATCAACAACCACAAACCTTAATCTTTAAACATCCACATAATGTTTTTTAAAAACTACGTTTTCAACGTTGCTTGACTAGATCCACACACCAATATAACGTCATCAGCGTTACGGCCGTAACAGAAATATCTATTTTAGAGATTCCATTGGGAGACATTTCATTGAATACCTCGATACGATATCTGGCTGTCGCCAGTGTGTCGCCGCTCATCGTCGCGCTTGCGTCGTGCGGCTCCGATACCAACTCCGACTCCTCGGCCAACAATACGAATGTCGATTCCCGAGCCGCTGCATACGTCGCTCAAATGACCACCGACGAGAAGATCCAGCTTGTACATGGAATCGGGATGCCCGGCGCGGACTTGGGCGGCCCGTTCCCATCGTGGGCGAATGGCGCGGGCTATATACCGGGAATCCCCAGGCTCGGTATTCCACCGATTGCGAGTGCCGACTCTGCAGGTGGAGTGAACGTTGCCAATTCCGGCGCGACGGCGTTGCCCGCCCCCATCGCACTCGCTGCAAGTTGGGATCCTCCACTCGCGACCACGTACGGCGCGCGCATCGCGACCGAACTCCGCGCGCTCGGTTACGCCGAAGGTCTGGGCGGTGGCGTCAATCTCGCTCGCGAACCGCGTAATGGCCGAACATTCGAGTACATGGGGGAAGACCCGGTGCTCGCGGGTGCAATGAGCGCCGCGCGCACTTTCGGCACCCAATCAAAGAACGTGATTGCGACGATCAAGCACTTCGCAATGAACGACCAGGAAACAAATCGGATGACGAGTAATTCCGTCGTTAACGAGCGCACAATGCGCGAAACCGAACTGCTGGCGTTCGAGATCGGCATCAAGGAAGGCAAACCGGGTAACGTGATGTGCTCGTACAACCTCGTCAATGGTATCTATGCGTGCGAGAACCCGTATTTGTTGACCACCGTCCTGAAGAATGAGTGGGGCTTCCAGGGGGTGGTTCAGTCCGACTGGACCGGGACGCATAGCACGGTCGCCGCAGCAATGGCCGGCCTCGACGAAGAGCAACCCGGTGACGCGGGAGCCGATTGGAACGAGGTTCCCGGGTTCACGATCATTTCGTACTTCAGCACGAAGCTGAAGGCCGCGATCGCGGCGGGCACCGTTCCGATGTCGCGACTGAACGATATGGTCTTGCGCAAGGTTCGAACGCTGATCACGACTGGCGTGATGGACGACCCACCCAGCCCCGGCGTTACGATCGATCAGGCGGCCGGCAATACCGATGCGCTGTCGATCGCGCGTCAGTCATTCGTCTTGCTGAAGAACGGCACGCCGCCGGGTAGCAATCAACCAGTGCTTCCACTCCTCGGATCCGCACTTTCCTCGGTCGTCGTGATCGGAGGACACGCGGACGTGGGAGTCATTTCGGGTGGTGGCTCGGGCGCCGTGCCTGCAGCAAACGGCAATGCGGTAACAAGCTGTCAATCGACCAGCTTTTTCCCGCCCGATTGTGCGATCTGGTACAAATCGTCGCCGCTCGCCGCGATCAAGGAAAAAGCACCGAATGCCACCGTCGCCTATCTCGATGGCACGGACGCAACCGCTGCCGCGAACGCGGCTGCGCAGGCCGACGTGGCAATCGTTTTCGCGACACGATTCGAAACGGAGGGACGCGACCTCTCGACTCTCGCACTGCCCGATGCGAATGCCGATCCATTCAATCAGCATTACGATCAGAACGCGCTGATCACTGCAGTCGCGTCGAAAGCGAAGCGCGTCATAGTCGTGCTCGAAAACGGCAGTGCCGTCCTGATGCCATGGCTGGCGAGCGTGCATGGCGTACTCGAGACCTGGTACCCGGGCGTGGAAGGTGGCCAAGCTATTGCCGACGTGCTGTTTGGCGATGCAAATCCGTCAGGCAAGCTGCCGATCACGTTTGCGCAGCAAGACTCTGATCTCCCGCAGCCATCGATCGATCCGAACAACCTGAACGTCAATTATGGCGAAGGCCTGCTCATTGGCTACCACTGGTACGACGCAAAAAATATCCGGCCGTTGTTTCCATTCGGTTTCGGATTGTCGTACACAACGTTCGCGTACTCCGGGATGACTGCTCAGCGCGACGGTTCGGACAACGTGACCGTCACGCTGACCATCACAAACACCGGCGCTCGCGCAGGCGCTGAAGTCGCGCAAATCTATGCGTCGCTTCCGGCCATCCTCCACGAACCGCCGCAACGCCTCGTCGGATGGAAGAAAGTGATGCTGCAGCCTGGCCAGGCTCAGCAGATCAGCGTCGTCATTCCAGCTCAACGCTTCGCGACGTGGAATACCGACGCGCATGCATGGCAGGTCAATCCCGGAAGTTACATACTGACCGCCGCCGGATCGTCCCGCGATCCGAACGCCCAGAAGCAGGCTCTCGACCTGACCGCAATGCAACCGCTGTAACGACGATCGACCGTGTGTCCGAGAGTACCGGAATGCTCCGTCTCGGGCACACGGTCGCGGTATCGACCGGATTGTGGACGAGCCATGGGGAGCGTCAGCCCATTGCGTTCGCGAGAATGACCGTGCAATGGGACGACAGGATCCCCCCTTCGTTGTGCACCAGCGCGACTTCCGCCCCCTCCACCTGGCGCGGCCCGAGACCTCCCCGCAATTGGCGCACCGCCTCGACGATCCCGAAAAGACCGCCCGCCGCACCAGCATGGGCGTGGGAGAGCATACCGCCGTGCGTGTTGATCGGCAGCTTGCCACCGATGCGCGCATGCCCCTCGGCGAAGAAGGCACCGCCCTCGCCGCGCTCGCACAGGCCAAGCTCTTCCATTTCGATGATGGGAACGATCGTGAAGCAGTCGTACAGTTCAGCAAAGTCGATATCACCGGGGCCGAGGCCCGCCATCTCATACGCAATGTGTCCCGATTCCGTGGCGCCGAATTCGGTTAGACTTGGCGCACACATCAGATGCTCGTGCGTATGATATTCCCCGATCCCTTGCAGATAGATCGGCGTGGCCTTCAGATCCGCCGCGCGCTCCACCGACGTGACGATGAATGCTCCACCCGCATCCGATATCAGACAGCAATCGAGCATACCGAGCGGGTCCGCAATCGGCTTGGCCGTCAAAACCTGCTCGATCGTCAACGGCGTTTTCATGTGCGCATTCGGATGCAGCAGCGCATGCTGGCGGGTGTTGACCGCGACGTGTGCCAACTGCTCGCGCGTGGTGCCCAACTCATGCATGTACCGCTGCGCGATCATCGCGTAGAACCCGGGAATGGACGCGCCGTACGGCTGCTCGAAGTAAGGATGTCCCACCGCCATCAGCGAGGCGACTGCCGCGTCGCGCGTGAGACCAGTCGCGCGATTTTCCCCAGCGCAGATCAGAATGGTTTCGGCCTGACCCGATGCTATCGCTTCTGCCGCATGCTTGAGCATCACGGCCGGACTGGCCCCGCCCGTCACGAGCGATGCGTTGAATCGAGGCTCGATTCCCAGATATTCGCACAGGACCGAACCGAGCATGAAGTAAGGCTCGGTAAAGGAATAGGCAGTCAGTACGCCGTCAATGTCCGACTTCTTGAGACCCGCGTCATCCAACGCGCGCTTTGCGGCCTGCGCGTTCAGGCCCAGGCCAGTCATATTGGGCACCCTGCCGATTTCGGATTCGCCCACACCGACGATGGCGATTTTGTTCTTCAGCGATTCAGCTTTCTTCATACCGTCGACCTCAAGCGTTAACCCGATGGAATTGCGGGAGCATCGCGCCACCGCCGCGATCCTCGAACGTGACGCCGACCCGATCGCCTATTCGTACGGATAACGCATCATCCCCGACGATATTGGTCAGCATCCGGGGACCTTCGTCGAGATCGATCAGTGCCACGACATAAGGCGCGTGAGCGCCGAACGAGGCGAGCGGTGCGCGCCGAACGATCGTAAAGCTATGCACGCTGCCGGCCCCGCGGCTTTCAACCCATTCGAGCTGATCGGACCAGCAGCTCGGGCACAGGTGCCGGGGCATGAAGTGCATCGTTCCACACACATTGCACTTGCGAATCAGCAAGCGCCGCTCTCTCGCCGCATCCCAGTAAGGTTGCGAATCGGCATTCGCTACCGGAGCCGGCAGCGGGGATACGTCCATAATCAGTCTCCGTCAAGTTTCGTCATCAACCGGCGCGGTCAAACACGCGCCGTCTTCTGCAGCACCGTCTTGCTTACCATGTAGGCATCGAGCGATCCCGCCCCGCCTTCGCGCCCGATCCCGCTGTCCTTGACGCCGCCGAACGGCATGTCGGCGCCCGGCACGCCGAAATGATTGATCGACAACGCGCCACACTCCAGTTCACGCCTAAAGCGCTCAGCATCGTGCATCGAGTTGGTGAATGCGTAAGCGGCCAGGCCGATCGACAGGCTGTTCGCGATCGTCAAGCCGTCGCTCACGTTCTTCATCGGAACGCATACCCCAAGCGGGCCGAACGGCTCGGTACTCATCGCCTTTGCATGCCTGGGCACGTCCGCCAGCACAGTTGGCGCGTAAAAGTGACCGCGTTCGCCGACTCGGTGCCCGCCCGCGGCAATACGCGCACCAGCAGTTGCGGCGTCGGCGACAAGCGATTCCATCGCGGCAAGCCGACGCGCGTTGATCACCGGCCCCATCTGAACGTTCGGCTCGAATCCATCGCCAACGCGAATTTCGTCGGCCGCTTTGGCGAACGCAGCCACGAAGTCGGCATACACGCCTTCATGCACGATGAAGCGAGAAGGCGATGCGCAGATCTGGCCAGCCATGCGCATCTTCGCTGCAACTGCGATCCGCGCGATCCGGGCCGCATCGACGTCGTCGCAAACGAGAACCGGTGCATGTCCGCCCAACTCCATCAGTACCGGTTTCATCGCGGCGCCGGCAAGCTGGGAAAGCTGCATGCCGACCTGCACTGAGCCGGTCAGCGTGATCATTCGGATCGCAGGCGACGCGATCAGGATCGAGGAAATTTCGGCGGGATCACCGAACACGAGATTGAGCACACCGAACGGCAGGCCCGCATCGATAAAGCATTGAACGAATGCGCACGCAGCGCCGGGTGTTTCCTCGGCAGCCTTGATGACGATCGAGCAACCCGCCGCCAACGCCCCGCTGATCTTCCGTGATGGAGAACTGATCGGCACATTCCACGGCGTGAATGCCGCTACCGGCCCGATGGGCTGCCTGACGACCATCCGCAGCATGTCTGGCTCAGACGGCGCGATGGTTCCATAGGCACGCAGCAGCTGAGCCGCATCCCATTCGAGGAACGTGTGTGCGCGCTCGACTTCCGCGCGTGCGTCCGCGATGGGTTTGCCCTGCTCCAGCGTGATGATCGATGCGATTGCGTCGACGCGCTCACGCAGCAAATCAGCGACGCGCAGCAGCAATGCCGCACGCTCGTCAGGCGCCGTATCCCGCCAGATCCCAAACGCTCGATGCGCCGCGCTCAATGCGCGTTCGAGATCCTCTCGCGTCGCGCGCGGCACGGGACCCAGCACACTTTCATCGCTCGGATTTTCGACAGCATGGCAGACGGCGCGATCGTAAATCCACTCGCCGTCGATATGTAGCCCGATGCGAGGATACATTCGACGGGCCATGGTTTGATGCGCGTTCGGCGTCAAGTCCGACATCTCACACTCCTTCATTTGGTCCGCCCGCGATCGGCGGCGCCCACGGGCATTCCCTGCTGCCGAATGTCGTCAGGCCGGATGCGCTAGGCGCAATTCAGGCCGCGCTCGACGCCTGCTCGCTGCCGTCTTTCGGCCGACGGCGATAAAGCAAAGTCACTTCCATCTGCTGCACGACGGCCCCGTCCTGTCGCACGAAGCGACGATCCATCTTGACGGTCCCGCGGTCCGGTTTACTGGATTCCTTGCGTTCGATCACGGTCATTTGCCCATGCAGCGTATCGCCATGCTTGACTGGCGCGAGCATCCGCCATTGGTCCACCTGAAGCAGCGCGAGCAACGTGCCGTCGTTGATGCCGCTCGCATATTGCAGCCCCCCCATGATTCCGTAGATGAGCGGACCATGAGCGATCGGCTCGCCGAACTGGGTCGTCTTGCAGTACTCCCAATTTGTGTGGACTTCGTTGAAATCGCCCGTCAGGCAGGCGAAATTCACGATGTCGGTCGACGTAATCGTGCGAGCCGGCGTTTCAATGACCTTGCCTACTTCGAAATCCTCCCAGTACAACCCTCGTCTGGTCGACATTGCCGATCTCCTTGCGTGATGAATATCGCTGACGAGCAAGCAATCATCATGCCTTCCCGATATCGTCGAGCGCGCCGAGCTCCACAGGGCCGGCGGCGTCCACGCGCGGTCTGCAGTGTCATATCCGACGACACCGTGTCGTTGTCGTTGACACTGACCGTCGCGTTCGCGAGTGAATGCGCCGTGCGGACACCGGCTGCTGTAGCGAAGTCGCTATGGCACGACGCTTGCTGACGTTCCGGAAGACATGGTCGATCCAACCGTGTCGGTCGTTGCCGTTCACTTCCGGGAGAATCTCAGTGCCATTATCCGAACCGCGCAGTCGCCGCGAACTCCATCACCGCGCGATCGATATGAGGACGTACGCGCGCGATGACGGTCTCTATGAAGTCGAAGCTCATCTCGTCGATACCAAGCCGTTCGATTTCCAGCATTCCGGGCGCCCGGATCCGCTACCGGCCGGCGCGCCGCTGCACGACCTTCGGGTTCGCGTCACCGTCGACGATCAATACGTGATTCACCGCGTCGAGGCGGCGTCGGACGCGACGCCGTTCGCGCTATGCAGGGAAGCCGAGACGACGTTGAACGTGCTCGTCGGACAGCGTATCGGCAAGGGGTGGTCATCCGTCGTCAAGGACAGCCTGCGGGGAGCGGCGAGTTGCACGCATCTGAGAGAAGTCCTGATTCCGCTCGCGACGACCCTGATGCAAGGCGTTCGCGGCGTGAGGGGTGTGCCGAGCCAATTCGTCGACGCGAATGGCAAACCGACGATCCTGAACAGTTGCTACGCCTATGCGGATCATCGCGATGTCGTGAAGCAGCGGTGGCCTCAACACTTCAAACCAACGACGCAGTCCACTGCCGACTGAAGCGCGCCGTCACCACGATAGCGATTGCGCCAGCCATCCCCCCCTCCACCTTCAGCAGATCATCAATCATGGGCGGCACTCTCCCCCCGCAACAACGCAATCGCTCGACGAGCAGCGCACATGAACGCCGAATGACGATCACGCTTTGGCTGGTCGCCGCCGGATTCTTCATGCAGACGCTCGATACCACGATCGTCAACACCGCGCTGCCCGGCATGGCACGAAGCCTCGGCGAAGCACCGCTTCATATGCAATCGGTGGTCATCGCCTATTCGCTCACCATGGCCCTGATGATTCCGATTTCCGGATGTCTGGCGGACCGGTTCGGCACGCGGCGGGTATTTTTCTCCGCGATCGTCATCTTCACGCTCGGATCGCTGTTGTGCGCAAACGCGCAAACGCTGTGGCAGCTGGTGCTGTTTCGCGTCGTACAGGGCGCAGGAGGGGCGATGCTATTGCCGATCGGACGGCTCGCCGTCATTCGTTCGTTCTCGCGCGAACGCTACCTGCCTGCCCTCACGTTCATCGCGATACCTGGCCTAGTCGGACCGCTGGTCGGTCCGATGCTCGGGGGCTGGCTCACAGAAGCCGCGTCCTGGCACTGGATATTCCTGATCAACGTACCGATCGGCGTGCTCGGGTGTGCCGCGACAGCGATCTACATGCCGGGAGAACCGCTGCCCACCGCTGGCCGATTCGACGTCCCCGGTTATCTGATGCTCGCCGTCTCGATGCTGTCGATCACGCTTGCGCTCGACGGAGTAGCCGAATTCGGGCTCACGCACCGCGCAGTGATCGGCCTTGTCGCGCTGACATTCGCCGGCATCGGCATGTACTGCTTCCATGCGAGGCGCATTCCGGATCCGCTGTTTCCGCTGAAGCTGTTCGACATCCGCACGTTCAGGATCGGCCTATCGGGGAATGTGCTGGCGAGAATAGGCGCAGGTGCCATGCCCTATCTGCTGCCGCTCCTGCTCCAGGTCAGCCTGGGATACGCTCCGTTTCACGCCGGCATGATGATGCTCCCGATCGCGGCGGCCGGCATGGCATGCAGACCGCCGGCCGTTCGGCTGATCACATCTTACGGCTATCGCAAGGTTCTCCTGATCAATACGCTGGCGATGGGTTTGTCAATGTCGTGCTTCGCATTGATATCGCCGTCGCAACCGGCATGGCTGCATGTCGCGCAGTTTGCCATGTTCGGCGCGGTCAATGCGACTCAGTTCACCGCGATGAACGCGGTTACGCTGCGGGACCTGGGAACGGTCGGCGCAAGCAGCGGCAACAGCCTCTTCTCGCTGGCGCAAATGCTGTCAATGAGCCTCGGCGTGACGATTGCGGGCGCCTTGCTCGACCAGTTCACTGAGATGTTCGGCCACCAAACACATTTCCAGACGCTCACCGCCTTTCACGCCACATTTGCATGCATCGGTCTCGTCACTGCGTCGGCCGCACTGATCTTTGCGCGGTTGACGCCTGAAGCGCGCGTGGTCTCCGTTCACGCCGGCGCCGCCGAGGAGGCATGATCAGGTGCGGCGAGCCGGAGCAGCAGGGGCGCGCGGCCCCCGAGGTCACACGGCATATCGCCGTCGTTGCTTACTCGTCACGTCCGGCACTGCCGACGCTCGCGCGCAGTGCCGGGGCGTCGCTACTCGAAGCGTCGCCGCGAAATGCCTCGACGATCGGCACTGGGAGCGCATCGATCACTTGCCCGCCCGGCATCCGAACTTTGCGATCGAACAGTCGCCGGCCGGCAAAATGCGGATCCGTGACCGCATGCTCGAGCGAGACGACACGCACGGTGCACGTGTCGGTCCCTGCGAAACGTTCGAGCCATGTATCGGCAGTCTGGCCGGCAATCAGTTGCGCCACCCGCTGCTTGACGCCGGGCTCGTCGCCATTCTTCGTCGCCAGTTCCGGTGCGCCGATCACCTCGGTGAAGTTTCTCCAGAATTTTTCCTCGAGCGGAGCGGCGGCAAGATACTGGGCATCTAGCGTCTTGTAAATCTGGTACCGTGCGGTGCCGCCGGTCACCAGCTCTCCCCCCGGCGTGGGCCAGCCGTTGCCCGTCGTTCCGTTGCCCAGCGCCCAGTACATGAACGTGAACAGGTTGTCTGCCATCGAGATGTCCAGCCGGCAGCCCTTTCCGGTCGCATCGCGTTGCTTCAGCGCCAGCAGAATATTGATGACCGCGGGGTATGCTCCGCCGCCGATGTCGGCGATCAGCGCCGGCGGCAACACGGGCGCGCCGTCCGGATCGCAGGACAGCGCCAGCATGCCGGTTTCCGCGAGATAGTTGAGGTCATGAGCAGCGACGCCCGCCTTCGGTCCGCTTTGGCCGTAGCCCGTGATCGAGCAGTAAATGACGCGCGGATTTCGTTCCGCCACTTGCTCGTAACCGAGACCGAGACGCGCCATGACACCCGGTCGAAACTGCTCGACCAGTACATCCGCATCGTCGATCAGCGCCAGAACCGCCTCTCGACCGGCGACGCTCTTCAGATCGAGCGCCACCGAGCGCTTGCCGCGGTTCAGCATACCGAAGTTGACGCTGTCGGTCCCGGCCTTCGGAACGTACGAGCGCATCTCATCGCCACCGGCCGGTCTTTCGACCTTGACGACGTCCGCGCCCGCTTCGGCCAGCAGCAGCGTGCATAGCGGGCCAGGCAACAGCGTGCTCAAATCGACAACCTTGACACCCTTCAGAGGCTGATTCATCGCTCGCCGCCTTCCGCACGCTGATGTGCGACCTGGGCCCGCCGCGCCGGCGCATACGCACTGTCGCCCAACGCTTCATAAAGCGCCCGCGTCACGCTGTGGTGATGATTCAGACCGGTACGCTCGAGCAGCGCGATCGGCCCCTCCGGATAACCGAGCCCGAGGCGCAGCGTCGTATCGAGATCAGATGCGGTTGCCAGCTTCTCGTCGAGACGGCGCAGCGCCGCGTTGTAATACGGCCGCACGAGCCGATCGACGATCCGGCCTGGAAAATCACCACAAAGGGCGACTACGAAGCAGGCGTCCTCGAACACCTGCTTCGCCTGGGCGAGCGCCGATTCGTCGGGCTGAGCCGGCTTGACGAGCTCGATCAACCGGCTCGGCTCGGCATCGCCCAGTCGAAAGCGCGCAAAGCCGAACACGTTCGGCGCTGCGCCGCCACGCTGATCGGCCGACGCGGAATCACCGGTATGAACCGCGAGGCACTCGTGACCGAGCTCCACCAGAACGAAAGGCACATCTGCGGGGTTCCAGCCGCCGTCGATGTCATGCGAGAATGCCGTCCCGGCCTTCGAGCCGATGTAAACGCGTGCCGCGGCGTCATCGCGCGCCGCTTCCACAAATGCGTGACCGCCCTGAAAGGAACGGCTCTCGCCGCTCTGGATAATGCGATAGCTCATCGTCATGCTCCGAACATCTTCGTGTCGTTATACGTGTGGAAGCCTTGCCCCGCCTTCTTGCCGAGGCGACCTGCCGCGATCATCCGTCTGACGAGCGGCGGACACGCGGCGCGCGCTTCGTGCGTGAGTCCGTGCATCGCTTCGCAAAGCAGACGCTGCGTATCCAGGCCGACCAGGTCGAGCAACTCGAGCGGACCCATCGGATAGCCGAGCGCGGTCTTGATTGCCTTGTCGATGTCGGCCGGCTCCGCCACGCCCTGCTCGACGAGCCGGATCGCGTCGTTGTTGAACGGAATCAGGAAGTAGTTGAGGATGAAGCCGGGCGTGTCCTGGGTCCGGACCGGGCGCTGACCCAGCGCTTCGGCAAAAGCCCATGCGCGCTCGAACGATTCATCGCTCGTGTTCATCCCGGGCGACATTTCGATCAGCTTCATCAGTTGGGCCGGCAAGCAGAAATGCATGCCCACGAAGCGATCGGGCCGGCCCGAGCCGCCCGCGATCTCGGTAATCGAGATTGTCGATGTGTTTGATGCGAACAGCGTATGTGCCGGGCACACCTTGTCCAGGGTACTGAACAGTTGGTGCTTGACGGCCAGATCCTCGAACACCGCCTCGATCACGACGTCGCAATCGGCGAGGTCGTCGAGCTTTGTCGTCCCGTGCCAGCGGGACATAATTTCCGGCACCGCGTCGGCAGGAAGCTTGCCACGCTCTGCCGATTTCCTCAGAAAGCTTTCGGCCTGGCCGCGCGCGCGCTCGAGCGCCTCTTGCCTGGTGTCATACACGCGCGTCACGAACCCCGCCCGGGCCGCGACGATCGCGATACCCGTGCCCATCGTTCCGCCACCTGCGATTCCAACTGTCTTGATTTGCGCCATGCGCGTCTCCTATTTGAGAATGAAGCTGCGACCGATCAGTTGGCGATGAACCTGATTGGTTCCCTCCCAGATCTGCGTGATCTTCGCGTCGCGCATCAGCCTTTCGACGCGATAATCCGAGCAATATCCGTAGCCGCCAAGCAGTTGGACCGCATCCGTCGTGATACGCATTGCTGCGTCCGATGCGCGCATCTTGAGCATCGACGCTTCGATCCCGAAATCCGTTTCCCCGGCGTCGACCATTCCGGCCACCTGCCAAAGCCACGATTCGCACAGCGCGAGCTCCGATGCAAGATCCGCCACCATGAATTGAATGCCCTGGAACTCGATCACCTTGCGGCCCGATTGCTTGCGCTCGTTGATATACGCCACGGCATCCTCGAAGGCACCGCGCGCGATGCCGAGCGCATGCGCCGCAACGCTAGGTCGGGAGCGGTTCAGCGAACCCAGCAGAATGCGCAATCCGTCGCCAGGTTCTCCCACCAGATTCGTACGAGGTACGCGACAATTGTCGAACGACAGCGTCGCCGTCCCCGACGCGCGCGTTCCCATCTTGTCTTCGACGCCGATCACGCTGAGGCCGGGCGTCCCCTTCTCGAGGATCAGCACCGAGATCGCGCGTTTCGGATCGTCGATGCCGTCCCACTTTCCGAACAGCAGATACAGGTCGGCGACATCCCCGTTGGTAATGAATGTCTTGCCGCCGTTGATCACGATCTCGCCGCCATTCTCGCGAAACGTCGTCCGCATACCGGTCGCGTCGGAGCCGGCACCGGGCTCGGTAATCGCCAGCGATGCGAGCGCACCGCCCGCCACCGCCGGCAGAAAGCGCTGCTTTTGCCCTTCGCTGCCGTACTCGATCAGCGGCTTGATCGCGTGGAAATTCGTTGCCCAGATAATGCCGGTCGCCGCGCATGCCTTTGCGATCTCCCGCACGCAGAGCGCGTAGCACGTGAACGACAGTTGCGCACCGCCGTACGCATCCGGGATGAACATGGCATTCAGGCCAAGTTCATTGATCGCGTCAATGTTCTGCTGCGGAAACGTACCGGTACGGTCGTACTCGGCCGCATAAGGCGCAATCCGATCCCGCGCGAGCGCGCGCACGCTGTCCACGATCATCCGCTCGTCGTCGTTCAGGCGAATGCGAGAATCGATTCTCTCCAGTATGTTCATTCCATGTTCCGATTCGATTGGCAACCATCGACGAGCCGATATCGGCGACGGCACTCTACCGGCCGTCGGCACGCCGTCGTTCATACCCGCGTCAAGCGTCCTTGAATACCGGAGATCGCTTTTCGATGAAGGCGCGCATACCTTCGGCCGCGTCTTGCGTGCGGTATGCGAGCGTCGACAAATCCGCTTCCATGCGGAGTCCTTCGCCGAGATCGACGTCAGCGGCACGGCGCACGGCTTCACGCGCCAACAGCGACGAGCACGTGCTGAAGCCGATATAGCGCTGCGCATACTCGGCCCCGAGCGCCCGCGGATCGCCATCCTCGACGATGCAGTTCACGAGGCCAATACGCTCCGCCTCCTCTGCACCAACGGTTCGCCCGGACATGATGATGTCGAGCGCCCGCGCTTGGCCCACTAGGCGAGGCAGACGTTGCGTGCCGCCGTAACCGGGAATCAGGCCGAGTTTGATTTCCGGCAAGCCGACCTTCGCCTTTACCGTGGCGATGCGGAACGTACATGCCATTGCAAGTTCGAGACCACCGCCGAACGCATAGCCGTGAATGACGGCAATCGACGGAATGCGCAAACGGTCGAGCTTCGCGAACGTCGCCTGGCCAAACAATGCGCCGTCCCGCTCCGCGATAAGATCCCGTCCCATCAATTCACGAATGTCCGCGCCCGCGCAAAATGCCTTGTCGCCGTGGCCGGTGATCACCAGCGCGCGTGCATCCGATGCGGACACGCGATCGAGGGCATCGGACAATTCCTGCAGGACTTCGAAGCTCAGTGCATTGAGTGCCTCCGGTCGGTTCAGCGTGATATACGCAATCGGACCTTCGACACTGATTTGAATCGGCATGACATTCTCCTGACCACTCTTGAATGGCGACGTTTCGCCGGTCGACCATGAATAAGCAAACATCGCGCCAACGCTGGAGTTTGCCTATATCTACGCTTAAACGGTCAGAAGTGTCCGCGCCAAAGACAGCGTGTTGCCCACCGCGACAACTGCAGGTTGACCGGTATGCCATTCATGCGAGACCGCCGACACCAGCCACGCGGCGCGGCGGTACGACCGTCCGGACTATTCAGCCCCTGCGCCCTCGATCGAGCGCAAATCGTCCGACGGTCTGGCCTGTCCCTGGTTTCTGGTCGCACGCCATGCGAAGAACAATTGCGCCATCAGCAACACGACGCAGGTGCCCATGAATGCAGCGCTGATCGGACGTTCGAAGAACACAAGCGCGTCGCCCCGG
The DNA here is from genome assembly GCF_003858025.1 of Burkholderia sp. Bp9004. Lineage (NCBI taxonomy): Bacteria > Pseudomonadati > Pseudomonadota > Betaproteobacteria > Burkholderiales > Burkholderiaceae > Burkholderia > Burkholderia sp. Bp9004. The sequence continues at coordinate 14,030 of NZ_QTQD01000045.1, read as the reverse complement.
GACAGCAGTAGCGATCGCCTAAAATTCTCTTCTACCATCGGGCCCAGCACGTACCCGAGCAGAATGGTCGAGACGGGGAACTCGAGCGCCAGCAGCACCGCGCCTATCAGGCCGAATACCAATACCTCGCCCACCTCGAACAGACTGTTGTTCGTGCTGTAGACCCCCACGGCGATAAAGAACAGCGCCGCCGGGTACATGTACCGGTACGGCACCTGAAGCACCTTTACCCAGATGCCAATCATCGGTACATTCAGGATCAGCAACAGAACGTTGCCGATCCAGAAACTCGCGATCAACCCCCAGAACAGATCGGCATGCTCCGTGATCAACTGCGGTCCCGGCTGATATCCCTGGATCAACAACGCGCCAAGCAGCAGTGCCATCACCGCATCTCCCGGGATACCGAGGCTCATCGTCGGGATGAAATCGACTTGGGTCTTCGAATGCGTCGACGCCTCGGGGCTCGCCACACCCTCGATCGCGCCATGTCCGAACCGCTCCGGCGTTTTCGATATCTTGCGTTCGAGCGCGTATGCGATGAACGTCGTGATCGTCGGGCCGGTGCCGGGAATCGCGCCGAACAGCGTGCCCACGAGCGTGCCGCGCACCATCGGCATGAACGAACGTTTCAGTTCCGCGCGCGACGGCCGCATGTCGCGCAGACGTACCTTCGCGTTCGTGCCGACGAAGTGCACGCGGTTAACGTTACGGAGAAAATCGGCCACACCGAACAGCCCCATTGCCAGTGCAACGAGTTCGAGATGGTTGGACAGATCGACCAAACCGAACGTGAATCGTTCGACCCCGGTGTTGACGTCCGTTCCGACGATGCCGAACAAGAGGCCGAGCGTCGTCATCGCGATTCCCTTGAGCGCAGAGCCGCGAGCCATCGTCGATCCGGCGATCAATCCGAGCAGCATGATCGAGAAGATCTCGGCCGGTCCGAATTCGAATGCGACTTTCACCAGCAGCGGAGACGCGACGATCATCACGACGATGCCGATCGATGCGGCGAAAAATGACGAGATCATCGTTATGCCGAGCGCCGTGCCGCCCTTTCCCTGCTGCGTCAGCGGATAGCCGTCGATGCAGGTCACAGCGTGCGGAGGGTGAGATGGCAGATTCAGCAGAATCGCGCCTATTGCGCCACCGTACTGGGATCCGTAAAAGATCCCGGCCAGCATCAGCAATGCCGGCACGGCATGCATCGTGTAGGTCAACGGCAACAGCATTGCGATCGTCGACAGCGCCCCCATGCCGGGGAGCACGCCGATCAGATTTCCGACCAGCACACCGAAGAACGACCACATCAGATTCTGCGGCAGCATCGCGACCGAGAAGCCGTACCAGAGATCATGAAGCGTTTGCCAAATCATGCGCCACCCCACGTGAATAGCGGAAGTTGGACCTTCAGCGCCCATCCGAATACGACGACGCCGACGACGACCATCGCAAGTGCAAGCACGGTCGCGGAACGCCACGAATTGTTCCGGTCACCGAGTGCCGATATGAAGACGGTCGCGAAAGTCGCGGCAATCAGCCCCAAATATGCCGCGAATACAACGAACGCGACGAGGCCTGCGCAAATGAGCATCCATGCTTTCCACTCTGGCCTGTGCCCGCTGCGCCGCTCATCGGGACCGGCCTTCACCCCCTTGATACCGATCGCAATGCCGGTCAGCGCAAGAACCACGCCGAGCACCAGCGGAAAATAACCGGGCCCCATGCGGGTCAATGTCCCGACGCTATAGGAAACGGAATGGACGGCGACCCATAGCCCGATACCCGTCATCAGCAAGCCACCCCAAACGTCCTTGTTCAAGCCGCGTGCGTGCGCCATGCCGCCTCCCTGTGTGCCTCGTGACGGATTCGGTGAACTTCTCCGTATCGAGCCGGCTGCCGTTCGCACGCGCGGGCTGCATCCACGACGCATGAACGGTGAAATGAAGATGTCGATGTCATGTCTCCTCCATCGGACTTATATGAATGGTTCCGAGGCTCGGTCGCAGTCACGCAAATCACGCGCCACCTTGCCAATGACACGGACTGCCGGTAGGGATCACACGATGCCATCCTCCTTCAGCTGTCGAACGGTGTCGCTTTCGATGTCGAGCCACGCACGCAGCACGTCCTGGCTATCCTCGCCAAGGCGAGGTGGCGGCTTGCGAAACGTATGTGCGTTTCCGTCGACATGGATGCCCAGTCCGACCTGCGGAATCTGCGCTTCACCGCGTGGGACCACATAAAAGAATCCGCGGCGCCGCAGTTCGGGATCGGCTGCCACTTCGTCGATCCGATTGATCGGACCGGCCGGGATACGGGCTTCGCGGAAGATGCCGAGCCAGTGATCGCGACGCTTCGTGCCGATGATGGACTGAATCTTCTCGACGATCTCGTCACGCAAACGACGGCGGTCGCTGTTGCTCGCGTAGCAGGCAGCCTGTCCGAATTCCGGCTCGCCTACCGCGCGCCAGAATCGCTTCCAGATGCCATCATTGCCCAGACCGATCGTGAGCGGCGCGTCGGCAGCCTGAAAAACCTGGTAGACGGCGATGACGCTGTCTCGCCCCCCCAAACGGCGAGGCGCCTCGCCGGAACCGAGATAGGGAACAATTCGCGGCGTCATGAAACGAGTCATGCTCTCGATCATCGAGACATCAATACAATGTCCGTGTCCGGTACGATTGCGATCGACGAGCGCTGCGAGCACCGCGAGCGCCGCATCGCTGCCGGCAAGCAGGTCGGCGGCCGGCGTACCGATTTTTTGCGGACCGCTTTCCGCCTCGCCGGTCAGATCCATCACGCCGCTATAACCTTCGGCGATCAGGTCGTAGCACGGCATGTCGCTGCGTTCGCCATCAAGACCGAAACCCGATACCGAAGCATGGATAAGCCGCGGGTTGACCTGTCGGAGACTCGCGTAGTCGATACCCAGCTTGCGTTGAATTGGCGAAGTCCTGTTGACAACCACGACATCGGCGCTTGCAACCATCCGTTTGAGCAACTCGAGTCCCTGGGGTTTGCTGTAATCGAGCGTTAGGCTGTGCTTGTTGCGGTTCACGCTGAGATACCAAAGCGACTCGCCATCAAGAAACGGGGGGCCCCAAGCGCGCACGTCGTCACCTTGGCCAGGCGGCTCAATCTTGACGACCGTCGCACCGAAATCCGCGAGCAGCAGCGTGGCGTACGGTCCCGCAACGGACGAAGTGAGGTCCAGCACGCGCACCCCGTCGAGTAGTTTCAAAGGGGTTTTCTCGCAGAGAGTGGGCAATGGGTCGAATGCGTTCATGTTTTTCGTCAGGAAAATTGGTAGCAGCAGCATTCGCACGGCAAGTCCCGTGCCATACGGCCGCTGATCGTCTTCCCAAACCCGTTTGCAAGATAACCGCCCCGTGCGGCTAGCAAGCGCCCCCCCCGACTCGCATGTGTGTCGTCGGCATGGTCAGCATGTCGACGAAGCGTATAAACATGTCGTCGAGGCAGACACGCCGCCGATGCTCCCTGAAAATCTCGTTGAGTCGCGACGTCGACAACGGCATTACGCGATCTTTATGATCGAATGAAACGCGTTCTACCGTGCAGATGGTTCGCAACACCTAAAATGCGTCGGAGAAATGGAGTTTCGCCGTCGGCATGGGTGCGATGGCGAATAGCGGGAAATACACGCCAATTCATGCGGCGGCGGGCATCGTTGGCTTCGCGGATTAACGATCAGTGAAAGGGGCGCGGAAACGCTTCTTTTGCATTGCGAATCCGCCAACTGCCGGCTCAAGGGTATCCGTCTGCAGCGAAATGTGGCACCGATCCGGTCGTGCGATCTTGCCGTGCACATGGTTCAGACGCGCGCTCGCTGCGAAACGGTTTCGACCGTGCATAGCTTTGCACGCAGCCGAAGCGGACCACATCACCACAAACATGCGTGGCATGGAATCTGCATCGCCGAACGCCCCTCCAGCGCTTGGCGTGCCGGTCGCGGATTCGCGAAGCCGTCGAGTGTAGAGATATGTGACATTCAACTAAAACCCGCCATGAACACATTCGATCGCAAACCGTCGTCTCAACGCCTTGTTGAAGCCAATCCCGACGCCATGTCGCACTACAGAAAGATGCGTGGCCAACTGTTTCCGCCCGTGGATGTCGACGAAACAACCTGCGAAATCATGCTCGCGATGCAATTGGCGGTATTGGGCCGCGAGATCCCTTTCAAGGTTCATGCATTGCGCGCGTTGTCGCGCGGCGTGACCAAGGCGCAGCTCGAAGGTTTGCTGCTGTGCGGAATGGGGGTGTCGCTGGTTGCGTTCGAAGCGGCCCAGGCCCTGATCTGGCTGGATGAGGCCTGCGCCGAAACTGATACTCCCCAACCCGCCCAGACCTGACGAACGCGCGATCCCTTCTCGGTACGAGCTGCTCATATGCCATCGGGGTCGGCCGCAGAACAGCCGCGGCGGCTTCCGTGAGCGCGCCCGCTATGAAGCGGCCGGCCATGCCGAATAGACTTCCGGCGACGTAGCACGCACGGATGGTGTGAAATGGTCGTTGCGGTGCCGCCAGATCGCGTGCGCGTGAACAGGCTCCCTATCTGCCGAATGCTTTCTGCCTCTTCGAGATTCATGATCAGGTCCGACAACGACTCGGCAATCTCAGCGCCGATCGTACTCCCCACCAGATCGCGATACTTGTTTTCGATATCGGCATGGGCCCCGTCGCGCCGGTATGGACAAGCGTCAGCGACTCGGAGCCAAGAGTCATGTGTTCGTCACCGGCACCGCTTACAATCCAAGCGGTTGAAGTTCGCGGACAAGATCGATCAATAAGCGCAGGCCTGTCGGCATCTGACGTCTGCTCGAATAGTAAATGTAGAAACCCGGTTCTGAAGGCGCCCAGTCGTTCAGCACGAGACGCAGCCGCCCCTCCCTGACATACGTCGCGACGAACGGTTCGGGAAAGTACATCAGCCCCGCTCCGCCGAGTACTGCGACGAGTCCGGTTTCAGCATGATCGACCGTCAACGACGACGGTACCGCCACTTCGAGCCTCTCATCGCCGCGTTTGAATTCCCATCGGTAAATTCGATCGTCACCAAGGCGATTGCTAATGCAACGATGCTCTAGCAGATCATTGGGGTGATTGGGGATACCGAAGCGGCCAAGATAATCGGGCGCCCCTGCAACGACCCAACGTATATTGGCCGAAAGGCGCTGCGCGATCATGTCCTCCGGCACCGTTCCGCCGTAGCGAATACCCGCGTCAAAGCCCCCCTCCGTCACGTCGACCAAACGATTGCTCGCGACGATATCCAGTTCCACGTCAGGATAGCGCTCGACAAATGTCGGCAGGACCGGTGCTAACAGCAACGTCGAAGCCTCGACGGCCGCATTGACCCGAATGCGGCCTGTAGGCGCATCTCGGAAGCGATTCAGGGTCTCCAGAGCCGTGTCGATCGCCTCGAATGGCATACCGATCGACGCTGCCAACGCATCTCCCGCAGCGGTTAGCGTGACGCTCTTCGTCGTACGGTTTAGTAGACGGACGCCCAGTCTAGCTTCGAGCCCCTTCAATGCATGGCTCAGTGTCGAGGCGCTTACTCCGAGCTCTATCGCCGCACGACTAAAGCTCCTTTGTCGAGCAATAGCCAGGAAATAGATCAGATCAGCCATATCAGATCGATTTATTTGCATGTCAAGAATTCCCGGTTAAAGATCTCTCTGATTTCGCGAGCATTTCGCTCAATGAACTGCATCACGCAAGAACCCCATCGATCTCGCCCTACTGTCGCTTGCCGCAGCGTAGCCTAGGCTCGCCTAGTCTCGTAGTTTACGCGGCGAGTTCTGGTGGCGCTGCCGATAAATCGCGCGTTAGCGGTACTGCTGTCACGGTTCACGGAAACGTCGAACGCCAACAGTCGGATCCTAAATGACTCCAGCCGTGTCATCGAAGCGTTGAGGACCGAGACACCATCTGGAATGCAAGTGGCGTTCGACGACGAGGTGCCGCCTAAGCGGCTGGTGCACGCGCGTCAGAGGTTGCGCCAGCGCGAATCCCGGCGGAAATGAAAGTCACCAGATGCTCGGCCTTGCGCTTCAGGGCGCCGGCCTTGATCTTGCCGCCCGAGATACGCTCGATGCGACTGTCGAACGCGCTCATCACCAACGCGCCCACCGCGAACAAGTAGGCCCAGTGCGCATAGTTGGCGCTATGGCCTGGCAGCGTTCTCCTGATTTCCTTGATGAATTCCGCCGCAAACGGATCGAAATATTGAGCAACGATGCCGCGCTCGGCCTCGCGTGGATCGGAAGCTTCGCGCGCAACGAGTTTGGCATACGCAAGTCCGGACTCGGTATTCTGGATTTGCATCACCGGGAGCACGAAGGCTCGCACGATATGCTCAAGCGGGTCTTCACCTTCGGCGACTGGTTCACGAAGCAAAGCCAACCGGGTGTCGAGCACCGTCTTGCGGCGCTCGAACAGGGCGCGGTACAGGCCCATCTTCGTCTCGAAGTGATACACGATCAGCGGCAGCCCAACCTCTGCCGCCGACGCAATATCCCGCATCGAAACGCCATCGAAACCGCCTTCGGCGAACAGCCGCTCTGCCACGTCGAGCACCCGCTCGCGCTTGCTCGTCTCGACCGCCTGTTGCGCTCCCTTCCCGCGCCGGACGCCGGTCGCCCGTCCCGTGACTTCCTTCGATTGCATGGTGTCTCCGCTGTCCTGTGACTCGATTACCGCGAATGCCATTCCGTTCATTACGCGCCGCCAGTTTACACCAACACAATACTGACTGTACGATCGTACAGTCTGCATAACATGAACGGTGCTATGCGGCGTAGGTGGCAAGTCCCCCAAACCAGGAGCAACCGCACATGACACGACGCTTCGTCGATCTTTCGATCTATCTGGAAAACGACGTCATTTCCGATCCACCGGGTTACGGCCCCAAGATTCAGTATCTGACGCACCGGAATACGGCCAAAGCCGTTACGGCCTTCTTTCCCGGCCTACAGGAAACCGACCTGCCTGACAACGAAGGCTGGGCCATCGAACACATTCAGTTGAGCACACACAACGGTACTCATCTGGATGCGCCGTACCACTTCCACAGCACGATGAACGATTCGAAGGGCGAGCGGGAGCGTTCGACAACCATCGACGAAGTCCCGCTCGACTGGTGCTTCCAACCCGGCGTGAAGCTTGATTTCACCGGCTTCGACGATGGCTACGTCGTGACCGCTACTGACGTCGAATTCGAGCTTGCGCGCATCGGCCACGATCTCAAGCCGCTTGATATCGTCGTCATCAACACGCGTGCAGGCAAGCGCTATGGACAACCCGACTATGTTTCCTCGGGTTGCGGCATGGGCTTCGACGCAACCATGTACCTGCTCGAGCGAGGGGTTCGCCTGACTGGCACCGACGCGTGGAGTTGGGACGCACCATTCGTACATACCGCAAAAAAATATTCCGAAACGCGTGATGCATCGCTGATCTGGGAAGGACACAAGGCCGGCCGCAAGATCGGCTATTGCCATCTGGAAAAACTCCACAATCTCGAGGTGCTGCCACCTCACGGCTTCTTCATCTCGTGCTTCCCGCACAAAATCCGGGGTGCCTCCGCTGGCTGGACTCGCGCAGTCGCGATCTTCGACGACGCCCTCAATGCAACAGCTTGCGACCTGCATCGAACCGTATAGGCGAGGAGCCTCAATGGAACTGAATCACACACACGACGTCACTCAACGCAGCTGGCTCGAAGCGGCCAACGTGGCGGGGACCGACTTTCCGTTGCAGAATTTGCCAATCGGCGTGTTTCGCCGCCGAGGCGGCGGCGAGACTTGGCGCGGCGGGATCGCGATCGGCGACCAGATCGTTGACCTCGCTGCGCTACAGCAGGTGGGCTGCATGGACGGTCTGGCAGTCGAGGCCGCGCGAGCGGCAACAGCAACCACGCTGAATGCACTGCTCGATATGGGGCCGGCTGCCTGGCAGGCACTGCGCCACTCACTCTTCGAACTGCTTCGGGCCGGTAGTCCGCATGAGTCGGGCGTACGGAAGACGCTGGTATCACAAGCGGAAGCCGAGTACGCCGTACCCGTGCGCATCGGCGACTACACCGATTTCTACACCTCTCTCGATCATGCGGTGAACTGCAGCCGCCCGCTCGGCATGGCGATCAGCCCGAATTTCGACTGGTTACCCATCGCTTATCATGGCCGCGTGTCGTCGATTGGCGTCAGCGGTCAGCAGGTCTACCGGCCAAAGGGACAATATCGCCCGAATCCGTCCGCCTCTCCCGTTCACGATGCATGTCGCCGGCTCGATTACGAGCTGGAACTGGGCGCAGTGATCGGGGTCGGCAATCCACGCGGTACTTCAATCCCGCTGCGTGAGGCTCAACGGCACATTTTCGGGCTCTGCCTGCTGAACGATTGGTCCGCGCGCGACATCCAGTCGTGGGAAATGCAGCCGCTCGGGCCATTCCTCGCGAAAAATTTCGCGACGACGATATCGCCCTGGCTGGTAACCCTCGAAGCATTGTTGCCTTACCGCACCACGTGGTCACGCGTCGCCGAACGCCCGCAGCCACTCGATTACCTGTCTTCAGGCGACAACAGCACGGCCGGGGCGTTCGACATCCAGCTCGAGGTGTCGATCCTCAGCGCGCGTCAGCTCACGCAAGGGCTGCAACCGCGTACGTTGACGCGCACCAGTTTCCGGCACCAGTACTGGACGCTGGGGCAGATGATCGCGCACCACACAATGGGGGGCTGCAACCTCCAGCCGGGTGACCTGCTGGGAAGCGGCACCATCTCCGGCCCGTCATCGGGCGAAGCCGGTGCGTTGATCGAACTCACGGCAGGCGGCGCGCAACCCGTGGATATCGGCAATGGTGAAAGCCGAACGTTCCTCGACGACGGCGATACCGTCATTTTCCGGGGCTGGTGCGAACGCGATGGTTTTGCACGAATCGGTTTCGGCACCAACCACGGAACCGTTTTGCAGGTGCCGGCCGCGGAAAGCGCTCATTGACCGCACGTCATTTCGCAACCGGCCACTGATTCAATGCGAGGGTCACGTTCGTGGTCCTCGCGCTTTGAAGCACCGATCCCGTGGACTCGCGGTGTCCGCGCATCGTGCTTGAACACCGCCCCCCAATGCCAGGAAGCATCCGTGAAATCGCCGCCAGCAAATAACGCTGGCGGCGATTTCACGGCATATGTTTCTCGGGTGCGCTAGAAGAGGTGACGAACGCCAACGACGATGCCCACACTGCTACCGGTTGGCTCATACAGCGCACCATTCACGGTGAACCCGGTGTGCATCAACCCGTGGTTGTTCACGCATGCCGCGGAGCCGTACAAGGTCGTTCGTTTCGACAGAAAGTAGTCCAGCCCGGCAGACGCCAGCAAAGAATGATTCGCTGAGTCGTTGCTGTCCCGCATGTACCAAACGCCTACGTCGGTGGACAGTGTCGGCGTGATCAGATATTCGCCGCCCGCAGCGTACACTTTCTCATTGAAGGAACCGGCGATCTTGTAGCTTGTGTACGATCCCTTGAAGGTTGCGCCTCCCCACCTATAGCTCGCGCCGATCGTTCGACCGCTGAATTCGATCGTTGACGGGAATGGCGTAGAAATGCTGGCTGACCCGCCGGGATTTCCACTGAACAGGGCCGCGTTCACGACCAGATCTTTCCATTCGTATCTCACGCGAGCCGCAAATTGGCGCCCCGCCTGAAATCCCTTTGGATCGCCACCCAGTGCAAGCAATGCACTCGCCTGTATGCCGGCGATTGTCGGGCTCGTATAGGACACGGCATTGGCGACGAAAATTCCGGTCGCAAAAAAGTTGCCCATGTAAATGCCGGCCTGACTCCCGAAGAACGACGCATGCCGCGCGTCCGTATCGACGATCGCAAGTCCGAACGGCGAGTATTGCAGGCCGGCCTTGACGGTACCGAAGTGTCCGGAGAGACCAACGAAGGCTTGCCGCCCGAAGAGATTCCCGTTCGAGTTGCCCAGCGCCCCGTTGTTCGTAGTAAAGCCGCTTTCCAGTGTAAAGATCGCCTTTGTACCTGCTCCCAAATCCTCGGCACCGGTGATACCGAAGTGAGAACCCGAGATCCCGCCATCCGTTGCTGATACCTGATGCGGGCCGCTCGCCCCCGCTCCAGCGTCGAAGGTGCGGCTCGTGTACATCACGCCGGAGTCCACGACACCATACAGTGTGACGTTACTTTGCGCATGCACTTTTGGCGGTAAGCCCAGTACTGCGATCGAGATAGGGATCAGCAGCATCGGGCGGATTTTTTGCATCTCGCTCACGTTTTAATGTCTCCTCCAGTTATCCAGGACTACAAAATAATTGATTAAGAGTCTGCCTCTATGCGGCGCTCGACGTATGGCGATCAAATGAAACCGGACCGATGGCCGTTTTGGCTTCTGTCCTCGGAGTCTTGCCAGGCGTGCACGCCGGGGCGTTGGTTTTTCTTGAACCTCCGCCGGTCCGGGATTGATGTCCCTCGCGACATTGCCACGGGCTCGAATCGAAAATTTGAGCGCACATCGGCCGCAATCGGTCCACGGCTTCGATGACGTGGCAAAGCAGTAGCGTGTTTCCGCTGCTTGACGCTCCGCACAAGCGGCCCGCGCCGCACTTGCCTGCGCGAAGTACGCGAACCGACGGGCCGGTTATGTATTCACGGAAAGCGCCAACGGCATCAAGTCGTTTGCTTGCGTCCGCGAAAGGGCATAGAGCTCGAACCAGTTGCACCACTCGACCATCAGGTGGTCCGAGTGGCCATGAATGAGTTCTTCGGGCGCGGTCGATGGCCAGAAGATCTCCAACCGTGCATCGAACCCCGGAAGCGTGTCCCTGAATTGGTGCAGCAAGTAACCAACGGTCTTGCCATCGGGCGTCTCGACGCGCCCCATCATCCGATGCGGCATATCGGGCGCCAGTTCGATCGGGATTCCATTCCAGTCATCCAGATGGCGGAGCTTCAGGAGGGCCGGCGACTTTGTATGGCCGGGTACTTCCAGAATGCCGACACGCCCGTCCGAGAGTGGTAGCGCACCGAGATGCTCAGGGTGGGCCCGGAGCATTGCCGGGCTGTTCGGCCCGCCATACCCCGCCCAGAACCAACTCACGAATTCTGCGCTGGTGCCCACCGCGACGTGCGCTTCGGCAACCGACGAACTGAAGCAACCACTCGCACGCAGCGACCAATCCTTCTCGTTCGATTCGTGCTCCGCGATCTCCTTCGCGAACAGGCTGACCATGCCGTCCGCCCCCAGTTTCTCCATGAGCAAGGCCATCATGTAGCGCGCCCTTTTAACTTCCATTCTGAGGATGTCCTCGCAAGCCACCTCTGTACCTGACTTGAAAAACGTCACTGCTTTCACTTGAACCTCCGTAGCGCGGGTGAACGAGTTGCCATGTTTCCCGACTCGCACCACTAACGCAAGTAAACTTGCGTTAGTGTTTACCGCATGCCTGTCGACCGTCGAGTGGTCGTAGTCGCGGCCGGACTGCCGTGACGAGGCAGGCAGTCGATGAAACGATGTGTAAAATCTGCTCATGCCAAAGTCAGCCGAACAAGAATCGCCGTCGCCACGTCGCCGCCTTGGCGGCCGCAGCGCACGTGTCCGTGAAGCCGTGATCTCCGCAACAATTGCCCAATTGCAGGCAGCCGGTTTCGAGGGGCTCAACATCGGTGCCATCGCAGCGCTCGCGGGCGTGCATGAGAGTTCGATCTATCGCCGCTGGAAGAGCAAGGAAGGGCTGATGATGGAGGCCGTCTTCGAGCTTTTTGCCGAGCACATCGCGATACCTGATCGGGGTTCACTTCACGCGGATCTCGTCGCGCTGCTGTCTGCCACCGCGCAGTACTTGCGAACGGCCGTGGGCAGGTCTGCCATCCAGTTTGTGCTGGCCATGTACAACGATGCGGCCGTAACGAGCGAACTGCGCAGGTTGTGGACGAACCGCTTTTCGGCGGTTCAGCAGATTTTCGATCGCGCCGCAAAAATGGGCGAGTGGCCGCAGGGGGTGGATCCAATGCCCCTGCTTCATTGCCTGATCGGCGCCGTTTATCTACGCACACTGATCCTGCACGAGCGCGTCACGACCGATCAGATTCGAGAACTGACGCGTTGGATGCTTCGCGAACGAGACGCCTGAGCATCCGGCAAATCTAAGAGATCAGACCATCGGGGCCGGTCAAGCGCTCGAAGAAACTCCGTCCAGTGCGATTGGAGCAGCCGATCGTGACATGGTCATAAGGTTCCATCTCGAAATAAGTCGGCTTATCTGGCTGGCGCGTTCATTCGGACGTCACGATCGGTACACGACCGCAAAGGGCGGTTCTGGGACGACGCGAACGACTCTGAACGACCCTTCTCTGTCGTTCCACTCAGGCCGCAGTAGCGACCGCTATCGTGTGTAAAGCGGCCTCTGCCTGCCCGCGCGGGCGGCTTTTGCGTTCAGGCAATGAGCCTAGCCCGTCAGTCGTCCACGCATCATCCAGAGGTTGCTCGGGGCGAACAGCGTATGCAATTGCTGCGTGTTCTTCATCGGCCGCGATAGCGCACCTTCAGATGCCACCGTGCGCGGCGATGAACATGGCGACGGCCGACCGGCAATAGGATTCGATTTCGTTGTCGTCCTCTGCTCTCGCCTCATTGAAGCGTGCAATAAGCAGGAGATCGGATCCTTTGAAAAGCGCGGCAAACAAGCGGGCGGACTGGAGAGCATCGGGTACGTTCAGCATCCCTTTCGCGTGCAACTGACGCAACACGGCCTCGATGTGGGCGATGACACGGGCGGGCCCGGCTTCGTAATGGAGCTTGCTTAACGCCTTTTGATTCGTCTTGTCGGCCAAAACCATGGCTTCGACACTGCGGACGTCCGGGCTCAACAGCGTGCGAAGCAGGGAGGCCCCGACCGCCACCAGCTGATCTTCGGCCGAACCGTCAACACCTTCAGAAAGGGCCTGCGGTGCAAATTGATCGCAGCGTGCCACCATGGCCGCGCTGAACAGCGCCTCCTTGTTCTCGAAGTGCCGATAGATGCTCAGCTTGGATATCTTCGCCCGCTGCGCGACCTTGTCCATGGTCGTCGCTTGAAAACCCAATTCCACGAAGAGTTCGCACGCCGCGTCGACGATCGTTTGGCGAAGCGCCTCGTTGGCGGGCCGACCGCGCCGGCCCTGGCTATTTTCGGTCACGACAATTCCAGTACTTGACAGTATTAAAATACGTGCATTAGGATACCATCCAGTATCTCAATGTGCAAGCCAAGGGCAGGTTTCACCCGGTTGTCCAGATCCAGTTTCCCCGGGCAGCCCGGCGATATCGAGCGGCATTGTCGAGCCGGCCAATACAGCATGGGCAACTTTTTCGCCAATGCCGAAGCCCTGCTCGCTGACCGTCTCAAGCGCGTATCGCCGGACGATATTACACCCCACGCTCGGCCCACCCTCCCTCCACAACACGGAGCCCATCACCATGAATGACGTCATCATCATCGGTGGCAGCTTTGCCGGCCTCGCCGCCGCCCTGCAGCTTGGCCGTGCTCGCCGCAAGGTCACTGTTCTCGATACCGGCCGGCCGCGCAACCGCTTTGCAGGCCACTCGCATGGCCTGCTTGGCCACGATCACAAGCCGCCGCTGGACATCCTGGTCGAGGCGCGGCAGCAACTGGCGCGCTATCCGACGATCAGTCTCGTCAATGCCCGGGCCGAGAGCGTGTCTGGTGCCATCGACGATTTCTGCGTCGTCACTGACGATCACGAAAGCCTGAGGGCGCGCCGCTTGATCCTGAGCTATGGCGTCGCCGACCAGATGCCTGAAGTTCCGGGCTTTGCCGAAAGCTGGGGCACGTCCATCGTGCCCTGCCCCTATTGCGACGGCTTTGAAGTCGCCGGCCAGCATTGGGGCCTCGTCTGGTCCAGCCCGCAGTCGTACCAGTCTGCCAAGTTGTTCCGCGATTGGACTGACAAGTTGACTGTCTTCGCCGATGGGCATGAC